>CADCVY010000114.1 GCA_902806275.1 uncultured Sphingomonas sp. | reverse complement strand
GGCCCATGTACAGGAAATGATCGACGGCTAGGATCAGCAGCAGGCCCGCTTCCGGGATGTTGAACTGAGCCAAGGTCGCCGTGATCACCACCAGGCTCGCGCGGGGCACGCCGGCGACACCTTTCGACGTGATCATCAGGGTGAGCAGCATCAGGATCTGCGTGCCGAGGCTGAGATCGATGCCGTATGCCTGCGCGACGAAGATCGTCGCGAAGGTCATGTACATCATCGAGCCGTCAAGGTTGAACGAATAGCCCAGCGGCAGCACGAAGCTGGCGATGCGCGGCGGCACCCCGAAGCGGTCGAGCGCCTCCAGAGTGCGCGGGTAGGCGGCCTCGCTCGACGCAGTCGAGAAGGCCAGCACCAGCGGGTCGCGGATGTAGCGGACGAGGTGCCGCGTGCGGCCGCCGATGATCAGGAAAGCCGCCCCGATCAGCAGCGCCCATAGGAGCACCAGGCCGAGATAGAAGCTGCCGACGAACTTGCCGAAGGTGAACAGGATCTCGGGGCCGCGCTCGGTGATGGCGCTGGCGACCGCGGTGAACACCGCCAGCGGCGCAAACCGCATCACGTAATCGGTGATCTGGAGCGTGACGGCGACCAAAGCCTCTACGCCGCGGACGATCGGGCGGCCCTTCTCCCCAATCGCTGTCAGGGCGACCCCGAAGAAGATGGAGAATACGACGATCGGCAGGATTTCGTTGGCGCTCATCGCCTCGAAGATCGAGGCCGGCACCAAATGGGTGATGAAGTCCTTGAGGTTGAACCCCGAGGTCTCGACGCCGCTGGCCGCTGTCACGGGCGGGATCGGGAGGTTGAGGCCGACCCCGGGCTGGAACAGGTTGACCAGCAGCAGGCCCAGGGTGAGCGACACCAGGCTGGCGCCGATGAACCACACCAGCGAGCGCCCGCCGACGCGGCCGAGCGCGGCGATGTCGCCCATGTGCGCGATGCCGGCGACCAGGGTGGAGAAGACCAGCGGCGCGATGATCATCTTGATCAGGCGCAGGAACAGGGCGGTGACGATGCTGAAGTATCCGGCGATTGATTTCAGCTGCGCCGCGCTTTCGGGCGAGCCGTCGTCGATCGCCGAATTGATCGCCCACCCGGCGATGACGCCGAGCACCAGCGCCAGGAGAATGAACTTAGTCAGCTTCTTGGCCATGCATCTCCCCTTCGTGTCGCTGGCGGGCGAACCCAAGCCGCAGAGCGTGGCGGCGTCAAGCGCTTCACAGACGCAGGCGCGCTGGCTACGGCGCCGCGGTGGCGCAGCGAGACGACTTCTGGACGGCGCTCGATCTCAGATACCGCGCGATCCTGTGCGACCTGTGGGGCGTCGTCTACGACGGCTACACGCTGCTCCCCGGGGCCGCGGAGCGGCTGCGCAAGTGGCGCGATGAGGGCCGCTGCGTCATCCTCATCACCAACGCGCCGCGCAGCGCCGAGGCCGTTGAACAGCATCTCGCGCAAGTTGGCCTGCCGCGCGACGCCTGGGATGCGATCGTCAGCGGCGGGGAGGCCGGGATTGCAGCGATCAACGCGCTTGGCGAAGCGGTCGGCTTCCTCGGCACCGCTTCGGATCGCCAGGTGCTGGAGACCAAGGGCGTTCGCATCCGCGACCAGGAGCCATTCGGCGGACTCGCCTGCACCGGCCTCGAAGAGCGGCGGCCTCAGGTCGACGATTACCGCGATGACCTAGCGCGCTGGGCGCAGGAAGGCGTGCGCATGCACTGCCTCAATCCCGACCGCGTCGTGATCCACGGCGGGGTCGCACAGCCCTGCGCCGGTGCCATCGCCGATGCCTATGAGGAGCTCGGCGGCCGGGTCAGCTGGTATGGCAAGCCTTATCCGGCCATCTACGCCCATGCCCTGCAACTCGCGGGCGACCCGCCGGCCAGCGCAGTGCTGGCGATCGGCGACGGGCTTCAGACCGACATTCTGGGTGCCGCGCGAATGGGCTTCGACGTGGTTTTCGTCACCAGCGGCCTCCACGGCGGCCGGCCGTTTCCACCCAACTTCGCTGCGGAGCACGGCCTGGGCGATTGGCACCCGGTCGCGGTGGTCGAGACGCTCGCCGGCTAGGCCGGCTCTGGCACCCTTTGCTGCTGCAAGACCTTGTCAGCGAGCGGGCCATTGAGCTCGGTCAGATGGTCGAACTCGGCTTCGTAGGTGGCGAGGCCCTGGCTCTGCGACCGCAGCTCGGCCTCCAACCCGGCAAGCTCGGCTTCAGGGATCAACGCCTCGATCCGGTCCCAGCCGGTCCAGCCGTCACGCGGGCCCATGCCGAGCATCTGCCCGCGCCGCCCAGCCACGGCCGAGGTGATGCGGCTGGTAGCGCTGGACGGGCATACGACGGTCAGCCTGTGCATCGGCTCGAGCAGGTGCGGCTGGGCAGCGGTCAGCGCTTCCTGCATGGCGATCCTGCCGGCGATACGGAACGCAAGTTCGGAGCTGTCGACGCTGTGGTAGCTGCCGTCGACCAAAGTGACGGCGCAGTCGACCACGGTGAACCCGAGAGGGCCTTTCTGGAGCACGTCACGAACCCCTTGCTCGACCGCGGGAATCCATTGCCGCGGCACCGCTCCGCCGGTGATCCGCTCATCGAACTGGAAGCCGGATCCACGCGGCAGCGGCTTCACCTCGATGATCACGTCGCCGAACTGGCCGTGCCCGCCCGATTGCTTCTTGTGGCGGCCCTTCTGCGTCACCGGTTTGCGGATCGACTCCCGGTAGCCAATCCTGGGCGGGTGGGCCTTCACTTCGACCCCGTAGCGGCGTTTCAGCCGCGCGATCACCGTGTTGAGGTGCTCGTCGTTGATCCCCCGCAGCCGGAGTTCGTGGGCGGCGTCGTCGTGCTCGACGATCAGCGCGCCATCCTCGTCGAGCAAGCGTTGCAGCGCGCCTGACAGCTTGACGTCGTCCTTGCGGTCGGCGGGCTCGATGGCCAAGGCGCAGTTGCGCGCCGGGTAGTCCACGTCGATGGACGGCGGCAGCTTGCCGGCTCCGAGCCACTGGCCGGCCTTGACGCTGTCGATCTTGGCCACCGCGACGATGTCTCCGGGGCGCGCTTCGGCGACCTTCTGGGTCTTCTCGCCCTGCACCTTGAACATCGACCCGACGCGCGCGTGGCTGCCGTCCGCGCTCCTGGAGTCGGACCCTTCGCCGATGCGCCCGCCAAGCACCCGGGCCATCGCCAGTCGGCCGATGCTGCCGTGCTGGACCTTGAACACGTACATCGCCGGGTCGGTGACCTCGAGCCGTGCGGCAGCGGCCTCCGGGCCTGGCGCTTCGTGGCGCAGGGCCTTCAACAGGCGGCGCACGCCCCATGAGCTGATCGCCGAGCCGAACAGCAGCGACACACCCAGGCTTTCGCTGGTTCCCCTGGCGAGGTCCTGGAGAACCCTGTCCGGACTGGGCGTCTGGTCCATCAGCAGTTGCTCGAGCAACTCGTCGTCATGATCGGCAAGCTGTTCGAGCATGTGGGTGCGGGCTTCGATCTCGCGGTCCTGCAGGTCTGGCGGGATCTCGATGCGCTCGGACCTTTGGCCAGGGCGATATTTGAACGCCCGCTCGAGCGCGAGATCGACGAAGCCGGCGACGCGCTCGCCATCCCAGATCGGCACTTGTCGCGCGATCAGGGGCGAAACGCTCATCGGCTGAAGCGCGGAAAGGAGGTCGCGGATGCGGCCATGCGCCTGGTCGATGCGGTTGACGAAGATGAGGTGGGGGATGCCCAGCTCGTCGAGGGCGCGCAGGGCAGGGGCGGCCAGCGGCGCCCGCGCCGGATCCGGATCGACGACAACAATGGCGACATCGGCGATCGCCAAAGCGCGCGCGCCATCGGCCGCAAAGCCGATCGACCCCGGGCAGTCGAGGATGGCGAACTGGTCGCCGAGGTATCGGAGGTGGAGGAGGTTCAGTTCGGTGGAGCCGCCGCGCTGGCGCGCTTCGGGGCTCCAGTCGCCAATGCTGGAGCCGTTGGCCGTAGAGCCCAGCCGATCGGTGGTTCCGGCTGCGAACAGCATCGCTTCGGCAAGGCTGGTCTTTCCCGCGCCGGCGGGTCCCACCAGCGCGATCATTCGGGTGCCCTTGGATTCTCCAGCCATGCGATTCTCCCTTCGTCCGGTTCACGGGCGCGCGGAGCCGCTTGGGAGGCGCTCGGGCGCCTTGGTGGAAGCGGTCACCGTCCGCCTGTTTGCGGAACTTGGCAAGAGCTTCGCTGGCCGCTCGCGCGCAGCTTGGCTGGAACGCGCGCCGGTCCAACTGGTTAGCGGCACATGCCAAGCGACACAGCAGCGAAGAACAACGGCAACGCGCCCGGGCAAGGGTCGGGTCGCGATGCCGACTCGCCGTTCAAGATGCCGGCCAAGGGCTGGAAGGAAGTCCTGCTGCGCACTTGGAAAGAATCTTCGAAGGACAATGTCAGCGTCATTGCCGCCGGAGTCGCCTTCTACGGCTTCCTTGCGCTGGTGCCGCTGCTTGGGGCGATTGTGCTGACCTACGGTCTAGTTGCCGATCCGCAGACGGTCGTTCGCCATGCGGGCGAATTGACGGCGGTCCTGCCCGCGCAGGTTGCCCAACTGGTGGGCGAACAGCTCCTCAACGTCGCGCAGACCAGCGGCGGCAAGAAAGGCTTCGGTCTGCTGCTGGCGCTGGCGCTGGCGCTGTGGGGTGCGCGCAATGCCGCCACTGCAATCATCACCGCGCTTAACATCGCCTATGAAGAGGAAGAAAAGCGCGGGTTCCTCAAGGTCACCGCGCTGGCACTGGCGATGACGGTCGGGGCGGTGATCATGGCGCTGCTGGCGGGTGCGGCGATCGCGTTGCTGGCAGCGCTCCAGCACATCGTGCCCAACCTCGGCACCTTCGGGGTCGTGCTCGGCAAGGTGCTCACCTACGTGCTGCTCGGCGCCGTCGCAGCGGGCGCCGCGGCGACCATGTTCCGCTACGCGCCCTCGCGCGACAAGGCGAAGTGGGTTTGGCTGACGCCCGGCTCCCTGTTCTTCGCCATCATCTGGATCGTCCTGACGCTTGCCTTCGGCTACTACGTCTCGAACTTCGGCAATTATGGTGCCACCTATGGGTCGCTGAGCGCGGTGGTGGTGCTGCTCACCTGGCTCTACCTGTCGAGCTACGTGCTCCTGTTCGGTGCCGAGCTGAACAGCGAGCTCGAGCATCAGACCGCGAAGGACACGACGTCGGGTGCAGAACAAGGGCTCGGACAACGCGGCGCCTGGTCGGCGGATCACGTCGCCAGCGCCGATGGAGAGGAAGACGCCGGCGCGCATGGAGAGGAGGGCGCCGGCGCCTCGGCAGGCAAGGCGCGGCCGGCACGCGAAGCCCCTCGCCAGGTGCACCATCAGGTTCCCCCGCGCGAGAACGGCAAGGATCATCCCTATGTCGTTGCCCGAGTGGCGAACCGTGCCGGCAGCCTGGCGGGCTTGCGCAAGGTGGGGATGGTGACGGCGACGCTGTCGACCTTCGGCCTGTCGCTGATGCGCAAGCGCGGGAGCGAAGGCGCCGGCGCGGCGCTGCTTGTTACGGCGGCCGGCCTCTCGCTGCTCAAGCGGAAGGACTGACCGCTGGCCGGCACGACGAACGAGCTTCCGTCCAACGATCCGCGCGGGCATGAGGCTAGCTCGCCGTGGCAGATGCCCCGAGCCGCATGGAAAGACATTTTCGCGCGCACCTATACGCGGACCTGGGACGACAACGTCGCGCTCGTCGCGGCCGGCGTCGCATTCTATGGCTTCTTCGCCCTCCTGTCGCTGCTCGGCTTAATCGTCCTGACCTACGGCGCGGTCGCCGCGCCGATGACCGTGATCGAGCACATGCGGGCGCTGACCACCGTCCTTCCGGCCGACATCGCGCTGCTGATCGGCGAGCAGTTGATGCGGGCAGTCCAGGCGTCGGAGGGGACCAAGGGCCTCGGCATCCTGCTCGCCGTCTTGGTCGCTTTGTACGGCGGCACCAACGGTGCCGCGGCGATCCTGACCGCGCTCAACATCGCCTACGAGGAAAAGGAGAAACGGAGCCTGCTGCGGTTCTACCTCCTCGCGCTGATGCTAACGGTGGCCGCAGTGCTCGCTGCTCTGCTGGCGATCGGCGCGACAGCGGCGGTGACCTTTCTGCGCTCGCTGTTGCCGGAAGCCCGGCCGGAGACCGTCGCTGCGGGACGGGTTGGCGGCTATGCGCTGCTGATGCTGGCTGCGGCGGCCGTTGCTGCTTCCTTGTATCGGCTGGGCCCGTCGCGGGAGAATGCGCGGTGGAGTTGGATCACTCCGGGCTCACTTTTCGCGGCCGTCACCTGGCTGCTGCTGACCGCAGCGTTCGGCTTCTGGGTTGCGAACTTCACCGACTACAGCGCGAGTTACGGACCGCTTGGAACCGTCGTCGCGCTGCTCACCTGGCTCTATTTGTCCGCCTATGCCTTCTTGTTCGGGGCCGAACTTAACAGCGAGATCGAGCACCAGACTGCCAAGGACAGCACCACCGGCCCTCCGGCGCCGATGGGGAAGCGCGGCGCCTGGGCGGCCGACAATGTGGCGACCAGCGACAAGGTCGAGGACCGGCCGGAGGAGGCGCGGGAAGGGGAGAAGCTGACGGGGGCTGCGCCGAGCCTGGCAGAGGATAAGGACGACTAGATCGGGATGGCGGTGCCGTCCTTGAGGCGCGACAGCAGGGTGATCGTATTGGCCTCGTGGACGCCAGTTGCCTGGCTCAGATGCTCGAGGAAGAAGCGTTCATAGTCGCGGATGTTGCGGGCGATCACTTGCAGAACGAGATCGACGTTGCCGAGCACCAGGTAGCAGCCGATCACTTGCTCGTGCTCCAGGATCGACGTCGCGAACGCGTTGATATCGGCCCGAGCAACCGCGTTAAGTTTGACGAGCACGTACAGCTCCAAATCCCAGCCGAGCTTCTCGCGATCCAGGATTGCAACCTCCCGCTGGATGAAGCCTTCAGCCCGGAGTCGCTGGAGCCGCCGCCACGCCGGAGCATGCGAGAGGCCGACGGACTCGGCCAGCTGGGTCACCGGGCGGGAAGAGTCCATCTGCACTTC
>CADCVY010000113.1 GCA_902806275.1 uncultured Sphingomonas sp. | reverse complement strand
CGCGCGACGAGGACAACCGGCCCCGCGCGATCGATCAATCGCCGCCCAGCTCGTAATTCAGCTCGGCACGCCCGTTCGCCGGCACGCTTACGCGCCACAGCTTCCAGCCGTCCCGCGTCGGCAGCTTCGTCTCGCCCGACCGCGCCTGCAGCGGGAGTTCGATCTCTACCGTCTGTGCTGACGGGAGGTCGTTGCTGAGAACCAGGTTGAGGCCGGCCCGGCCGACGCTGCGATCCGTCAATCGCTGCACCGCCCTTACGCCAGTGGCCGTGGCCACGGGAATCTCGACTTTCTCGCCGATGGTATGGTCGTCAATACGTCCCTCGCCCAGGAGGATGCGGCGGCCCTCGCGTCGGCCGAACAGCGCCACCTTGCCTGCCGGGATCGCGAGACCGAGCCCCTGCGCTGGCGTGTTGCGGGTGATCAGCACTCGTTCGAGCGGACCGTCGATCGGACCCTGATGCGGCCGCAGGCGCAGGATGCTCTCGATCCGAACCGCGGGCTGGCGCAGCAAGGCAATTTGCTTCTGCGACTTGGCCGCGACCGTGACGCTGATCGGCACCCGGTAGAGGCGCACTTCACCGAGCCGTTCTTCCTCAGCATCGTACCCGCCGCGTTCCGCCATTGCCGCCGGCGGTGGTGGCGGAGGCGGCGGGGGTGCGCCGGCCAAAATCCGCGAGCCCGTGACAACGATGTCCTCGCCACTCATAAGTTGCACCTGCTCCGGGATGTCGCTGGTCGTGCCCTGCGGCCAACAGGTGATCTGAATCGGCCTGGCCTCGCCGGGATCGACCCACACCCGCTCGCGATTGAGCTTGCCGGCAACCGCCTGCGCATTGGCATTCTCGAGCCCGGTGACGTCGCTGTTCGCCATGGTCAGCCAGCCGAACAGGGAGATGCGGTCGCCGCGGGGCGAAAGCTCGGCAATGTAGTCGGCCTGCCAATCGAAATTGTTGGTGATGTACGACAAGGTCACCTCCCGCTCGACCGGCTCGGGGCTGCGCACGCGCACCGACAAGGTCGGCTTGGCCGAGAGCCCCGGCGGCACGCGAGCCGTGAGCAGCGTCTCGGGAATGCCGGTGCAGCGCAGCGCTTCGACCCCGTCCGGACCCTGGATAACGATCCCATCCGCGGTGGACCGGACGATCGCCTCCTGCTGCCGCACCGCGCCGGTGGCCCGTGAGGTGCGGCGCAAGGTCAGCCGCTCGCCCAGCGAAGCGTCGAGCAACGACCCCGGCGACAGCAGCCGCGCGTCGCGGTTTTTCTCCAGCACCGCCTGGCCTAGTCCGGTGACGATCGCGCTCTGGGGCACGATGCCCGACGTCACGCCCTCGAACCGCAACTCGCTGGAGCCTGCCGGCAAGCGCACCCGCCGCGTCTCGCTGACCAGCGCGTAGCCGCCAAGCCACTGCAGGTTCATCGGCTCCAGCCCGCGATCGGGATTGCGGTAGACGGTCACCGCGACCCGGTCCGGAGCCGGCGAGTTGACGACCGACTGGGCGCCGGCAGGCGCTGGGAAGAGAAGCATCAAGCCAACCAGAACCGTTCGTCCTGAGCTTGTCGAAGGACTGCTCTTCTTTCTTTCAAAGAACGGAAGACAGGGCTTCGACAAGCTCAGCCCGAACGGAAATTTGGGGAACATGGCTCAGTGACGGCTGTCGAAGGTCGCCGTTACAATGGCCTCACCGTTAGCCGGCACCGGTACGCGCCAGCGCGCATCATCGGCGCTGAGGCGCTCAGCGCGCAGGCTCTGGTCGACGATGCGCGTATCGCCCCACAGGCCCGACTGGATGAGGTCGACGGTGACCGGTCGCGGCCCGGCGTTGGTGAGCGTGTAGCGCATGCGCGTCCGCCAGCGGTCCCCGCTCAGCCGCGTGCGCTCCTCGACCACCGGCCGGACCTTGACGTCGAACGCTTGGCCCGTGGCGAGCCCGATGTCCGAGCCCATCGGCGTGTGGCCGATGCGGTGCTCGCCGACGAACTGCGGATTGCCGCGCGCGTCGCGCTGGTAAACGCGCATGGTCCCGGCCGGCAGCGCGTCGCCCAAGCCTTGGTTTCGCGAACTTGAGAAGCGCAGAACCGTGTTGGCGCTGAGCGGCTGGTCGCTGGTCGACAGCCAGCCGCTGCGGAACTCGTACGCTCGCGCTGCCGGCGTGTTCTGCACGTCGAGAAAGCTGACCTGCTTCGTCTGCTTGTCGGCGATCGTGGTGCGCTCCGGCAGCGGGTAGAGGTAGAAGTCGCCGAGGCGCTCGCGCGGGGCGGTTTCGGTGCCGGCGCGGTCCATCATCGGCGGCGGCGGGGGCGGGGGTGGCGGAGGATAGCCGCCGCCGTAATCCCCGCGGTAGCGGCCGCCGCCGGCCTGCCCGACGGCCCCGGCGACCAGCAGGGTCGAGGCATTCACGTAAGGCGTCCCGCTATTGTTGGTCAGCGTCACCCAGCCCTGAACTTCCATTCGGCCGTTGGCATCGTCGAACAGAGCGACGTAATCAGCGGCCCAGCCGAGCCCCGGCGTGAGATAGGTAAGCGTCACGGGCAGGCGTCCGCCACCGTCCGCCTGGAGCGTCACCGACAAGGTCGGGCGGGCACGAAGCGTGGCGGGCACCTGGTCGAAGATGACACGAGCGGGGAGCCCATCGTCGCGCAGGACCTCGACCCGGTCGCCGATCTGCAGCACCACGCCGCCGTTCGCCGCCAGCACCGTCGCCCGTTCGCGGGTCTCCGCCCCAGTTGCCGGGTTCACCCGGACTAGGGTGATGGTCTGGCCAACCGCGTTCTGCATCAATGCCGTGGGCGTCAGCAGGTCGAAATCGAAGTTCTGCTCGACGACGCTGATCCCCCGGCCATTGAGGGTCACGGTTTCCGGCTGGATCTGCGCGGAGACGTCGCGGAACTCCTGGCGCGTGCGGCCGGCCGCGAGATCGAGATCGCGCTTGTCTTCGACCAGCGCGCGGTCGTTGTTGTAGATGGTGACCGCAATGTCGCCTTGCGCGGTTTGCAGCGCCGAGAGCGCTGGCCCGGCATCCTGGGCTATCAACGGCCTCGCGGCGCCAAGGGCAGTGCACAACAGGACCAGCTTACGCATCAACATCTCCCCTCGACCGCGAGGAGGATGTAACCCTGTCACATGACCGTCAACCCGCCGTTGGGTGCGAGAAGCGGCAACGGCAGTGAATGCCCAGTGAATTGACCCGGCAGCCGGTCAGGCAGCGGGCGCGATCTCGTCTTCGCCGTCGGCGGGCCGGGCAGCACGAGTGCGGCGACGCGGGCGACGGGGTTCGACCTCCTCGGCGGCATCGCCGTCCAGCGCCTCGGGCTCGCGCCCGATCGCCGGCGGCAGAACGTCGAACGCAATCGTTTCGCCGCTGCCGTTCATGCGCGGGCCGCCCTGAAAGTCCTCGCCATCGCCGTCCGCGATCTGCTCGTCCGCGTCGCGCGGCCGGCGCTCGCGCGGGCGGCGGTTCGGGCGCTCAGCCCGCTCGGGGCGCTCCTCGCGTGGGGAACGCTCGTCGCTGCGCGAGGTCTGCTCCTCGGCGGCTTCGATCATCTCGTCGTCGCCATCCTCATCGTCGAACTCGTCGCCGCGCTGCGGTCGCTGGTCCTCGTGACGCGGGCGGTTCTCGCCGAGCACGCGGTGGTAGTGATCGGCATATTGCAGATAATATTCGGTCTGCACGCGGTCCCCCGCGAGCTGCGCGTCGCGCGCCATGTTCTTGTACTTCTCAAGCAACTGAGCGGCGTTGCCGCGCTGCCGGTTATCGGTGCGGTTCCCCGGCTGTCCGCCGACGTTCCTGTCCCGCTGCCCCCCGCGGCCGCGACGGCGGCCACCTTGTTGTCTGTTGTTGATCAAATCCGCACTTCCCTAACAAAGAAGCTAGCCCCTTGGCGTCGGACGGGCAGGCCGGCAGATGCGCGGCTCTGACCTTTCGTTCCGGTCTGCGCCTAGGGCGCGGTGCGAACGGCCGATTGCGTCGGGGGTGGAGCGGGATGCGCTCAGCTTTCCACAAGGGAGCGGAGCCCGGTCCTACGGCTGATGTAGTCCGGCCCAGGGCGGATGCCAAGCGATTTCGTTCAAACCCAGGTTAGCAGCACCGCCCGGTCGCGCCGGGCAAAGTCTTGGGCAACGTGGCTTCGCAGCCCATCGCGGGCAAGCAGGGCGGTCACGGCCGCGGCTTGATTCGGCCCGATCTCAACCGCGGCCAGCCCGCCGGGGTTGAGCAGGTGCGGCAGCTGCGGGGCCAGCGCGCGATAGGCGTCCAGCCCCTCCTTGCCTGCAAACAGCGCCTCGTCGGGTTCGAACTCGCGGACGCCGGGTCCGAGGTCCGCGTCATCGGCCACGTAAGGCGGGTTGCACAGGATGAGGTCGAACCTTCCCTCGACGCCTTCGGCCCAATTGCCGAGGCGCAGGTGCACGCGCTGCTCGAACCCGAGCCGCCGGGCGTTGGCGGCGCCGTAGGAGAGGGCGTGGCGAGAAAGGTCGGTGCCGACCCCGGCTGCCTCCGGCCAGATGTCGAGCGCCGCCAGCAGCAAGGTGCCCGGCCCGGTGCCGAGATCAAGGATTCGGCGGGGCGGCTGACGCCCTTCGAAATGCGCGATCGCCGACGCGATCAGCACTTCGCTGTCGGGTCTGGGAACGAGCACACCCGGGCCAACGTGCAGCTCGATGTTCCAGAAGGCGCGTCGGCCCGTGATGTAGGCGACCGGCTCGCCAGCCTTCCTGCGCTGGATCATTTGCCAGAAGCGGTCGGGAACGGGCCGGTCGGGCGGCGACAGGATCAGCCTGTCACGGTCAATGTGCAGAGC
This sequence comes from uncultured Sphingomonas sp., assembly GCA_902806275.1. Classification (GTDB taxonomy): domain Bacteria; phylum Pseudomonadota; class Alphaproteobacteria; order Sphingomonadales; family Sphingomonadaceae; genus Sphingomicrobium. Next base: position 2,484 of record CADCVY010000113.1, on the reverse strand, counting down.
TTCGGCCATCAGCAGCTCGGCATCGAGCCGCTCGGTATCGCTGGTGGGTTCGAGCTGGCGCGCGGCATCGGCCAGCGCGCGGGCGATGGCCTTCACCCTTCGTCGAGGCCGGCGAGCCGCTCCGCTTCGTCCTCGGCAATCAAGGCCTCGAGCAACTGGCCAAGACCGGGGCCTTCGAGGACTTCCTCGAGCTTGTGCAGCGTCAGGTTGATGCGGTGGTCGGTGACGCGGCCCTGGGGGAAATTGTAGGTGCGGATGCGCTCCGACCGGTCGCCCGAGCCGACCATCGACTTGCGCGCGCCGGCGCGTTCGCTGGCGAGCCGCTCGCGCTCCAGCTCGAACAGCCGGGTGCGCAGGACCTTGAGCGCCTTGGCCTTGTTCTTGTGCTGCGACTTCTCGTCCTGCTGGATGACGACCAGCCCTGACGGCAGGTGCGTGATGCGCACCGCGCTGTCGGTGGTGTTCACCGACTGGCCGCCAGGTCCCGACGAGCGGTAGACGTCGATGCGCAAATCCTTGTCGTCGATCTGGACGTCGACGTCCTCGGCTTCGGGCAGCACCGCGACTGTCGCCGCCGACGTATGAATGCGGCCGCCGCTCTCGGTCGCCGGCACGCGCTGGACCCGGTGGACGCCGCTCTCGAACTTCAGTCTGGCGAACACCCCCGATCCGCTGATCGAGGCGACCGCCTCCTTGAAGCCGCCGATTTCGGACGCGCTTGCCGAGATCAGTTCGAACCGCCAGCCCTGGGTTTCGGCGAACCGCTGGTACATCCGCAGCAGGTCGCCCGCGAACAGCGCCGCCTCGTCGCCGCCGGTGCCGGCGCGCACTTCGAGCATGGCTGGCCGCTCGTCGGCGGCGTCGCGCGGGAGCAGGTGCACGGCGAGCGCGCGTTCGGCCTCGGGCAACTTGCCGCGGATGTCCTCCGCCTCGGCTGCCGCCATTTCGCGCAGCTCGGTTTCGGCGGACGGGTCGGCAACCAGGCCGTTGAGCACCTGCAGCTCGGCGCGCAGGCGGCGGACTTCGCGGGCGGCGGCGGCAACCGGCTCGATCGCCGCATAGTCCTTGGACAGCCGCACGAACTCGTCGGGCGGCAGGTCCCCGCGCGCCATCGCTTCGGAAAGCTCCTGTTTGCGTGCCTCGATCGAGGCGATGCGCTCGGACGAAATCTGCGTCACGCGGCTATCACCGCGGCTGTCAGGTCGTCGAGCGCGACCGCACGCTGCTCACCCGTGGCAAGATTCTTCACTTGCGCCTCGCCTCGGTCGAGCTCGTCGTCGCCGACAATGATCACGTAAGCGGCGCCGGCGTCATTCGCCCGGCTGAGGCGCTTTTTCATGTTGCCGCGATAGGCCATGTCGGCCGCGACCCCGGTGCGCCGGAGGTCCGCGAGGATACGTTGGGCCGCCGCCTCGGCGCGTTCGCCAAGCGGCACGAGGACTGCGCGCGAGGTCTCTCGCGCCGGCACCTCGATCATCATCGCCAGCCGTTCGATTCCCGCCGCCCAACCCACCGCGGGCGTTTGCGGGCCGCCTAGACTTTCGATCAGGCCGTCGTAGCGTCCGCCGGCGAGCACGGTGCCTTGCGCGCCGAGCCGGTCGGTGACGAACTCGAAGGCCGTGTGGCGATAGTAATCGAGGCCGCGGACCAGCCGCGGCGCCCGCTCCCAGTGGATGCCGGCGGCATCGAGCCCCTGCGTGACCTTGCCGAAGAAATCGGCCGCCTCGTCGGTGAGGAAATCGTCGATTACGGGCGCGCTGTCGACCACCGGCCAATCCTGGTGGGCCTTGCTGTCGAGGATGCGCAGCGGATTGCGCTCGAGCCGGGCGCGGCTGTCGTCGCTGAGCTCCGACGCTCGGCTGCGGAAATGCTCATGCAGCGCGTCGCGCCAGGCCGAACGCGTCTCCGGATCGCCGAGCGTGTTGAGCTTGAGGATCGCGCCTTCGATCTTGAGCTCGCGGAGCAGCTGTTCGGCAAAGCCCAGCAATTCGACGTCGGCCTGCGGTTCGCCCGATCCGATGATCTCGGCGTCAAGCTGGCGGAACTCGCGGAAGCGGCCTTTCTGCGGCCGTTCGTAGCGGAACGCCGAGCCGTGGGTGGCGACCTTGATCGGCGCGTGCTGCTGCCAGCCTTCGGAGATGTAAGCGCGGCAGATGCCGGCGGTGAACTCGGGCCGCAGGGTGATCGATTCCCCTCCGCGGTCCTCGAAGCTGTACATTTCCTTGGAGACGACGTCGGTGGTCTCGCCGATGGTGCGGGCGAACACCGCGGTCTGCTCGATCGTCGGCACTTCGACCCGCTTGAACCCGTACAAACGGCGCACGCGCTCGAACGCGGCGACCACCGTCGCGAGGCGGTCGGCGTCTTCTCCAAGCAGGCTCTGGGTGCCCCGGACGGGCTGAACAGGCGTCATTGCGGGGCGCCCTAGAGCACATTTCCCCGCGATGCGAGATTCAGCGCGACGGCGTCGCCTGCCGGCGCTCC
>CADCVY010000112.1 GCA_902806275.1 uncultured Sphingomonas sp. | reverse complement strand
GGCAGTGCCTGGCGATGATCCCGGGCGTGAGCCGCTCGGGCGCGACCATCCTCGGCGCGATGAGCCTTGGCGTCGATCGCAAGACCGCGGCCGAGTTCAGCTTCTTCCTTGCCGTTCCGACTCTGAGCGGCGCCACAGCCATGCAGCTGTTCCGCCACGGCGATACGCTTACGGCGGACATGACCGGCTGGATCCTGGTCGGCAGTTTGGTCTCCTTCGTGGTGGCGATTGTCGTCGTCAAAGCCTTCATCTCGGTCATCACCCGCTTCGGCTTCGCGCCGTTCGCCTGGTACCGGATCGTCGCTGGAGCCGGGGCGCTGATTTGGCTCAGCCTTCGGTGATTTATCTGCCGTTCAGCTTGCGCTAAGCCGATCGGCGAGACAATTCAGCCACTTGGCAAGGAGGTCGCAATGCATGCTGCACTCGTCGTCGTACCGTTGCTCCTCAGCGCTGCCCCGGTTGCGGCTCAGGCACCGGCCGTGCAGCTTCCGCCCGAGCTGACCGACCCGGCCACCGCCGACAAGCTGGCCGGCGCCATGCAGGCGATGTCCAAGGCGTTCCTCAGCCTGCCGGTCGGCGAGGTGCAGGCTGCCCTTGAGGGGCGTAAGCCGACGGCAGCCGAGAAAAAGCAGACGCTCCGGGACGTCGGCCGCGCCGACAATCGCAACTTCGACCGCGACTTCGAGCAGCAGATCGCCAACGTGCGCCCGATGATCCAGCAGAGCATGAAGGTGCTCTCGTCGGCCCTGCCGTCAATGATGCAGGGCATCCAGTCGATGGAGCAGTCGCTCGAGCGGGCAGTCGCCAACATGCCCGACCCGACCTATCCGAAGCGCTAGACGGCTCGTCGGCAACCGCTAAAGCTGCCCGCCCATGTGGCAGCTGTTCCAATTTCCCCTGTGTCCCTTCTCGCGCAAGGTCCGGCTGGTGCTGGCCGAGAAGGGCACGGCGCACGAGCTGGTCCGCGAGAACCCGTGGGAGCGGCGGGACGAGTTTGTTGACCTGAATGCCGCGGGCGAGACCCCCGTGATGGTCGAGCCCGACCAGGGTATCACGCTGATCGGGTCGCAGCCGATCGTTGAATATTTCGACGAGACGGTCGACCGCATGCCCATGATTCACGGCAATGCGGTACTGCGCGCCGAGATCCGGCGCATGACCGAATGGTTCGACGTCAAGCTGTTCCGCGAAGTCGTCGAGCCGCTGATGAACGAGCGGATGCGCAAGCGCCTGGTCAGCCGCGAGAGCCCGGACACCCGGGTGCTACGCGAAGCCATGCGGATCGCGTCCGAACATCTCGACTATGTCGATTATCTGCTCGACCACCGTCGCTGGCTGGCCGGGCCAGGCTTGAGCCTGGCAGACTTCACCGCCGCGGCGCACCTCAGCGTCATCGACTATCTCGGCGCGCTGGATTGGCGCGGGCACAAGCAGACCAAGGACTGGTACGCAGTAATGAAATCGCGGCCCGGTTTCCGGCCGCTGCTGGGCGAGCGGATGGAAGTGATCGTCCCGCCCCAGCACTACGACAAGGTCGATTTTTGATCTTGGTCCTAGCTCTCGCGGCGGCGGTTGAGGGTGGGCGGCTTGACGTGCCGGAGGCCGTGCGGGGCGGCTGTAGTTCCCGGTCCGCGGATGAAATCGTGGTTTGTGGCGCCGGCGAGAAGCGCATCATCTATCGCTTGCCAGAGGTGTCGACGGATTATGCGGCCCCGGCGCCGGTCCGCGCCCAAAGGATGCTTGCGCCCGGAGTGATGGGCAGCGTGGGCGTCCAATCCGTCGACCTGCCCGGAGGCCACAAGAGCCAGCGGCTGATGGTCACGATTGGGACCAAGTTCTAGACGGCGGGCACGACAGCGACCAGGTAGTTCAGGCGCAGGTCGTCGCTAAGGTGCAGCCCGCGGGTCGGGGCAAAGGCGATGCCTTCGACATCGATGCAGGTGAGGCCGGCATCCGCGAGCAGCGCCTGCATCCGCTCGGGCGCGATGAACATCGCGTAATCGTGCGTGCCCTTGGGAATGCGGCCGAAGCCTTCGGCCAGCGTGATGGTCAGCAGCTTCGACCAGCTGGTCGCGTTGGGGGTCGACAGGATCAGCAGCCCGCCGGGGGCCAGGCGCTGGGCCAGCGAGCGTAAAAACGCGGCCGGGTCCGCCACATGCTCGATCACCTCCAGCGCGGTCATCAGGTCGAATCGCCCCTCGATCTGCTCCACCGGCAGTGCATGATAGTCGATTGCCAGGCCCATCCGGCCGGCATGTTCGCGGGCGACGGCGATCACCTCCGGGGACGCGTCGATGCCGGTGACCTGGGCGCCGAGCCGCGCCAGCGGTTCGGCGAGCAGCCCTGCGCCGCAGCCAACGTCTAAAGCGGTCTTGTCGGCGAGCGGCGTTCGCCCGCACTCGTCGCATTGCCAATGGCGGTCGATCTGGTCCCGGATGTACTTGAGCCGCACCGGGTTGAGCTTGTGGAGCATCGCCGACGCGCCGTCCGGATCCCACCAATCGGCGGCGATGCGGCCGAACCGCTCGGCTTCCGCGGGAACCACGCTGTTTATCGTTGCCATCACCAACACCTTCGGGCTGAGCTTGTCGAAGCCCTGTCCTTACCCGTTGCGGAGGAGAAAGGCAGTCTTCGACAAGCTCAGGACGAACGGCGTTGCTGTTGTGTGGGTCCATACCTACACGCGCGTCATGGCCCGCATTGTCATGAAATTCGGCGGCACGTCGATGGCTGGCATCGAGCGCATCCGCTCCGTCGCTCAGCGGGTGCAGCGAGAGGCCGCGGCGGGGAACGAAGTGCTGGTCGTGGTCTCCGCCATGGCCGGCGAGACCGACCGGCTAGTGCAATTGTGCCGGGAGGCCGCGCCGCTCCACGACCCGACCGAATATGACGTCGTGGTCGCCTCCGGCGAGCAAGTGACTGCGGGGCTGCTGGCCATGACCTTGCAGGCGATGCGGCTGACGGCGCGCAGCTTCATGGGCTGGCAGCTGGTCAGGGCGTCGGGCGTGCACGGCAATGCGCGCGTGGAGGCGGTCGAGGCGCCGCTGCTGGACGAAGCGCTGAAGGGCGGCACGGTGGCGGTGATCCCCGGCTTTCAGGGCGTTTCCAACGACGGCCGGGTCGCGACATTGGGGCGGGGGGGTTCGGACACCTCGGCCGTCGCCATCGCCGCTGGGGTCAGGGCTGACCGCTGCGACATCTACACCGACGTCGATGGCGTCTACACTACCGATCCACGGATCGTGCCGCGCGCGCGCAAGCTCGATCAGGTGACGTTCGAAGAAATGCTCGAACTCGCCGGCGTCGGCGCCAAGGTGCTGCAGGTCCGCTCGGTCGGTCTGGCGATGCGCGAAGGGCTGCCGCTCAGGGTGCTGTCGGCATTCGAGGACAAGCGGGGCACCGACATCGTCGCGGAACTTTCAGGAGCAAGCATGGAGAGAAACCAGATTGCCGGCATCGCCGCCGACCGCAACGAGGCGCGGGTCACGCTGACCGGCGTACCCGACCAGCCAGGAACGGTGGCGCGGGTGATCGCGCCGCTGGCGGAGGCGGGCATCGCCTTCGACATGATCGTCCATGCGGCGACGCCGAATACCGGCTCGTCCGACCTGACCTTCACCGTGCCGCGCGCGAGCCTTGCCCAAGCGCTGTCGGCAATTGAGGCACGCCGGGGCGAGATCGGCTTTGCCGACATCGTCCACGACGATGCCGTTGCCAAGGTCAGCATCATCGGTGTCGGCATCCGCTCCAACCCGCAGCTTGCGGCCAAGATGTTCGACGTGCTGGCCGAGCGGCAGATCAACCTCCACGCGGTCTCGACCAGCGAAATCAAGGTCAGCGCGCTGATCGCCGAGGATCAGCTCGAGCTTGCGGTCCGCGTGCTCCACACCGCTTTCGGTCTGGATGCGGAGCAGGCGGCATGAGCCTTGGGCATGACCGCCTGAAGCAGCTGATGCACCGCGGGACGGAGTTCCTCGGCTGCGAATATGCGATCCTGGGCGGCGCGATGAGCTGGATTTCGGAGCGCAACCTGGTCTCCGCTATCTCCAACGCCGGCGGCTTCGGCGTGATCGCCTGCGGCGCGATGACGCCCGAGCTGCTCGATACCGAAATTGCCGAGACCATGACGCGCACCGAGCGGCCGTTCGGCGTCAACCTGATCACCATGCACCCGCAGCTCCGCGAGCTGATCGAGGTCTGTGCGAAGCACCAGGTCGGCCATGTCGTGCTCGCCGGCGGGTTGCCGCCGGGCGGCGCGATCGACCGCATCAAGGGGGGCGGCGCCAAGCTGATCGCCTTTGCGCCGGCGCTGGCCTTGGCCAGGAAGCTGATCCGCTCCGGCGCCGATGCTCTGGTTATCGAGGGCATGGAAGCAGGCGGCCACATCGGCCCGGTGTCCACATCGGTGCTGGCGCAGGAGATCCTTCCGGTCGTGGCCAAGAACATCCCCGTGTTCGTCGCCGGCGGCATCGGGCGCGGCGAAGCCATTGCCGCTTACCTGGAAATGGGGGCAGTCGGGGTTCAGCTCGGCACCCGCTTCGTCTGCGCGACCGAGTGCATCGCCCACCCGAACTTCAAGAAGGCCTTCATCCGCGCCTCTGCTCGTGACGCTGTGCCCTCGGTGCAGATCGACCCCCGCCTGCCGGTCATTCCCGTGCGCGCACTCAAGAACAAGGAAACCGAGCGCTTCGCCGCCAAGCAGCGCGAGGTTGCCGACCTGCTCGACAAGCAGGGGCTGGAGATGACCGAGGCGCAACTGCAGATCGAGCATTATTGGGCCGGCGCCCTGAAGCGCGCGGTGATCGACGGCGATTGCGAGAGCGGATCGGTGATGGCCGGCCAGTCGGTGGGCATGGTGACGCGGGAAGAGCCGGTTGCGGCGATCATCGCCGAGCTGGTGGACGAAGCAGCGGGGGCGCTGGAGAGCAGGGGCTAGAGTTTCCTTCGAACCCAGTGCGGAGCTTAGTTCGGGGCGTGATAAACGGCGAGTAGACCAGCCAAGAACCATGGCGCTCGCGATGAGGACAAATGCCAAGACGAAGTAAGCAGCCCGGGGCAAAGCGATCTGCAAGAACGCTAGACCGCCCGACACGAGGGATAGCGCGGCCATTGCAAGCATGGTTACACTCTGAATTCGCTATATCTTCTGCACGTGCAATCTAGGCACCAGCATTTCCTCAAAGATCGACCTATCATCGCGGGACTTGAAACCAGTAGCTCGATGAGCGCGTGCGAGCGTGATATAGCTGTAACATGCTTGTGTCCGGACGTCCTATTTTCCCCAAAGCGCGTACATTCACCCGGCGATCTGCTCCTCTGGCGTGACATCGCCGCTGCCGTTCTGATAGCGCTGGCGCCATGCCCATGACCGCCACCATCGCTGCCCGGGAAATCCTGACCGGTCTGCACGAGGTCATGGCTGCGCGCGGAAATCCGCAGTCGAAGCTCAACCGCGTGGTCGATCTGATCGCGGACAAGATGGCCAGCGAGGTCTGCTCGATCTACCTGCTGCGCGACAGCAAGCTCGAGCTGTTCGCCACCCGCGGACTCCGCAAGGAAGCAGTGCACGTCACGCGGCTGGGCATGGGCGAAGGGCTGGTCGGGACCATCGCTGCCGAGGGCCGCATCCTCAACCTCGCCGAGGCGGCCGAGCACCCGGCCTTCGCCTATCGTCCGGAGACCGGCGAAGAGCGCTATCACAGCTTTGCCGGCGTTCCCGTTATTCGGCTCGCCAGCCCGATTGGGGTGCTTGCCGTCCAGCATGCCGATCCCCGCCGCTACGACGACGTCGAGATCGAGGCTCTGCAGACCGTCGCAATGGTGCTTTCGGAGATGATCGCCGGAGCGCGCCTGGTCGACGGAGCGCGCCGAGGCCGGCTGCGCAGCGCTGGTCCGCTCCGCCTATCCGGGCTGAAGCTCGTCGCCGGCATGGCCAAGGGCGAAGCGGTTTTCCACGAACCGCGGGTAGTGGTCGAGCATACGGTTGCCGAGGACACCGAAGCCGAGCGCGAGCGGGTCTATGGCGCCTTTCGCAAGATGCGCGAGCAGATCGACACCATGGCCCGCGAGACCGAATTCGGGACCGTGGGCGAGCATAACGAGATCCTCGAGACCTACCGCATGTTCGCCTACGACGAGGGCTGGTCGCGGCGGATCAACGAGGCGATCGACAGCGGCCTGACCGCCGAAGCGGCGATCGAGCGGGTCCAGCAGCGCACCCGCGCGCGGATGCGGGAAATTGACGATCCGCTGCTCCAGGAGCGGATGCATGACCTCGAGGACTTGTCCAACCGGCTGCTGAGGATCGTGTCGGGCCGGATGGGCACCGCGGCGCAGACCGGCCTCGCGCGCGACACCATCCTGATTGCGCGCAACCTGGGGCCGGCGGAATTGCTCGAATACGACCGCCGCCGCTTGAAGGCGGTGCTGCTCGAAGAAGGCTCGCTGACGTCGCACATGACCATCGTCGCGCGGGCCATGGGGGTGCCGGTGATCGGCCGGCTCAACGACATCCGCCACAGCGTCAACGAAGGCGAGACGGTGCTGGCGGACGGCGACAACGGCAGTGTCATCGTCCGTCCGAACCGGACCCTGCTGTCTGGCTTCGAGCACCGCATGGCGCTCAGCCAAAAGCGCCGGGCCGAGTTCGCTGCGACCAAGAGCCTGCCAGCCGAAACCCGCGACGGCATTCCGGTCAGCGTCATGGTCAATGCCGGACTTGCGGAGGACGCGGCGGCCTTGCCGATGACCGGCGCCGACGGGATCGGGCTGTTCCGCACCGAGTTCCAGTTCCTGGTGTCGGCGACGCTGCCCGGCCGTGACCGCCAGCTGCGCCTGTACAACAAGGTGCTGGAATCGGCCGGCGACCGGCCGGTGGTGTTCCGCACGGTCGACATCGGCGGCGACAAGGCGTTGCCGTACCTCGAGGAGCATGAAGAGGCGGAGAACCCGGCGATGGGCTGGCGCGCGCTGCGCCTGTCGCTCGAACGTTCGACCCTGATGAAGGCGCAGGCGCGGGCGCTGATCGAAGCCTCGGCCGGGCGCGTGCTGCGCGTGATGTTCCCGATGGTGTCCGAGCCGTGGGAATATGAGCAGGCCCGTGCCTTGTTCGAAGCGCAGGTCACCTGGGCCGGCGAGCACGGGCACGTCCTGCCCAAATGCATCGAATTCGGAGTCATGCTGGAGGTGCCGAGCCTGGCGGAGATGCTCGACCTGCTGCTGCCGCGCGTCGATTTCATCTCGATTGGGACCAATGACCTGACCCAGTTCCTGTTTGCCGCCGACCGTTCCGATCCGCGGCTGGCAGAGCGCTACGACTGGCTCAGCCCGGCGATCCTGCGTTTTCTCAAGCGCGTCCTCACCACCTGCAGGGCGGCAGGCGTGCCGACCCGTATCTGTGGCGAGATGGCGGGACGCCCCTTGGA
>CADCVY010000111.1 GCA_902806275.1 uncultured Sphingomonas sp. | reverse complement strand
GCGTACGCCGCTGGCGCCAGGCATGTGCTTCTCGAACGAGCCCGGCCTCTACCTTCCGGGCAAGTTCGGCATAAGGCTCGAGGACTGCTTCTACGTGACTCCGGCAGGCCCGCGTTACTTCTCTCAGCCGCCGCCCTCGCTCGACAAGCCGTTCGGCTGAGGCGCTTTCTTCTGTAACCTCGCCGGACTATATGGCGACACATGTCCATTCGCCCGTGGCGCGACATCGCGCGCCGACCTTCACGCCAGATCATGGTCGGCAACGTGCCGGTCGGCGGCGACGCGCCGGTCACCGTCCAGACGATGACCAACACGCCCACCTCCGACGCGCGAGCGACGATCGACCAGATCCGCCGCTGCGAGGATGCGGGCGTCGACATCATCCGAGTGTCCTGCCCGGACGTGGAGTCGACGCAGGCGCTGAAGCAGATCGTCCGCGCCGCCCGGGTGCCGATCGTCGCCGACATCCACTTCCACTATAAGCGCGCGCTCGAAGCCGCCGATGCGGGCGCGGCGTGCCTCCGGATCAATCCCGGCAATATCGGTTCCGCCGATCGGGTGCGGGAGGTGGTGAGCGCCGCCAAGGCCAATGGCTGCGCGATCCGCATCGGCGTCAATGCCGGCAGCCTCGAAAAGGACCTGCTCGAGAAATATGGCGAGCCTTGCCCCGAGGCGCTGGTCGAAAGCGCTCTCGACCACATCCGCATCCTCGAGGACCATGGCTTTCATGACTACAAGGTCGCGGTCAAAGCCTCCGACGTGTTCCTTGCCGTCGCTGCATACCAGCAGCTGGCGAGCGCGGTCGATTGCCCGCTCCATCTCGGCATCACCGAAGCCGGCGGGCTGATCGGCGGCACCGTCAAGTCGGCTATCGGCATGGGGTCGCTGCTATGGGCCGGAATCGGCGACACCATCCGCGTGTCGCTCTCCGCCGAGCCCGAGGAGGAAGTCCGGGTCGGCTATGAAATCCTCAAGAGCCTCGGCATCCGTAGCCGCGGCGTTCGGGTCGTGTCCTGCCCATCCTGCGCGCGCCAGGGTTTCGACGTGATCCGCACGGTGGAGGCGCTCGAACAGCGGCTGCAGCACATCAAGACGCCGATGTCGCTGTCGGTGCTCGGCTGCGTCGTCAACGGGCCGGGCGAGGCCCGGGAGACCGACATTGGCATCACCGGCGGCGGCAATGGCAAGCATATGGTCTATTTGTCGGGCGTCACCGACCACCATGTGCAGGACGAAGGCATGATCGACCACATCGTCCGCTTGATCGAAGCCAAGGCAGCGGAAATCGAAGCCGCGTCAACGCCGCTCGAGACGCTCGACGCCGCCGAATAGGGTCAGCCGATCGGCTGGTCGAACCGCACGAGCCAGAACACCGTCTCGGCATCCTCGATCCCGAAATCATTGTCGTTGACCAGCAGCAGCGTGCGCCCGTCGAGCACCGCCATGCCTTCCAGGTCGGCGCTGACTTCAGGATGGTGGTCGGTGTTCAGCATCAGGCGCTTCGCCAGCGCCGGCAGGTTCAGATTACCGGACGCGCTCAGCTCCTCGACCGTCGGCCGGGTCGCCAGCTCGGCGTGCTCGGCCGGCAATGCGCAATCATCGCTCAGTTCCACCGCGTAAAGCTTGGTGGTCTCCGAACCGCGCTCCAGCACCAGCAGCTGGCCGTCGGCCAGGCACGCCAGCTCGCTGACCTTGATGTCGCCGCGCTGCAGCGTCTGCTTCGCCGCGTCGCGCAGGAAGCTCGCCGGCTCGTCCAACTCGTAGAGATATTGCGCCAGCAGGACGCCGGTGCCCGTATCGAGGGTCCACAGGCGCACGTGGCGCGCCGCGGCATGGGTCGCTTCGTCGGGATGCGCCAGGGGACTCTGGAACATCAGGTGCAGCCGCGTGCCGTCCGGCGACAGCGCCAACGCCTCAAAACCGCGGTTGACGTGGCGGCGGGCGGCAAGTGCCGGAAGCACCGCCTCACAAGGATAAGGTGCTCCGGCAACCGTCGCTTCGGCGCCGGCCGGCAGCCACCGCATGTGGACTTGGCCCGAGTCATCGATGCGGAGCAGCGAGGGGCCATATTCGTCGCCGATCCAGATGCTCCCGTCCCTGGCGACGGCGATCCCCTCGCTGTCCACGCCGCCGGGATCGGGCTGGTGCGGGGTGCCGTCGATCCTGAGCGCCGGCTCCATCCGGCTGTTGGCGCTTCCGGGCGTCGGCAGGCCGGTCAGGGGCTCGCCGTCGCTCCCGTGCAGTGGCGCGGCGCGAACCAAGGCGATCTGGTCCCTGTCCAGCCGCAGCTCGGCCAGCGCCGGGCCGATCCCCAATGCCGGCATCACCTTCGCCGAACCCTTGGCGCCGTGCTCCTGGAGGTCCGTCAGTCCGTATGTTTCGACTGCGAGCTTGACCTTCAGGTTGGGCCCACGGTCACCGATCGCGAACAGCCGGCCGTCCGGGCTGCGGGTCAACCCCGAACCGAGCCCGCGCAATATCCGCAGCTTGCGCTTGGGGCAGGCGATTTCGGCCAGGCAATCGTCGCTGAACTGCAGGCGGGTGATGGTCGTGTCTGGCATTATTGGCCAACGGTTGCGCGCTGGATAGGGTTGCGTTGGCCGCCCCAGGCCGTAGCGCGGGCAACATGCCAAAGCAGCACCATGCCCCGGTTCACGTGTTTGCCGTCGGCGTGATTGCCATCGCACTGTTCGCCGCAATGGACGCAGTGATGAAGGGCCTGGTGATCGCCATCGGCACGCTGGCGACGATGTTCTGGCGCAACCTGTCGGGCATCGCCCTGTCCGGCGCCATCTACCTGCCGCGGCGCTCCGGTTGGCCGGCGCAGTCGACCATGCGCATCCACGTGGCGCGTGGCGTGCTGTCGGCAGGGATGGGTTTCCTGTTCTTCTGGGGGATCGGCCGCGTTCCGCTGGCGCAGGCGATCGCCCTGGCGTTCATCTCGCCGCTGATTGCGCTGTACCTGGCCGCCGTGCTGCTCGGCGAGGAGGTCGGTCGCGGCACGATCACCGCCTCCTTGATCGCCTTCGCCGGCGTGATCGTGATCTTCATCGGGCAAGCGCGGGCGGACCTTGGCCGAGAGGCGCTGATCGGCAGCTTCGCCGTGATCGTCTCCGCCGGGCTGTATGCGCTCAACATCGTCATCATGCGACGGCAGGCCCAACTCGCGGATCCGATGGAGATCACCTTCTTCCAGAGCGTGATCGTCACCGGCGTGCTCGGGATCGCGGTGTTGTTCGTCGGCGCGCCGTTGCCTGCGGGCATTCACTGGCCGTGGATCCTGTTGGCTTGCGTGCTGGCGATCGGCTCCATGCTGCTGCTGTCCTGGGCGTACGCGCGGGCGGAAGCGAGCTACCTCGCCGCCACCGAATATACTTCATTCCTGTGGGCGGCCCTGTTCGGCTGGCTGATCTTCCACGAGCCGCTGTCGCCCTTCACGCTGGCGGGCGCGGCGCTGATCGTCGCCGGCTGCGTGCTTGCCGCGCGTAAGGCGCCGGACACCAGCCCGCCGCTGGAGGCGGCGACCTGATGGCGTGGCTGTGGCTGATCATCGGCGGGCTGTTCGAAGTCGGCTTCACCACCACGCTGCGCTTCGTCGACGGCTTCCGCAACGTGCCCTGGACCATCGCCTTTTTGGTCTCGGTGGGGATCAGCATGGCATTGCTCGAGCTTGCATCGCGGTCGATCCCGATGGGCACCGCTTATGCCGTATGGGGCGGGATCGGCGCGGTCGGCACGGTGCTGGTCGGCATCCTGTTCTTCAACGAGCCGGCGGCACTGGTGCGCATTCTCCTCATCTTCGCCATCGTGGCGGCGATCGCCGGGTTGAAACTGACCGCCTGAACGGCGGACCACCGCCTGCCGAAGAGGAAGGGACTTTCGTCGGCGAAAGGCCCGAGGTCAGGGCGCGTTCAGTTGCCAGACCTAGCTGGGACGCATGTTCTTGACCCGCCATGCCCTGTTGCTGGGCGCCGCCACCCTCCCGTCCGCCGTGTACGCGCAACAAGCTCCGGAGGCGGAAACCGGCGCTTCGACGGCCGCAGCCCAGCCGTCCGTACCGAGCGAAGACCTGGGCGAGGAAGAAGAGATCGTCGTCACCGGCCAGCGCGCCCGCGGTTCGGTGATCGGCGACATCCCGCCCGAGCGCACCTTCGACTCCCGCGACGTCCGCGCGACGGGCGCGACCAACATCAACGAACTGCTCGAAGCGCTGGCGCCGGAAATCGGCAGCGCGCGCGGGCGAGGTGGCGGCCGGCCGGTGCTCCTGCTCAACGGCCAGCGCATTTCCGGCTTTCGCGAGCTGCGCGACATCCCCACGGAAGCGATCAGCCGGATGGAAGTGCTGCCGGAGGAGGTGGCGCTCAAATACGGTTACCGTCCCGATCAGCGGGTGGTGAATATCGTGCTGCGTCAGCGCTTTCGTTCCACGGTCGCCGAGGTCGCCGGCGGCGGCGCCAGCGAAGGCGGTTATCTCAACGGGCGCGGCGACCTCACCCGGCTGATCATCCAGCGCGATGGACGCACCGGGTTCAATGTCCGAGCCGAGGGCAACGGACTGCTGACCGAGTCCGAGCGCGACATCACGTCGACTGACATTATCGACGACAGCGCCGCCCGCTCGCTGATCGGCAGCCGGCGCCTGCTGCGCGGCTCCGCGACGCACAACCAGCAGATTTTCGGCAATGTCTCGGCGACGCTCAACGGCGAGATCGAACATCAGGAGGGCCGCTCGCTGATCGGGCTGAGCGACCGCCTGCTCGATACGCTGGCGCGCAACACCAGCACCGACTCTGCCCATCTCGGCACCACGATCAACGGGAACGTCGCCCAATGGCGGTGGAACGTGACCGGCAACGCCGATCTGGCCCGAAGCATGACCCGCACCGATCGCGATGACGAGTTCGACAACGATCGCGGCCGTACCCTGATCGCGTCGGGCGACCTCGTGGCGACCGCCAACGGCAAGCTGTTTTCGCTCCCCGCGGGCGACGCCACGACCACCGTCCGCGTCGGCGCCGCTACCGTGCACCTCGACAGCAAACGGCGGCGGGCCGGGGCCGTCACCTCGAACGACCTTGGCCGCACCAGCGGCAATGCGGCCGTCAACCTCGACCTGCCGGTCTCGCGCCGCAACCGCGACTTCGCCGCGCTCGGCAACCTCACGCTCAACGCCAATGCCGAAGTCGAGCGATTGTCCGACTTCGGCACGCTGACGACGCTTGGCGCCGGGGCGAACTGGTCGCCCATGGAGCGGCTCAACCTCATCAGCAGCTGGACGCGGGAGGAAGGCCCGGCGACTATCGGGCAGCTCGGCGATCCGGTGCTGGAAACGCCCGGCGCACGCATTTTCGACTTCACGACCGGGGAGACCGCGTTTGTCACCGCGATCACCGGCGGCAACCCCGATCTGCTCGCCGACCGCCGGCGCGTGTTCAAGATCGGCGGCAATTGGCAGCCGCTTGCCGAAACCGACCTGACTTTGCGGGCCGACTACGTCCGCTCGACGATCACGCGGCCGGTCTCCGGTATCAGCGCTATGCCCGCCATCGAAGCGGCCTTCCCCGAGCGCTTCCTCCGCGACGATGCGGGCGAGTTGGTCAGCGTCGATCTGCGGCCGGTCAACTTCGACCGCGCACGCCGAGACACGCTGCGCCTCGGCCTCAGCTACTCCAAGCCGCTCAAGTCGCGGCGGCCGTCGCAGGCCTTCATCGACCAGATGCGCGCGCAATTCGGCCGCAATCGGCCGCAAGGTGCGCCCGCCGCCGAAGGCGAGCGTCCGCGCCGCGAAGGTCGGGAAGGTGGCGCCTTTCGCGGCGGCGGCGGGCAGTTCGGCGGCGGCAATCGCGGGCGGCTGACCTTCTCGCTCACGGACACAATCAACCTGGTCGACCGGGTCACCATCCGCCCCGGCGTGCCGGAACTCGACTACCTTCGCGGCGAAGCCGTGGGGCAGTTCGGCGGCCGCCCCCGGCACGAGGTGGAGGCGCAGGCCGGCTGGTCCAACAACGGCCTCGGCGCACGGCTGTCCGCCAATTGGCGCAGCGGCACGCGGGTCGACAGTCTCGCCGGCGACGACCTTCGCTTCTCGCCGCTCGGCACCTTCGACCTGCGCCTGTTCGCCAACTTGGGCGAGCAGTTCGAGCTGGTGCGGAAGCAGCCGTGGCTGCGCGGCAGCTCGGTACGGCTAGAAGTCAACAACTTGCTCAATAGCCGCCCCCGCGTGCGCAACGGCGCCGGCGAGGTGCCGCGCAACTACCAGGCCGACCTGCTCGACCCGCTCGGCCGCACGGTGCTGATCAGCTTCCGCAAGCTGTTCCTGCCGCCGCGCAGCTTCTTCCGGCGGCAGCGGCAGGAGGAGCGGCAGCGGGAAACACCGACGCGCTGAATCTCGCATCGCGGGGAAATGTGCTCTAGGGCGCCCCGCAATGACGCCTGTTCAGCCCGTCCGGGGCACCCAGAGCCTATTGCACGAAGACGCCGACCGACTCGCCACGGTGGTGGCGGCGTTCGACCGCGTGCGCCGTCTGTACGGCTTCAAGCGAGTCGAGGTGCCGACCATCGAGCCAACCGCGGTGTTCGCGCGGACTATCGGCGAGACCACCGACGTCGTCTCCAAGGAGATGTACAGCTTCGAGGATCGCG
Organism: uncultured Sphingomonas sp.; assembly: GCA_902806275.1. Lineage (GTDB taxonomy): Bacteria > Pseudomonadota > Alphaproteobacteria > Sphingomonadales > Sphingomonadaceae > Sphingomicrobium. The sequence goes on along the minus strand of CADCVY010000111.1, from coordinate 819 downwards.
GCGGCGAATCGATTACGCTGCGGCCCGAATTCACCGCCGGCATCTGCCGCGCCTACATCTCCGAAGGCTGGCAGCAGCACGCGCCGATCAAGGTCGCGACGCACGGCTCCGCGTTCCGCTACGAACGCCCGCAGAAGGGCCGCTTCCGCGAGTTCCACCAGCTGGATGCGGAGATCATCGGCTCGGGCGAGCCGCAGGCCGATGTCGAGCTACTCGGGTTTGCCGACCAGCTGCTCCGCGAGCTCAACATCGAAGGCGCCATTCTCAAGCTCAACACGCTCGGCGATCCGGAGACGCGCTCGGCGTGGCGCGACGCGCTGCACGAGCATTTCCGCGGCCGCGCGGCAGAGCTGAGCGACGACAGCCGCGCCCGGCTCGAGCGCAATCCGCTGCGCATCCTCGACAGCAAGGCGCACGCGGACTGGCCGGTGGTCGACAGCGCACCGGTGATCGACGATTTCCTGACGGCTGAGGCGGCCGACTTCTTCGGCAAGGTCACGCAGGGCCTCGACGCCGCCGGCATTCAGTGGGAGCGCGCGCCGCGCCTGGTCCGCGGCCTCGACTACTACCGCCACACCGCGTTCGAGTTCGTTACCGACCGGCTTGGCGCGCAAGGAACCGTGCTGGCCGGCGGCCGCTACGACGGACTGATCGAAAGCCTCGGCGGCCCGCATACGCCGGCGGTTGGCTGGGCGGCGGGCATCGAGCGCTTGGCGATGATGATCGACGCGCCGGCTCGCGAGAGCTCCCGCGCTGTGCTGGTGCCGCTCGGTGAAAGGGCCGAAGCCGCTGCCCAGCGGATCCTCGCTGACCTGCGCC
>CADCVY010000110.1 GCA_902806275.1 uncultured Sphingomonas sp. | reverse complement strand
TCGTCGATGAAGATGATGGTCGGCGCCACCTGCCTGGCCCGAGCGAACAGCCGGGCGATCTGCTGCTCGCTTTCGCCGTACCATTTGCTGAGCAAATCGGACGACTTGGTGGCGATGAAATTGGCCTCGCTCTCGCGCGCTGCCGCCTTGGCCAGCAGGGTCTTGCCGGTGCCGGGCGGGCCATAGAGCAGGAAGCCCTTGGCCGGGCGGATTCCCAACCGCCGGAACGCGTCGGGATGCTTCAGCGGCAGCTCGACGCCTTCCTTGAGCCGGTCGCGGGCCTTGTCGAGGCCGCCGACGTCCTCCCAGCGGATCTGCGGCGCTTCCACCATCACTTCGCGCATCGCCGACGGCTGCACGCGCTTCAGCGCATTGTCGAAGTCGCTACCCACAACCGAGAGGCGGTCGAGCACCTCGGTCGGGATCGCATTGTCCGCAAGGTTCAGTTCCGGCATGATCCGCCGCACCGCTTCCAGCGCTGCTTCGCGCGTCAGCGCAGCCAGGTCGGCCCCGACAAAGCCGAAGGTCCGCCGCGCAAGCTCGTCGAGGTCGACCCCGCCGTCGAGCGGCATGCCGCGGGTATGGATCCCGAGGATTTCTCGCCGGCCGTTCTGGTCGGGGACGCCGACGATGATCTCCCGGTCGAAGCGGCCCGGTCGTCGCAAGGCCTCGTCGATCGCTTCGGGTCGGTTGGTCGCCGCGATCACCACCGTGTTCTGCCGCGGCTCGATGCCGTCAAGCAACGTCAGCAGCTGCGCGACCAGGCGCTTCTCCGCTTCGCCGCTCACCTGCCCGCGCTTCGGCGCGATCGAATCGATTTCGTCGATGAAGATGATCGACGGCGCTTCCTTGCCGGCCTGCTCGAAGATCTCGCGCAGCCGCCGCTCGCTCTCGCCATAGGCAGAGCCCATGATCTCGGGGCCGTTCATGTGGAAGAATTGCGCCGCGCTTTCATTGGCAACCGCGCGGGCCAGCCGTGTCTTGCCGGTGCCCGGCGGCCCGTGCAGCAGCACGCCCTTGGGCGGGTCGACGCCGAGCCGCTGGAACAGCTCCGGATGGCGGAGCGGAAGCTCGACCATCTCGCGCAACGCGTCGATCGTGTCACGCATCCCGCCGAGGTCGTCATAGGTGACGTCGGCGCGGCGCTGTCCCTCCTTTTCGGTATATTCCGGAAGCAGCTCGACGGCGGTCTTGGCGTCGATATGGACGATGCCCTTGGGCGTCGAGGACGCGACCACCAGCCGCAGCTCCTGCAAGGCAAAGGCAGGCGCATTGAGCAGCTGCCGGATATGCTCCGGCATGTCGGCATTGACCCGTTGGTGCCCTGCGGTCGCGACGGTGTCCCCCTCGGTCAGCGGGCGCCGCGCGAAGGTGCGCTTCAAGGCTTCCGCCGATCCCTGCAGCCGCACGTTCGGCTGCGCCGGCGCGAACACAATGCGGGTGGCCGGCTTGGATTCGGCCTTTTGCACCTCGACGATATCGCCGGAGCCCACCCCGGCATTGGCGCGCTGCAGGCCGTCGAGGCGAATGATGTCGATGCCTTCGTCCTCGCCGTACGGCCGCACCGCGAGGGCGGCCGTCGAGCGCTTGCCGACGATCTCGATGACGTCGCCTTCGCGCACGCCCAGCGCCGTCATCAACGTTTCGGGCAGGCGCGCGAAGCCGCGGCCGCTGTCGCCCGGCGGCAGGCTCGCGACCTGCACCTTGCGCGACTTCGCGCGGTCGAGGGTGTCTGTGTCAGCCATGTTCTCTCCTTGCCCGCGCGCTCATGCGGTGCGGAACGGCGGCAGTGGGTGCCGGTTCAATATTTGATTGCTCCGGCGATCTTGCGGAGCAGCGGGCGTGGCGCGAAGCGGGTGCTCGCGGCGCCGATCTTATTGACGATTCCGGGCACCACCACCGCATGGTTGCGGTCGAGGCCGTCCAGCGCGGCAGTCACGACCGGACCCGCCTGCATCGCGACCCGGTCAAACATGCCATTGCCGCCAAAGCCGGCGACCTCGCCGAACTCGGTCTTGGTCGGACCAGGACACAGCGCGGTCACATGGACGCCGTGCGGTTTCAGTTCTTCGTGCAGCGCTTCGGTGAACGACAGCACATAGGCCTTGGTCGCGAAATAGACGGCCATCTTCGGGCCCGGTTGGAAGGCAGCGGTCGAGGCGACGTTGATGATGCCGCCCGCCTTGCGCGCGATCATCCCGGGCGCGATGGCCCGGCACAGGTCGGTCAGCGTTCCGACGTTGAGGTCGATCATCTCGCGCTGACGTGCGGCATCGAGCTCGGCGAAGCGCCCGATTAGCCCGTACCCGGCATTGTTGATCAGCAGCTCGACCTGTTCGCCCGCACGTTCGAGGTCGGCGACGAGCTTCGCTGCCGAACCGGCCGCCGCTAGGTCGATCGCGATCGTTCGCACATTGCCTAACTCGCTCGCCAGCGCGTCGAGCCGATCCTTGCGCCGGGCGGCGAGCACCAGCCGGTGCCCGCGCTGCGACAACTGCCGCGCGAACTCCTCGCCCAGGCCGGCCGAGGCGCCGGTGATCAACGCAACTTTGGTCACGCGATTGTGCTCCTGCGCAGGCAGGAGCCCAGTTGCCTTTCAACGGCGAACCCAAGAACACTGGGTCCCTGCCTGCGCAGAGGCACTTAGGACACCGTCGACTTGACGATCTTGCCCGGCTCGCGCGGCGGCTCGCCCTTGGGCAGATTGTCGACATGTTCCATGCCGCTCTCGACCTCGCCCCACACGGTATATTGCCGGTCGAGGAAGCGGGCATCGTCGAAGCAAATGAAGAACTGGCTGTTGGCGCTGTTCGGATCGCTGGTCCGCGCCATCGAGCAGGTGCCGCGCTTGTGCGGCTCGCCAGAAAATTCCGCCTTGAGGTTGGGGAGGTCGGAACCGCTGGTCCCGGTGCCGGTCGGGTCGCCGCCTTGGGCCATGAAGCCGGGGATCACGCGGTGAAAGGCGACGCCGTCGTAGAAGCCCTGGCTGGCCAGTTCGGTGATGCGCTGGACGTGCCCGGGAGCAAGGTCGGGACGGAGCTTGATGACGACGTCGCCGCCGCTCGAAAGGGTAAAGGTCAGGCGGTCGGCGTCGGCCATGGGTAAGCTCCGTTGTGTCGTCATCGAAGGCGGGGATTTAGGAACGCCCGGCGGGTTGCGCCAGTGCGACCCCGCCCATAGGAGACGAAGCGCGGGGTTCAACGAAGGGAAGCGCCAGTGAGCGAGAGCGACCAAATCGCCGCCGCGCCTCCAACCGATCCCGACAACGCGATGGACGCGGAGGACCGGCTCCGGCCCGAGTTCGTCGAGCGGGTGCTCGACGCCGTGGATGCGGGCGACGACGCCACCGCGCGCGAGCTGGTTGAGCCGCTCCACCCCGCGGACGTCGCCGACCTGATTGAGCTGGCCGCGCGCGACGAGCGCGAGGGGCTGGTCAAGGCGCTTGCCGGCATCGTCGACGCGGACGTGCTTGCGGAAATGAACGACTACGTTCGCGAAGGCCTGCTCGATCAGCTCGAGCCGGAGCAGGTCGCCGACCTCGCGGGCCAGATGGACACCGATGACGCGGTCGCGATCATCGAGGACCTCGAGGAAGACGAGCAGCGCGCGGTGCTGCGGGCGATGGAGCCCGACGATCGCGCCGCCATCGAGGAAGCCCTCACCTATCCGGAGGAGTCTGCCGGGCGGCTGATGCAGCGCGACCTGATCGCGGTGCCCGACCATTGGCAGGTCGGTCAGGTGATCGATTATCTGCGCTCCTCCGAAGAGCTCGCGGACGACTTCTGGGAAGTGTTCGTGGTCTCGCCGAGCCACCACCCGGTCGGCACGTGCAAGCTGTCCACCATCCTGCGCTCACCGCGGCGGACGCCGGTCGCCGACATCATGCAGCGCGAGCAGACCTTGATCCCGGTCGACATGGACCAGGAGGACGTGGCGCTGCGCTTCCAGAAATACGCCTTGGTGTCCGCCGCGGTGGTTGACGGCTCCGGGCGGCTGGTCGGGATGATCACGGTCGACGACGTCGTCCACATCATCCAGGAAGAAGCCAGCGAGGACGCACTGCTGCTGTCGGGCGTCGACGAGGGCGACATCAACGAGCCAGTCTCCGAAAGCTACCGCTCGCGCGTGCGCTGGCTAATGGCGAACCTGGTCACGGCCTTGGTCGCCTCCTTTGTTATCCGCCAGTTCGAGGACAGTATCGAGCGGCTGGCGATCCTGGCGGTGCTGATGCCCATCGTTGCGGGCGTCGGCGGCAATGCTGGTACGCAGGCCCTAGCGGTCACGGTGCGCGCGATCGCCACCAACCAGCTGACAGGATCGAACCGCTGGCGGGCAGTCTGGCGCGAGATCCGTGTCGCCGTGCTGAACGGCGTGACCATCGCGGTCCTGATCGGCATCGGCGTCACACTTGTCCTTGGCAGCGAGGAACTGGGGCTCGTCATCGCCGCCGCGATGCTGATCAACATCATCGTTGCCGGGACCGCGGGGGCGCTGGTGCCTTTGGCGCTTGAACGGGCCGGGGCCGACCCTGCCGTGGCCAGCAGCGTGTTCCTGACGATGGTCACCGATTCGATGGGGTTCCTGGCGTTTTTGGGGCTGGCGACGGCGTCGGGGCTGGTGCCGTAAGCCATTGTCTCGGCTGTCGGTTTTCGCCATCGAACAGACGTGCCGAATCTCCACCTGACCAAAGTCGCGATGGGCTGCCGAACGCTCGAGGCGCTGCAGAAGCGGGTCGCGGCGCGCTCGCATGGCGGCGAGATGCGCGTCCCCACGCGCATGCGGCCCAAGCGCGCCGAGGAACTGGTCGGCGGCTCGCTCCACTGGATCGTCAAGCACCGGATGATCGGGTGCCAGCAGATCCTCCGCTTCGACGACCGCAGCGACGGCCGCATCGATATCGTCTGTGCCGGCGAGTTGGTCGTCATCCCGCCCGCGCCCAAGCGCGCGCACCAGGGCTGGCGCTATCTCGAAGCGGACAGCGCCCCGACTGGGGCTGGCGACGAGAGCGGCGTCGCCGAGCTCCCGCCACGGCTCTACGTCGAGCTCGCCATGCTGGCGCTCGTCTGACCGCACTTGCCTTGCCGATCGCGCGGCTGCCGATTATCGCGGACGGCAACGGCATCATGGAGGCAGGCATGACGATCAATGTTTCAGCGGCAATCGACGGGAAAGTCGCCGAACGCGCAATGCTCAGCCACCCGTTCTACCAGGCGTGGACGGAAGGCCGCCTGCCGCTCGAGACGCTGCGCGATTACGCCCGCCAGTATTTCCACCATGTCGAAGCCTTCCCGCGCGCGGTCAGCGCCGTGCACAGCGCCTGCCCGGACCGCGACGGCCGCCGCATGCTGGCCGAAAACCTGGCCGAGGAAGAAGGCGTGGAAGCAGGCAAGCAGGACCATGCCACTTTGTGGATGATGTTCGCCTGCGGCCTTGGCGAGACCGAAGATGCGGTGCGTGGCCAGTTGCTCAATGCCGAGACGAAGGGCCTGATCGACACCTTCCGCAAGCTGTCGCGCCAATCCTATGCCGCCGGACTCGGCGCGCTTTATGCCTACGAGAGCCAGTTCCCGGGCGTGGCCTCAGCCAAGATCGAGGGCCTGATCGACCGCTACGGCATCGGCGACGAGGCCACCCTGCGCTTTTTCCGCGTCCACGAGAGCGCGGACGTCGAGCACAGTGCCGTGTGCCGCGCCTTGCTCGACCGCCTGGCCCCCGACCAGCAGGCCGAAGCCGTCGCCGCCGGCGAGGAGCTTGCCGGCGCGCTGTGGAGCTTCCTGTCGGGCGTGGAGGCCCGCGCTTCGGTTCACTGAAGCGAACGGCACCCGCTGACGCTTGCCGACCCGATCATCCGCGCGGTGCAAGCGGGATTGCCGGCCAGGGTGACGGTCGCCACGCCCGAGCCGTTGACCTTGGCCGCGTTGCTGACGCTTGCCAGCACGGTCGCCGGGCCTTCGGCGGCGATGTCGGCGTCCTTGGCCTGGAGCTTGCTGGCGTCCAGGGTCGAGACGCCGCGCACCACCGCGGTCAGCTTGCCCGAGCGGCCCGCGACCAGTGCCGTGGCGGTGCCGCCGACCGCGATCCGCAGCTGGTCGATGTTCGCCTGAGCGATCCCGCCGGCGCCCGCCCCCTGAACCGACAGCTCGAACGACAGCGCCTTCACCTGGTCGATGTGGAGCGTGCCCGACCCGTTGAGCCACGCGGCGGTGAGCTCATGGGTGCCGAGTTCGATCTCGACCGGACCGTTGCTCTGTCCTGGATAGCCGCCCCAGGCCGACTGGATTGCCTTGACGACCAAGGTGCGGCCCTGGACTTCGATCTTGACCCCGTCGAGCGCGGCCGCGCCGCCCGACGCGCGCGCGAAGGGCGCCTTGCCGGTGACGAGCCGGACCCTGAACGGCCCGTCGACCCGGACGCGGTCGAAGCTGCTGATGCCGAAGTTGCGCGTTGCCGCTGCTGCCGGGGTCGCCAGCAAGGAAGCTGCGAGGAGGAGAAGGGGAAAGTGGGTGCGCATGGCCCCACTTGTCCCTGCTTATGGTTAAAGGCGCCCTAAGAGCAGCGGACGTTGCCCGAGCCGGCCTTGCTCACCGCGCACTTGGCGCCGCCAGTGATGTCGACATTGCCCGAACCGACGATGTCGACGTCGGCCGCGTGCGTCGCGTGCGCCTCGACATTGCCGGAACCGGCGATCGAAACCTTGAGCTCCTCGGTCGCAACCCGCGCCGCGCGGACATCGCCCGCCCCCGCGATCTCATATTCCGCCGAGCGCGCGCGGCCCGAGCCGGCATCGAGCCCGCCGGAGCCGGCGATGCCCAGCTTGAGCAGGCCGACCTCGACCGTGCCCAGCTTGAGGTCTCCGGAGCCGGAAATCGCGCCTTCGAAACGCTCGCCCCGGACCTTGTCGATGCGGATGTCGCCCGATCCCGCCAGCGCCGCTCCGCTCAGCGTTGGCACTGTTACGACTACCCGCACGGTATCTTTGCCGCTGCGGCTGCCGAAACCGAACCAGCGCCGCTCGTTCTTGGGTTTGATCACCAGCTTGCCGCCGCGCACTTCCACTATCAGCCGCTCCATCGCCCGCTCGGGCCCGCTGGCGGCGACGCTGGCGTTGGCGCCGGTGCGGACGTCCACGTCGTAGCGTCCGGCAAGCTCGATCTGGTCGAAGCTGCCGACGTTGTAGTTGCGCGACACCGTCGGTCCGCCGTCTTCGCCGCGCGCCTGGCTACAGGCGGAAGTCGCGCCGGCGATGACAATGGCGCCCGCTGCAATGGCCTTGCGCATCAAGTCTCTCCCCAAGTGTATTGTCGATCTAATACAGCAAGCAGGCGAGTCGGTTCAAGCCCAAAAAGAAAAGGGCGCGCCGTTGCGGGCGCGCCCTTCTGATTTGAGGCCTTGTCGGGCCGTATGGGTCAGGCGTCTTCCTTGGCCTTGGTGTGCCCGATCGCCGCCGCGTTGAGAATCTCAAGAATCTTGGCGAGTGCTGCCTTCTCGTCGGTCTGCTCCATGGCGCCAAGCTCTCGCGCCAGGCGCGACGAGGCCGCTTCGAAGATCTGGCGCTCGGAATAGCTTTGCTCGGGCGCATAGTCGGGGCGGAACAGGTCGCGGGTCACTTCGGCGATCGAGATCAGGTCGCCCGAGTTGATCTTGGC
>CADCVY010000109.1 GCA_902806275.1 uncultured Sphingomonas sp. | reverse complement strand
ATAGGGAACAAGGGTCGCGCTCGGAGTCGTTCGCCATGCCCCTTCTAGATCCTGCTCTCCTGATTGCCGTCGCCACCCTAGTCACCAGCCTGTCAGCGCTGGTCTGGTCGCTGCGGCGCAAGCCTTAACCATGATTGCTGACCAAACTTTAGCGCCTTGGATGCGACGGTCGGCGGATGAGGAAGTGCTTGTCCGTAGCCGCGGTGCTGGTGCTGGCGGCGGGGTCGCCCGCCGCAGCCCAGCCTGAGCAGGGCGCGACCGGTGCGCTCGCCGCCCGGTTGCTGGCGGTGCACAACCAAGCTGATCCTGCAGCCTGGAAGATCAGGTCCGAACTGCCCACAGCAGTTCGGCTGCGTTCGCTTTCCTGCCGTCAGCCACACGGGCAGGTGGGAGGACGTGGCGCACTACACACAGATGGTGTGGCCGACCACAACGCGGGTCGGCTGTGCTTTGTACGCCGCCGACCATGATTATCTGATCTGCCGCTACTCGCCACCAGGTAACATCGACGGCAAACCGGTATTCGCGACCGAAACCCTTGCGGCGCGTTAGAAAAGGGCTCCCGCTCAAGCAGTTAATAGGATATCCAGTGCGGCGTTTCCGTCATCAAGCAGGGCTCAAGAGAATGCGAGTGGGGCACATCTGGCGGTCCGCGATGATCGGCGCTGCGGCACTGTTGGCAGCACCCCTGCCAGCGCAGCCAGCCGCGCCCGCAATGGCGCCAGCGGCTTCCCAGCTCGCAATCGACCTGTTCTACACCAGCCGGAACGGCCCGCTGGTATGGTTCGCATCCGCCGACACCCGCGCTGCGGCCGCCAAGCTCTCCGTTCTGCTGCGCCGCGCCGAAATCGACGGCTTGGCGGAAGGTCCCGCAATGGCCGCTTCGGTCGCTGCCGCGATCGCTCGCGGTCAGCCGGCCGACGACCGCATCATTTCCTCGGCCTGGGTCAGATATGTGCAGGCGGTGAAAGCCCCGGTCCCCGGCGTTCACTATGGGGATCCGGCGCTGGCGCTGCGAGCCCCCTCGGTCGAGGCAATCCTGTCGGAAGCTCGCCTGGCCGCGTCGCTCAGCGTGCTGGTCGATCAGGTCGCGGCGGTGAACCCGCTCTACGCCGCGCTCCGCGACACGGCGGCGAGCGCCGGCGCGGCCGCCGACCCGCGCGTGCGTGCCACGCTCGACCGGCTCCGCCTGATCCCGGCGACCGGACGAGCGATCCTGGTCGATGCGGCAAGCGCCCAATTGTGGATGCTCGAGGACGGGCGGCCGGTCGATACGATGAAGGTGATCGTCGGCAAGAAGAAGAGCGCGACGCCGCTGCTTGCGGGGACGATCCATTACATCACCTTCAATCCGTACTGGAACCTGCCCGACGACGTCGCCCGGGTGAATGTCGCCCCCTTGGTGATCAAGCGCGGCGTCAAATATCTCAAGGCGGCCCGCTACGTGACCGCCGACGGTTTCGGCCAGCAGGCGGAACTGGTCGACGCTACGAGTATCGACTGGAAAGCGGTGGCCGCAGGCGAGGCTCCAGTGCATCTGCGCCAGCTGCCGGGCGCCAACAACATGATGGGGGCGATGAAGTTCGGCTTCGTCAACGACTTCGACATCTTCCTGCACGACACGCCGGGCAAGACACTGTTTGCGAAGGGCGACCGGACCCTGAGCATGGGCTGCGTCCGGCTGGAGCATGCCGACCGGCTGGCGCACTGGCTGCTGGGCCGCGAGCCGGAAGCGCCAAGTCCCGATCCCGAGCAGCATGTGCAGCTGGAAACGGGCATGCCGGTCTACGTTTCCTATCTGACTGCCAAGGTGGAAGACGGACGGCTGGCCTTCGCCGAGGATGTGTACGGCTTAGACCCAAAGGTGGAGGTGGCGGCAATCGACAGCGCCACGGCGCCAAACTAGCCGCGCTTTAGGATCCCCTCGACGAGGCGAACCGCTTCGGCCACAGCCTCGTCGACGCTCATCTCGCTGGTATCCAGCAAGTGCGCGTCTTCGGCACGGCGAAGGGGTGCCGCAGCGCGGCCTTCGTCCCGTTCGTCGCGCGCCCGGATATCGGCGAGCACGTCCTCGTAGTGGGCGTTCATGCCGCGCTGCTGAAGCTCGGCGAGCCGGCGCTCGGCCCGCACCTCGGCGGTCGCGGTGACGAACAGCTTCACCTCGGCGTCCGGCGCAATCACCGTGCCGACATCGCGGCCGTCCAGCACTCCACCGCCGGGCTGACCGGCAAAGCCGCGCTGCCGCTCGAGAAGGGCGGCGCGCACCGAAGGGTAGACCGAAATGCGCGAGGCGATGCCGCCGACGGTCTCGCTCTTGAGCTCGGGGTCGGCGAAATCGATCTGTGAGATGTCGCAAGCCCGGGTCGCCGCGAACTCGCTGTCCAGCTCGCTACCCATCTGAAGCAGATTCAGCGCAACTGCCCGGTAGAGCAGGCCGGTATCCATGTGTGGCAAGCCAAACCGCTCCGCCACGGCCCGCGCGATCGTCCCCTTGCCGCTTGCCGCCGGCCCGTCGACGGCAATCACCATTGCCGCCTGCCCGGCGTCGTTGGAAGGGTGCTGCTCGGCCAAGCGGCGCGCTTTGACAGGGGCATATGCCTATGGCAAGGCGCGCCGCCACACGCAGGGCCCACATGCTGAGCCCACCTTTGAACAGCGCCCGCGAACCCGTTTCGAACTGGAGTAAACAACACTCATGGTGAAGCCCGAATGGGGCACCAAGCGCACTTGCCCCAAGTGCTCGACCCGCTTTTACGACCTTGGCAAGGAGGATCCCGTCCACTGCATAGCCTGTGACGCCGACTTCGTGCCTGATCCGGTGCTGAAGTCGAAGCAGCCGCTGGCGTTCGAAGTTGCCGCCCCCGCAGCCAAGGAGCCGGCGGCCGCCGACGACGAATTGGCGGCGGACGACCTGGTACCGGACGAGGATGAGGAAGTCAGCGCCGACGAGGAAGTCGACCTCAACACCGGCGACGAAGATCTCGGCGTTGAGACCGCCGGCGAGGACGACGAAGTCTAGGCAAGCCGCGCCGAAGTCGATTTCCCCCTTTTCCAGCGGGGGCCATATCGCTTAAGGCGGCGAAGGATTGGGGCCGTAGCTCAGCTGGGAGAGCGTCGCAATGGCATTGCGAAGGTCAGGGGTTCGATCCCCCTCGGCTCCACCAGCCTTCGCCTTGCGGCTACGGCTGGCAAGCCAGCTGTGGTGCGCAGCTGAGGCGGGCAGGTCCGCTTACGATAGCTCGCCGCAACGCCATTGTAGCTTCCCTTCCTTCCTGTAGATTGCCACGCGCGATCGGGAGAGTTGCGTGGCGAGTTTGGAGCTGAAGGGCGTCCGCAAGGCATTCGGCGCGACGCCGGTGCTCGACGACATTTCGCTGTCCATCGACGCGCGCGAGTTCATTGCCTTCCTTGGGCCTTCCGGTTCCGGCAAGTCGACGTTGCTGCGCATCATCGCCGGCCTTGAGACGGGCGACGCTGGCGAGGTTTGGCTGGAGGGGCGGCGCATCGACAAGCTGCCGCCGGGCGACCGCGGCATCGCCATGGTGTTCCAGCATTACGCGCTGTACCCGCACATGAGCGTGCGCGAGAACATGGCGTTCGGGCTGCGCAATGCGCGCGTGCCGAGGGACGAGATCGAGCGGCGAATCGCCGACGCCGCGCGCGTGCTGGAGATCGACACGATGCTCGACCGCAAGCCGGCCGCCATGTCCGGCGGGCAGCGCCAGCGCGTCGCCATCGGGCGGGCGCTGGTCAAGCAGCCGAGCCTGTTCCTCCTCGACGAGCCGTTGTCCAACCTTGATGCGGCGCTGCGCTTGCGCACCCGGGTCGAGCTTGCCCAGCTCAAGCAGAAGGTGGACGCCTCGGTGATCATGGTCACTCACGACCAGGCCGAGGCCATGACGCTGGCGGACCGCATCATCGTCATGAACGACCGCCGCATCCAGCAGATCGGTCCGCCCATGGAAATCTACAATCGGCCGGCGAACGTGTTCGTGGCGCAATTCGTCGGCTCGCCGGCGATGACGCTAGCACCGGCGAGAAAGGTCGATGGCGGCGAGTTCGCGAGCCTCCAGCTGGGCGACGGATCGCTGGTGGAAACGCGGGTGCCCGCCAGCCAGCTTCCCGGCAATGGCGACCTCCGCCTCGGCCTGCGCCCCGAAGCGGTGCGAGTCGGCGGCCGCGGCAAGTCGACGGTGAAGGCGAAGGTCGAACTGGTCGAGCGCCTTGGCGAGCGCACACTCGTCTATGCGCGGCTGAAGGATGGTCTGGCGATCACCGCCGACGACGAGGGCGACAGCAAGGTCAAGATCGGCGACGAAGTGCCGCTCAGGATCGACGGTGCGCTCGCCCACGTGTTCGGGCCCGACGGCAGCGGCTACCATGCGGTGGCTGCATGAGCTCCGCGCGGGACTGGCGCGGCTTGTTGTTCGTCGCGCCGTTCCTACTGCTCTACTCCATCATCCTGATTTTCCCGCTCCTGCGCGGCATGTGGCTCAGCCTCAACCAGGTCGACCTGTTCGGCGCCGGCCATTTCGTCGGGCTGGGCAATTATGCCCGGCTGCTGGGCGACCCGATTTTCGGCACCTCGCTGCTCAACACGTTCAAGCTCACCTTGCTGATCGTGCCGGTACTGACGGTGCTTGCACTGACCATCGCGCTGGCGCTCAACCGCGCGGGCGGCGGCGCGGCGATCCTGCGCGGCATCTTTTTCTCGTCGGCGGTGCTGTCGGTCACCATCGTCACCCTGATCTGGCGCTTCGTTCTGGCGCCGGACGCGGGTCTGCTCGGCGAGGCGTGGCAGGCGGCCGGCTGGGACCCGCTGCCCTTCCTCAGCGCTCCCAATCTCGTGCTGCCGGCGCTTGCGATCACCACCATCTGGTGGTCGCTGGGGTTGCCGATGCTGCTGTTCCTCGCGGGGCTGCAGCAAATCCCGCAAGACATGTACGAGGCCGCGGCGCTCGACCGCGCCGGCAAGTGGACGACCTTCTGGCGCATCACCTTGCCGGCGCTGCGGCGCACGCTGGTGCTGGTCGTCATGCTGCAAACGGCGGCGCAGCTGCAAATCTTCGGCCAAGCGCAGCTGATGACAGGCGGCGGCCCGAGCGGAGCCTCGCGCACCGCCGTGCTGTTCCTGTTCGAAACGGCGTTCGGCCGGTGGGAGCTTGGCTACGCGGCGGCCGCCGCCGAGGTCCTGTTCCTGATCATCCTGGCGGTGACGCTGACGCAATATTGGGCGACCGGCCGCGCCACCGCAGCGGAGGCGCGCTGATGGAGCGCGGGCGGCTCACCCCGGCCGGTTGGGCGCTGCTGCTGCTGGGCGCGCTGATCATGCTGGCGCCGCTGATCTGGACGGTGCTGCTCAGCCTCAAGAACAACGCCGAGCTGGTCGGCAACAGCGGCGCGGCGCTCCAGGCGCCCTACACGCTCGAGAATTACGGGGCGATCTTCGGCAACAGCTTCACCATGCGCTGGCTGCTCAACAGCGCCATCGTCGCCATCGGGACGACGCTCGGCGTGCTGATCCTCGCCAGCCTCGCCGGCTACGGTTTCGCCCGCCTCGACTTTCCGCTGCGCAAGACCCTGTTCGTGATCGTCCTGCTCGGGCTTGCAGTGCCCAGCCAGGCGGTGATTCTGCCGCAGCACCAATTGTTTGCCTGGGCGCACCTGCACAACAGCTATCCGGGCCTGATCCTGCCCGGGCTGATCGCGCCGTTCAGCGTGTTCTTCATGACCACCTACATGCGCGGCATCCCGCGCGAGCTCGACGAAGCGGCGATGCTCGACGGCGCCTCGCGCTGGACGATCTTCTGGAAGGTGATTCTGCCGCTGACGATCCCGGCGCAGTCGACGCTGGCGGTGTTCACGTTCCTGGGCACGTGGAACGATTACTGGTGGCCGCTGATCTCGGCGACCCGCAGCGACATGTATACGCTGACGGTGGGCCTTGCCGCCGCGCAGATGAATTATGCGCAGACCAGCGGACTTGGCTTCCTGATGGCGCAGGCGGTGTTCGCGTCCATCCCGATCTTCATCGTCTACATCGTGTTTCAGAAGCAGATCGTCAGCGCCATGGCCGGGACGGCGGTGCGATGAGGCGGATGCTCGCCGCCATACTGGTCGCGCTGGCGCTCGGCAGCTGCGCGCAGGCGGACGACCGCACGCACCTCTACCTGCAGCGCTTCTTCGGCGAATGCGGTGCGGAATATGGCGCCACCACGGACGTGTCCAAGGCGGAAGGCGAGTGCGGGATCATGACTGCCATGATCAACGCCTTCATGAAAGAAAATCCCGACGTCCGCGTCGACGTCAATGTCGTTGCCTGGCCTGGCTATCCGCAGCTCACTGCCCAGGTCGCCGCGCGCGATCCGCCGGACCTCGTGACAATGCACAGCGGCGTCATCTCCGACTATGCGCTCAAAGGGCTGCTCGAACCGGTCGACGAGTATCTGCAACGGGGCGGCATCAGCCCCGCCGACTTCACCGACGCGACTCGTGCCGGCGTGACAATCGGCGGCCGTGCGTACGGTCTGCCGTGGGACACGCACGGCGGGCTGTTCCACGTCAACACCGCCTTGTTCCGGAAAGCGGGTCTGATGCGCGGCGGCAAGCCGGTGCTGCCGACCTCGGCGGACGAGCTGATCGCGCAGGCGCGGCAGTTCCAGCAGCGCACCGGCAAGCCCTACCTGATCCAGAGCAACGTCGGCGACACCGCCTTCGCCGCGCGCAACCAGTACACCTACATGATGGCGCTTGGGTCGCCCTTGTTCCCGACGCCGCGGAGCATCGCGTTGGCGACACCGAAGGGCGAATATGTCGCCAACTTCTTCCGCCGCATCAATGCCGAGCGGCTGGGCACGCTCAACATGGACACCCCAGCCGCAATTGCCGCGTTCATGAGCGGCGAAGGCGGCATCTATCCAACCGGAACATGGATGATCGGCTCTTTCGAAACCGAAGAGAAAACGCCTGGCCGGCCGCTGTACAAAAGCTATGCCGTCTTCCCCTATCCGCGCCTGTGGGGCGAGCATGTCGAGTTCGTCAGCGGCCACGCCTGGGTGGTCCCAACCCGCGAGCGCAGCGACAAGCAGCGCGAGGCGATCGCCCGCTTCTTCAAGTTCATGGCGGCGCACAATTTCGACTGGGCGCGCACCGGCCATATTCCCGCGTTCAAGTCGGTGCTCGCCGACCCGCGGTTTACCGCGCTGCCGCACCGCCGCGACATTGCACCGCTGGCAACGCTCGGGCGCCCGCTGCCGAGCTACGTACAGCGGCAGAATGCGATCGAGGGGATGGTCGGCGAAGACATGGCCGCGGCGTTCACCGGGCAGAAGCCGGTGCCGCAGGCCCTGCGCGATGCGGAGCGCCGCGTGAACGAATTGCTCGGGCAACTCGAGTGATCCAAGTTATGACATTGTTGCAACAGTAAGACGCTGTTCGGGCTGGGCGCCGAGCGGCAGCTTGTGTCCGTTCTGACGCAGGCTCATACATTCTCCGTTTAAGCCATTGCCTTGGCGGCGTTTCAGGGGAGAGCTCGGAGCATGAATCGTAAATCCTTCATTCGGTGGTCGACAACGGCTGCCATCGCGGCGCTTCTTGCAACGCCGGCTTTCGCGCAGGGTGAGCAGGCGCCGGCTCCGGTCGTCGATCCGAACGCGCCGGCTAGCACGACGCCGCAAACCGATGAGGGGTCCGAATCCAGTCAGGGCACTCCAACGGTTCAACCGAACACAGAAGCAGCGACCGAAACTGCGGCGGAGTCCCAGTCGATCGTCGTTACCGGCATCCGCCGCTCGCTGCAGTCGGCGGCAAACATCCGCCGCCGATCCGAGCAGATTATCGACTCCGTGGTCGCGGAAGACATCGGCAAGCTGCCCGATCTCAATACCGCGCAGACCGCCGCGCGCATTCCCGGCGTGCAAGTGTACCGTCAGGGCGGCGAAGCGCAGAACGTGCTCGTCCGAGGCCTGCCGAACTTTACAACCACCTACAACGGCCGCGAGATCTTCACGGCCG
>CADCVY010000108.1 GCA_902806275.1 uncultured Sphingomonas sp. | reverse complement strand
AAAAATGGCATTACCGTGCCAGCCGAGGTTGCGGGTGCTCACATTGAGCAGCTTTTCCGCGCGCTGCCGGGTTTTCTCGAGCCGCCGCCGGTGCTTCACACCAAGGTGCACCGGCGAATAGACGCCGTAATCGTCGATGAGCTCATGCGGCACCGCCGAGCCGCGCCCCCCGACGCGCTTATCGGCTTCCTGCAGCGCGACGATGTCGGCATCGATCTCGTGGAGCACGTCCAGCACCCGATGCGGATCGCGCCGCCGGTCGAGCCCGATCGCCTTGCGCATGTTGTAGGAAGCGACGGTGATCGGGCGGCCGCTGGTCACGCGAGCGCCAACAACAGCCATGACTATTCAGTTCCTAGACGTCGAGGTTCGCGACGCTGAGCGCGTTGTCCTGGATGAACTCGCGGCGGGGTTCGACGACATCGCCCATCAGGCGGGTGAAGATCTCGTCGGCGACGTCGGCCTGGCTGACCTCGACCCGGAGGAGCGAGCGGTTGGCGGGGTCGAGCGTCGTTTCCCACAATTGCTCGGCATTCATCTCGCCAAGGCCCTTGTAGCGCTGGATCGACAAGCCCTTGCGGCCGGCGGCGAGCACCGCGTCGAGAAGCTCGGACGGGCGCGTGATCGCGACCGGCCTGCCCTTGGTGCCGGCGGCGGCCTGTTCGGCGGCGTCCTCGCCTTCGCCGGGGCCGACAGTCGGCTCGGCCTCGACCGCGGCGCCTTTCTTGAGCGTCCGCAACGTCGACGGCGCCGCATAGGCGCCGAGCTGTTCGGCGGCGAGCGCATGCAGCTTGCGGGCTTCCGCGGAGGCGATGAAGCTGGGCTCGATGATCGTCACGTCAGTGACTCCGCGCCACAGGCGGCGGAGGAGATAACCGCCCTCGGCCGCGATCTCGCCCGACCAGGTCGCTTCGACGTCGCCGGCCCCCTGCCACGCGGCGACCTTTTCGATTGCAGCACGTCGTCCCGAGGTGTCGATCGCCGGGTCGAGGGCGCCGGCAAGCGCCAGCGCCTCGAGCAAAGCCGGATCGTATTTCTTGGGGGCGTAGCGCATCAAAGTGCGCACGCGCCGGGCATGATCGACCAGCGACTTCAGGTCCTTGCCCGCGCGCTGCTCGTCCACCCCTTCCAGCACCAAGCCTTCGAGCCCGGCGTCGACCAGGTAATCGTCGAGCTGGGCATCGTCCTTGAGGTAAACTTCGGACCGGCCGCGCGCGACCTTGTAGAGCGGCGGCTGCGCGATGAAGAGGTGCCCTCCCTCGATCAGCTCCGGCATCTGCCGGTAGAAGAAGGTCAGCAGCAACGTGCGGATGTGGGCGCCGTCCACGTCCGCGTCGGTCATGATCACGATCTTATGATAGCGCAGCTTGTCGAGGCTGAACTCCTCCCGGCCGATCGACGTGCCGAGCGCCTGGATCAGCGTCCCGATCTCCTTGGAACCGAGCATGCGGTCGAAGCGCGCGCGCTCGACGTTGAGGATCTTGCCCTTGAGCGGCAGGATCGCCTGGTTCTGGCGGTTGCGGCCCTGCTTAGCCGAGCCGCCGGCGCTGTCACCCTCGACCAGGAACAGCTCGCTGAGCGCCGGGTCCTTCTCCTGGCAGTCGGCCAGCTTGCCCGGCAGCGACGCAATGCCCATCACGGACTTGCGGCTCGCCTCGCGCGCCTTGCGCGCTGCTTCGCGGGCGGCGGCGGCGTCGATCACCTTTTGAATGATCGACCGCGCGTCGCCCGGATGCTCCTCGAGCCATTCGCTCATCTTGTCGCTCATCAGGCTTTCGAGCGGCTGGCGCACTTCGGAACTGACCAGCTTGTCCTTGGTCTGGCTGCCGAACTTCGGGTCGGGCAACTTGACCGACACGATCGCCGTCAGCCCTTCACGCATGTCCTCGCCGGTCAGGGTGACCTTTTCTTTTTTGAGCATACCCGACTTGTCGGCGTAGTTGTTGATGGTCCGCGTCAAGGCGGCGCGGAACGCGGCCATGTGGGTGCCGCCGTCGCGCTGCGGGATGTTGTTGGTGAACGGCAAAACGTTCTCGTAGTAGGAGTCATTCCATTCCAGCGCGACATCGATGCCGATGCCGTCGCGGACAGCGGAAATGGCGATGGGTTCCGGGAACAGGGGCGTCTTGGCGCGGTCAAGATATTTGACGAACGCGGCGATGCCCCCTTCGTAGAACAATTCCCGCTCGACCCGCTCTTCGTGGCGGGCATCGGCGAGCACCAGGCGGACGCCGGAATTGAGGAAGGCCAGTTCGCGGAAACGATGCTCGAGCTTGTCGAAGTCGAACTCGGTGATCTTGAAGGTCTCGGGAGACGGCAGGAATGTGACGCGGGTGCCCTTCTTGCCCTCGGGCGCGGGGCCGACCACCTTGAGCGGCGCGACCGCGTCGCCATAAGCGAAGCGCATGTAATGCTCCTCGCCGTCGCGCCAGACGGTGAGGTCGAGCCACTCGCTCAACGCGTTGACGACGCTGACGCCGACGCCGTGGAGGCCGCCCGACACCTTGTAGGCATTGTCGTCCGACGTGTTCTCGAACTTACCGCCGGCGTGGAGCTGGGTCATGATGACCTCGGCGGCGCTGACGCCTTCCTCGGCGTGGATGCCGGTGGGGATGCCGCGGCCATTGTCCTCGACCGTCACCGAGCCGTCGGGGTTGAGCTGGATCAGGATGCGGTCGCAATGGCCGGCCAGCGCCTCGTCGATGGCGTTGTCCGATACCTCGAACACCATGTGGTGAAGGCCCGAGCCGTCGTCGGTGTCGCCGATGTACATGCCGGGGCGCTTGCGCACCGCGTCGAGGCCCTTGAGCACCTTGATGCTGTCGGCGCCGTAAGCATTCTGATTGGGGTCTGTTGCCATAGTGGAGATATAGGGATTCCGGCTGGGAAGTCACGCGCGCGGGCGCATGTACGCGCGTGAGTCGAGCGCCAGCCGTTGACCGTCGATTACGCCTGACGCGCGTCGTTCCGCGGCCCACGAGGGCACCCACACAGGGCTGGCGGGTAGGATTTCGCCAGAGGGAAGTTGACACGGTTGACAGTGCCGCGCGGGACCGAGGGTGACAGGTTGCGCCCGATCAACTTGGAGGGAAGCATACGCCCGAAAGGGCAGTGAAGGGTTGGCAGCGTGCATCAGTGCACTGGTGGCACGATTCACCGCCTGTAGGACAGGCCTTGAGACCCAGAGCGCGAAGCCGCTGTCGGACCTTCGAACCTTTCAGTGTCGCTCGCATGTTGTTGGGCCCCTCCACCGCTCGGCTACGCCGAGCGGTCCCCCTCCACATCCGGCTGCGCCGCACGGGGAGGTTCTGTCAGGGATCGGCGATGCCGTGAAAAGTGTCCCGCAGCTGATTACGCGGCCCGTGTCCCGCTTGGACGACCGCGGCGGCCGCGGAAGGGGCGCTTGCGCTGGGTGCCTTCGGGACGGTGCCCGGCATGACCGTCGGCGCGCTGCTGGTGGCGCTGCTGGCCGTCGTTGCGGTTCTGGCGGCGCTCGCCGCCCGTTGATTTGACGGCGCGGCGATCACCCTTCATCGGCGGGCGGGCCTGAGCCGGCTGAGCCTTGGGCGCCGGCTTGAGGCGCTTGAAGGCCTCGGCTGCAGCGTTGAAGTCGGCCGGCAGCGGGGCCGTAGCGATCTTCTGGCGCGTGGTGCGCTCGATGTCCTTGAGGTTGCCGCGCTCGTCCGGGCTGCAGAACGCAATGGCGATACCGTCGGCCCCGGCGCGGGCGGTGCGCCCGATGCGGTGGACATATTGTTCCGGCACGTCGGGCAGGTCGAAGTTGACGACATGGCTGACGCCCGGAATGTCGATCCCGCGCGCGGCGATGTCGGTCGCGATCAGAACCTTGATCTCGCCCGTCTTGAACGCGGCGATGGCGCGTTCGCGCTGCGGCTGCGACTTGTTGCCGTGGATGGCGCCGGAGCCAATGCCGGCGGCCTCGAGCTGACGCACGATCTTGTCGGCGCCATGCTTGGTGCGGCTGAACACCAGCGCCCGCTCGACTGGCTGCGACTGAAGATATTGCGCGAGCAATGCGGTCTTCTCGGCCTGGTTGACCATGGTTACGGTCTGGCTGATGCGGTCGACGGTGGTGGCCGCCGGAGTCACCGACACTTCCGCCGGGTTGGTCAGGTAGCGGTCGGCGAGTTCCTTGATCGACTTGGGCATGGTGGCCGAGAAGAACAGGGTCTGGCGCTTGGCCGGAACCAGGGCAACGATACGCTTGAGTGCGTGGATGAAGCCGAGGTCGAGCATCTGGTCGGCTTCGTCGAGGACGAGGATTTCGAGCTCACGCAGGGAAAGCGCGCGCTGGTCGACGAGGTCGAGCAGGCGGCCGGGCGTGGCGACGAGAATGTCGACGCCGCGCGACACTTCGCGAACGCTCTTGCCGTTGGGCACGCCCCCGAAGATGACCCCGACCGACAGCTTCATGAAGGTGCCGTACGTGCGGGCGCTGGCGGCGATCTGCGCCGCCAGTTCGCGGGTTGGCGCCAGCACCAGCATCCGGACCTGGCCGGGCTTGAGGTTTGGGCGATCAGCCGCGAGCCGGTCGAGCGACGGCAGCACGAACGCCGCGGTCTTGCCGGTCCCGGTCTGGGCGATGCCGAGCAGGTCGCGGCCGGTGAGGACCGTAGGGATGGCCTGGCGCTGGATCGGCGTCGGCTCGGAATATTTGGCCTGCGCAAGCGCGTCCAGAAGGGGCTTCGAGAGCCCGAGTTTCGTAAAAGACATGATGAGAGGATTTCCAAAAATTGGTGGCGCGGCCGCACGAAAGCGCGGCGCGAACCGGGGTCTAAACAGCGCCCCGCGTGATATGGAGAGCAAACAATCGAGACGCGGGCCGGATTGTCGCCGAAGCGAATACCGATCACGCCGCTTGGAAAAGCGTCTCGTGCTGCGGTGCAATATAGAGAACATGTGAAGAAAGTCCAGCAGGCGGTCAGGACGGCTGCACGGAGCCCGCTTCCACATGGTAGCGGGAGGCCTCGCCGATGCCGTCGAACAGGCTGGCTTCGGTCGCGGTCATCCACACCTGCCCGCGGCCTTGAAGGCGACTGAACAAGGCGGCGCGGCGGCGGGGATCGAGGTGCGCCGCCACTTCGTCGAGCAGCAGGATTGGCGGCTCGCCACGCCGCTCGGCCACCAGCTCGGCGTGGGCGAGGACGATGCCGAGCAGCAGCGCCTTCTGCTCGCCCGTCGACGAACGATCGGCTGGCATCTGCTTGGCGCGGTGGACGACGAGGAGATCCTGCCGGTGCGGACCCTCGGTGGCGCGGCCCGCCGCCGCATCGCGCGATCGGTTGCTGCGCAGCGCAGCCGCCAGGTTGCCGTCGATCGACCCACCTAATCCGATCGACGCGCTGGCGAACTCATCGTCCGGCGCTGCCGCCAGCCGCTCTTCCAGGCTTACCACCGCGAGTGCGCGGGCTTGCGAGAGGGCCGTCCCATGCTCCGCCATCGCCTCCTCCAGCGCGGTCAGCCAGGAACTGTCCGCGGCCTCGGCATCGGCGAGCAGCTTGGTGCGGGCGCGCATGGCCGCTTCGTAGCGGGACGCATGGTGCGCGTGGCGAGGCTCGAGCGCGAGGACCAGCCGGTCCAGGAACCGCCGGCGATCGCCGGCCGAGGCGAGGAACAGACGGTCCATCGCCGGCGTCAGCCACAGGATCGCGAGCCATTCTCCGAGGGCGTTCACCGATGCCTGCGCGCCATTGATGCGCAGCTGGCGCCGCTCGGGCGCGCTGGCGAGCGTCCCGGTGCCGATATCGGTTCCGCCGAGGCTCGCTGTGACCGCGAAGCCGCCGCTTCCGCCGACCCGTGCCATTTGCGATAGCGCGACGCCGCGCAGACCGCGTCCGGGCGTCAGCATCGACACCGCCTCCAGCAGATTAGTCTTGCCCGCGCCATTGTCGCCCCACAGCAGCACGAAGCCGGGCCCAGGCTCCACGATCGCCGACCCGTAGGAGCGGAAGTCGCTGAGCGAGAGGCGGCTGATTGGCACGGGCGGCGGCTTAGCCGCTACTGCCAGCGGCGGTCGACCACTTCATAGTGCGCGGCGCGATCGTCGAAGCGGGACAGCACGGCGCGAGCGGCAGCGGGAACGTGGCTGACACTGTAATCCTCGCCAACGAACGCGCGGATGGCATCGAGATCGTCGAACCACATCAGGGTCTGGAACTCGACCTCGGCGCCATCGTCGCGCTTCATCAGGTCGATGTGGCGGAACCCGGCAATACCGCGTGCCTCGATGCCGGGGATGACTTCGCCGCGCACGATCCGCTCATAAGCGCCGGCATTCTCCGGCGTGGTCCACCCGCGCCAGACGCGGCAGACCGTCACACCCGCATCGGCATCAGCACATAAAGCGCGTCGGACTTGTCGTTCTCGCGCAACAGGGTCGGGGCGGCGGCGTCGGCGAGGTGCACTTCGACGGTGTCGCCGTCGATCTCGCCCAAGATGTCGAGCAGGTAGCGGGCGTTGAAGCCGATCTCGAGCCCGTCGGAGCCGTAGTCGGCCGCGAGCTCTTCGGTGGCGACGCCGTTTTCGGGCGAGATGACCGACAGGGTGACCTTGTCGCGGTCGAGGCTGATCTTGACCGCCCGCGTCTTTTCGCTGGCGATGGTCGAGACGCGGTCGACCCCCGCCGAGAAGCTTTTCGGGTCGAGCTTGAGCAGCTTGTCGTTGCCGGTCGGGATCACCCTATTGTAATCGGGGAAAGTGCCGTCGATCAGCTTGCTGGTCAGCACCGCGCTGCCCAGACCGAAGCGGACCTTGGTCGGCGACAGCGACACTTCGACCGTGCCTTCGAGCTCCTCGAGCAAGCGGTACAACTCGGTAACGCACTTACGCGGCACGATCACGTCCGGCATGCCGTCGGCGCCGTCGGGCTTGGCCACGGTCACGCGCGCCAGCCGGTGGCCGTCGGTAGCGGCCGCGCGCAGCTGGTCGTCGATCAGGTGGAGGAAGATTCCCATCAGATAATAACGGGTCTCTTCGGTCGAGATGGCGAAGCGGGTCTTTTCGATGATCTGGCGCAGCGTCGCCGCCGGCAGTTCGAAGCGGGTCGGCAGCTCGCCCTCGGCGATCACCGGAAAGTCGTCGCGCGGCAGGGTCGACAGGTTGAAGCGCGCGCGCCCGGCAACGACCTGCATCTTGCCTTCGGCGGCGGTCATTTCGACCTGGCTGCCGTCCGGCAGCTTGCGGACGATGTCGAACAAAGTGTGGGCGGACACCGTAATTGCGCCCGGCTGGGAGACGTTGGCAGGCACGCTCTCGTCGACCTGCAGGTCGAGGTCGGTCGCCATCAGCCTGAGCGAGCCGTCCTCGCGCGCCTCGATCAGCACGTTGGACAGGATCGGGATGGTGTTGCGCCGCTCCACGACCGATTGGACGTGGCCGAGGCTCTTCAAGAGGGTCGCCCGCTCAATCGTCGCTTTCATCGCTCAATCGCCCCTCAACCGCACGCATCACGGATCGTTATAGCGAGCCGTTCCGCGTGCGGAAGTGGGTTGATGAGGCGGCTATTGCCCCTTGGGCTGGGCGGGGGCGGGCGTGCCCGGCGCCTGCTGCTGGCCGGGCAGCAGCAGCCCGTCGATCTGGTGGACGACGCCGTTGCTGAACTGCTGGTCGGCCTGGCTGATCGCGGCCTTCTTGCCGCTGGCGTCGGTCAGGACGATCCGGCCGCCTTCCTTGCTCGCGGTGATCGTGCCGCCGCCCATGGTGGCGAGCGGCGCCTTGCCCTTGCCGCGCTCGATCGCCTTATCGATGTCCGCGGCCAGCACGGTGCCAGGCAGGATCAGGTTGGTCAGTACGCCGGTGATCTGGGCGCGGTTTTCCGGCTTAGCGTCGAACGCACCGGCGGGGGCTGCGGCGAACGCCTGGTCGCTCGGCGCCAGGACCGTGTACGGGCCGGGACCGGCGAGCGTCTGATCGAGGCCGGCCGCTTTGGCCGCGCCCATGAACCTGCTGCTGGTCGTCAGGCCGGCGGCTATCGTCTTCGATCCGGCGACTTCCTGCGCCTTGGGCGTTTGCGCACTGCCGGCGCTGGCGTTTCCGCTGTTTTCGTTGTTGCAGCCGCCGACTGTCAGCACTGCCGCTACCAGCCCCGCTGTGAGCGCATGCGTTTTCATGCCGTTCTTTCTCCCGGTCGTTCTGAATACGAAACGGCCTGGCAACGCATGCCAGGCCGTCTCTGATCCATTGCTGTTGAGTTTACGTCAGGATCGACGCCACGATCGCCGTCACCAGCTGAGTGGTCGGGTCGACCTGGTAGATGTTGCCGTTGTTGTACCGGTACCAGGCGTTCGGCGTGTCGTAGTAGGTGTCGCGATAGCCGAGCGGCACGTTGTACATCCCGTAACCCGACGGCAGCGGCTGCCCGACCGAGAAGCCCGGCGTCAGCAGCGCGGCCACCGAGGTGATCAGGCTGCTCGACCGATCGTATTCG
>CADCVY010000107.1 GCA_902806275.1 uncultured Sphingomonas sp. | reverse complement strand
CCCCCACCGGGCGAGCCGCCGGCGCGTGCCCTATCCCATCGTGGCGCTGGTGGGCTACACGAATGCCGGCAAGTCGACCCTGTTCAACCGGCTCACCGCCGCCGACGTGCTGGCCGAGAACATGCTGTTCGCGACCCTCGACCCGACCATGCGTGATATCCGGCTGCCAGGTTTCGACAAGGTGATCCTTTCCGACACGGTCGGCTTCGTGTCGGACCTGCCGACCGAGCTGATCGCGGCATTCCGGGCGACGCTGGAAGAAGTGCGCTCGGCCGACCTCCTAGTCCATGTCCGCAACATGGCTCATCCCGACACGGAAGCGCAGCGGGACGATGTTGAGGACGTACTGAAGTCGCTCGATCTGGCGGAAGAGGGCGCGCCGCCGCGGATCGAAGCGTGGAACAAGGTCGACCTGCTTGGCGACGAGGAGCGCGACCGCTTGCTCGAGGAAGCCAAGCGGCGCGAGGATGTGGTGCCGATCTCGGCTCTGACCGGAGGAGGGCTCAAAACCCTTGGCGAGCGCATGGCCGAGAAGCTGCGCAACGGAGAGCAGGTGCACGAGATACAGGTGCCCGCCACAGACGGCGGCCGGATCGCATGGCTGCACTCGCGCGGCGAAGTGCTCGACCAGCAGGTCGAGGACAGTGAAGTCAGGCTGTCGGTGCGCCTGTCACCTGACAATTGGGCGCGTTTTCAGGCGCTGGAGTCCGCCTGAGCCTGCTTGGCAGCGACCCATAGCGCTTCCATCTCATCGAGCGACAAATCGGCGAAGCCCGGCGCGCCTTCGATGGCCCGAAAACGCTTTTCGAACTTGCGATTGGCTTCACGCAGAGCACTTTCCGGTTCTATGTTTAGATGCCGTGCGAGGTTGACGACGGTGAACAGCAGGTCGCCGAGCTCGTCGGCCTGGCGCCGCGGATCACTTTCGGCGGCGAGTTCGGCCAGTTCCTCGTCGATCTTCGCCCGCGGGCCCGAAGGGTCCGGCCAGTCGAAGCCGACGCGAGCAGCGCGCCGCTGGAGCTTGGCGGCCCGCTCCAGTGCCGGCAGCGCCAGCGCGACGCCGGCGAGAGCGCTGTCATCCGGCGCTTGCTGGCGTTCGACGGCCTTCAGTTCCTCCCAGCCGGGGCTGTGGTCGGCATCGCCGAAGATGTGCGGGTGCCGGCGCTCGAGCTTATCGCAGATGCCGGCGATCACGTCCTCGAGCGTAAACTGTCCAGCTTCGTCAGCCATCTGCGCATGGAACACGACCTGAAGCTGCAGATCGCCAAGCTCGTCGGCGAGTGAGTCCATGTCGTCGCGCGCGATGGCATCGGCGACCTCGTAAGCTTCTTCGATCGTATAGGGTGCAATGGTGGCGAACGTCTGCTGCCGGTCCCATGCGCAGCCGCGCTCGGGATCGCGCAGCCGGCGCATGATGGCGACCAGTCGGTCAAGCGGCATGGGAAGCCTCGCGCCGGCGGCCGAGGGGCTCTCGCCCGCTCGCATCTGCAAGTATGATAATATGCATTATGTAAAGTGCAGACGCAATCACGAGACGAGAACCAGCCAGCGGCCTTCGACGCCCCAGCGGCTGAGCGACGACAGATAGCTCATGCCAAGGACGTTGAGGTTCTCCGCATCGGCGACCTGCAGCGTGACGTCGCGCCGCAGGATGCCGCCGACCTGAAGCTCATCGGCCTTGCCGCTGGCGACGGGGATGATGCCATTGCCGGTGCGCGCCAGCTGGTTGCGGCGGCGCGACATCCGCACGCCGGTGCGGGTTGCGGTCGCCCGGCCGATGGTGGTGACCGTCGCGCCGCTATCGACCAGAAAGCGCACCGGCTTGCCATTGAGCCGCGCTTCGACCCAGAAATGGCCGTCCATGGCCATCGGAATTCGGGTATCGCGGCCTTGGCTTACCGGCGTGCCGACGGCTTCCGCCTTCAGGCGCTGGGCCACCCAGCCTATATTGTCCCGAAAGGTGAACAGCACGAAACCGGCGCCAAAGATCGCCAGCCAGGCGAGCGCGGTGCGGATCATCTGCGCCCGGGGTTCGCGGCGCGACATCAGGGTGCCGGCGATCAGCATGACCGCCATCAGGACGTAGAGCCCGCCGAGTTGCAGGCTGTTCGTCACGCCCGAAGCACCAGGTAATTGCCCTCGACGCTCCAGCCGCGCAGCGACGACAGGAAGTTCATGCCGATGACATTGGTGGCGTCGCTGCTGCTCACATGTACCGTGAAGTCGGCGCGGTCGATATAGCCGACCGAGAAGCGCTCCGCGGAGCCGCGGGCCATGGCCACGGTGCCGTTGGCCGTGTTGACCGGCACGCGGATGCCTGGACGGATGCCGGCCGCGCGGGCGGTTTCGCCGCCGATGGTGGTGATGGAGGCGCCGCTGTCGATCAGGAAGCGCGCCGGCCTCCCGTTGACGTCCGCTTGAACCCAGAAGTGCCCGTCTCCGGAGATCGGGATACGCAGCTCCTCCCCGCTCGCGATCGGCTCGCCGGTCGCCTCGGCCCGCAGCCGTTGCCCGAGGGCGCCGAAATCGTCGCGGAAGGCGAACAGCGCGAAACCGGCGGCGAAAATGGCGACCCAGGCGAGCGCCATCTTGACCACCTTGCCGGCCGGCAGGCGCATGCCGATCAGCGATGCTGCGACCAGCATCAGCAGGAGCACGAGGTAGAGCGCGCGCGGTGCCTCGTCGCCGCTCACAAGGTGATCTCCAGCCCGTCGAAGCCCGTCTCCGCCCAGTCCGGCAGCTCGGCCACGAGCGTTCGATAGTCGAGCCCATTGCCCATGTGGCTTAAATATAGGTGTCCGATCCGCAATTCCCGAGCCCAGCCGAGCACCCCGTCGAGATGCGCGTGGGTGGGGTGCGGCTGCCGCGTCAGGCAGTCGCTGATCATCACGTTGGCGCCTTCATAAAGCGCCATCATGGCTGGCGTCATGTCGCTGTAATCTATGGCATAAACCAGTGAGCGCTCGCCCTCGTCGAAGCGCAGGCCGAGTGAGGTCTGGCCGCCATGCGGCTGCTCGACGATGCGTATGTTGGCATCCCCGAACCGCCACTCGCGTTCCATCTCGTGCGCCTCGGCGATCGGACGGTAGAAGCTATCGGCGGCGAAGGCATAGGCGAAGCGTCTGGCCAGGCTGGCGAGCGTTCCGGCGGTGCTCAGAACCGGCACCGGGTGGCCCAGCGCTTGCGCAATCGGCCGCAGCTCGTCGATGCCATGGATGTGGTCGCCGTGGTCATGGGTGATGATCACTGCGTCTATTCGCCCGATCTGGGCCGCAAGCAGCTGCTGGCGCAGATCGGGGCCGCAATCGACCAGCAGCTTTTCGTTGGCGCTTTCGACCAGGATCGACGATCGCAGGCGGGCGTTGCGCGGCTCGGCGGGGTCGCACCGGCCCCAGTCGTTGCCGATCCTGGGAACGCCGGTCGACGTCCCGCAGCCCAGCATCCGTGCCTTCACGCGCTCGCCCGGGGGAACAGCCGGAAGAAGTTGGCGGTTGTCGCCGCAGCAAAATCGTGCGGATCGTCGCCGCGCAGCCCGGCCAGAAAAGCGGCGGTGTCCGCGACGAAGGCCGGCTCGCACACCTTGCCGCGGTTGGGCACCGGTGCGAGGAACGGGGCGTCGGTCTCGACCAGCAGGCTGTCGAGCGGGATCGCCTTGGCGGTGTCCTGGAGATCGCGAGCGTTCTTGAAGGTAACGATCCCCGACAGCGAGATCAGGAAGCCGATATCCAGGCCCCTTTTCGCCAGCTCCGCCGATCCTGTGAAGCAGTGGAGGACTCCGGTGATGCCCCCTGCACGCACCGCCGCGCCGAGGATCTCCGCCGTGTCCTCTTCGGCATCGCGGGTGTGGATGATCAGTGGCAGGCCAGTTTGCCGCGCGGCATCGATATGCGCTTCGAAGCGGTCGCGCTGCACGGCGCGGTCGGACTTGTCGTAATAATAATCGAGCCCGCATTCGCCGATGGCGATCACCCGCGGATGCTGCGCCGCTTCGGCAAGCGCCGTGGCGCCAAGGTTGGGATGAGCGTCCGCTTCGTGGGGATGAACACCCACGCTCGCCCAAACGTCGGAGTTGCGCTCGGCCGCTCCGATGACGTCATCCCACTCTCGCTGCCGCGTGGAGATGTTGAGAAAGCCGGCGACGCTCCGGTTGCGGGCGGCCTCGAGCACCTCGTTCTCGCGCTCGCGAAGACCGTCGTAGTTCAGGTGGCAGTGGCTATCGATCAGCGTCACGCCGCCGCTTCCTCGTCAGCCTCGAGGTCGAGGCGCGGAAACAGGGGGGTCGGCTGCGGGATCGGCGACCCGTCCCGGCCAGCGTCGAGCACCGCTAGCAGCTTCTCGGCGGACGCCGGGATGATCGGCGCAACCGCCTCTGCCAGCGCGCGAACTGCACCGATCAAAGTCCCAAGCACCGCCGCCATCCGCGCCGGGTCAGTCTTGCGCATCGCCCAGGGCGTCTGGGCATCGACATAGGCGTTGCAGGCGAACACCGCCTGCATCCAGGCTTCCAGGCCAGCGGAAAAAGCAAAGCGCTCGAACTCCGCGGTCAGAGTAACAATGCCGTCTGTCACCCGGGCGCGCAGCTCGATATCCTCGGGAGCTTCCCCGGCCATCGGAAGAATACCGCCCAAGTTCTTGTGGATCATCGACAAAGTGCGCTGCGCAAGGTTGCCGAAGCTATTGGCGAGCTCGGCATTGGCGCGGGCAACGATCGCTTCGGCGCTGTAGCTGCCGTCCTGCCCGAAGGTGACCTCGCGCAAGAGGAAGTAGCGCAGAACATCGACTCCGAACCGCTCGGCCAGCGCCATTGGATCGACGACGTTGCCGAGACTCTTCGACATCTTCTCGCCGCCACGGCTGAGCAGGAATCCATGGGCGAACACTTGGCGGGGCAGCGGCAGCTGCGCCGACATCAGAAACGCCGGCCAGTAGACGGCGTGGAAGCGGACGATGTCCTTGCCGATCAGGTGGACATCGGCCGGCCAGCGGCTGGAAAATTCGCCCTCCTTCTGCGGGTAGCCGACCCCGGTCATGTAGGTGGTGAGGGCGTCGACCCAAACGTACATGACGTGACCGGGGGAGCCGGGCACCGGAACCCCCCAGTCGAAGCTGGTGCGCGAGACGCTAAGGTCCTTGAGCCCGCCCTCGACGAAGCGCATCACCTCGTTCCGGCGGCTCTCAGGTCGGATGAACTCCGGGTTGTCGCGATAGAGCGCCAGTAGCGGCTCTGCGTAGCGCGACAGGCGGAAGAACCAGGTTTCCTCCGCAGTCCATTCCACGGGAGTGCCCTGGGGCGACAGCCTTTCCTCGCCCTCGCCTGCCACCAGTTCGCCTTCATCGTAGAAAGCTTCGTCGCGCACCGAATACCAGCCCTCATAGCGGTCGAGGTACAGGTCCCCGGCAGCTTCCATCGCCTTCCAGATGGCAATGCTGGCGTCGTGGTGGCGCGGTTCGGACGTGCGCACGAAATCATCATATGCAATGTTCAGACGTGCACACATGTCACGGAAATGGCCGGACATTTCATCGGCGAACTCAAGAGTGTCGCGGCCTTCCCCACGTGCCGTCTGGACCATTTTCAGCCCGTGTTCGTCAGTGCCGGTGACCAGCTTGACGTCGCGGCCGCGGCTGCGCTGGAAGCGGGCGATGGCGTCCGCGGCGATCGCTTCATAGGCGTGGCCGATATGCGGCGGCCCGTTCGGGTAGCTGATCGCCGTCGTGATGTAGAAGGGCTCGGCCATGTCCGAGCGCCCTAGCGAGCGCCGCCTAGCGCTTCAAGGAAGGTGGCTCCGCCACGTTGGCGAGGATGCCGCCCAGCTGGAACACGGTCGAGGCCGGGTCCAGCGACAGGCGCGGCGCCATGCCGGCAAGCTCGCGGGCCCGCGAGTAAGCTTCGAGCGCGCGCTCGCGTGGCGAGCCTTCGAGCCGCCGCGCTTCGCGCGCAATCAGTGACGGCGCTAGGTCGAGGAAAGCAGCGTAGCGCTCGGCGGCGCCCTTCTTGCCCAATTCCGCGGACAGTGCAGAACGCCGGGCGTTGGTCGGGTCGCCCTGCCTCAGGATGGCCGAGGCGGAGTCCTCCAGCTTGGCGAGGTCGAGCTCGGCAAAGGCCAGCGCCCGGCCCGCCGAGCCGCCCGCCATGGCGATGATCCGCTGGCGCTCGGCGGCTGCAGTGTCCGGAGCCTCGGCGGTCAGGATCGACGTCACGGCGGCATCGCCAAGCGCCTGGAAATCAAGCTTTCTGCAGCGCGACCGGATCGTTGGCAGCAAACGACCCGGCGCATGACTGACGAGGAAGAAGATGCTGTTGGGCGGCGGCTCCTCGAGCATTTTGAGCAGCGCGTTGGCGGCGGACGGCTCGAGCTCGTCGATGGTGTCGATCACCGCTACCCGCCATTGCGACATCGCCGGGCTGAGGTCGAACAGCTCTGCGAGCTCGCGGACCTGCTTGACGCTGATGTTGCGGGCCAATCCCTCCCCCCGCTCCTTTGGCAAGCGCTGCAGCCAGCGCATGTCGGGATGACTGCAGGCCGCGATCAGCTTGACGATCGGGTGGTCCCCGGAGGTCCCAAGACCTGGGAGGTCCGCGACGGGGCCGGCGGCATCGGCAAGCACCCGGCGAGCCGCCGCAAGCGCGAAGCTCGCCTTGCCGACGCCCTTGGGACCGGCGAGCAGCCACGCATGATGGAGCTTGCGGGTCGCCCAAGCGCTGGCGAACTGATCGACCGCGCGGTCCTGCCCGAGGATCATTTCAGCAGGTCCGCGATGCCGGCGAGCAGGCGCTGAGTCACCTCGGCCGGGGAACCGGAGGCGTCCACGATCCGGACACGCGACGGTTCCTCGGCCGCGATCTGCCGAAACGCGAGATCGACACTCTGATGGTATCCGTCGGGGCGGCCGCCGATGCGATCGCTGCCGTCGTTGTCACGCACGCGGGCGCGAGCGCCGCCCTCGGCAAGCGCCAGGACCAAAGTGCGATCCGGGAGGCAGTCTCCGATAGCCAGCTTGTTGATCGTGCGCACTGTGTCGATCCCGAGACCGCCGGCGCCGCCCTGGTACGCCAGCGAGCTGTCGATGAAGCGGTCGCAGATCACCCACTGCCCGCTGTTGAGCGCCGGACGGATGCGCTTGGCGAGGTGGTCGGCGCGGGCGGCGGCGAACAGAAGCGCTTCGGCTTCGATGCTCCAGCGGTCCTCGGCGCCCCACAGGAGCAAGTCGCGAATGCGCTCGGCGCCTTCGCTTCCGCCGGGTTCGCGCGTCGCCAGCACATCAATGCCGCGGGCCCGGAGTGTATCGGCGAGTGCATCGGCCTGCGTCGACTTGCCGACGCCCTCCCCGCCTTCAAGCGTGATGAACTTGCCGCGCATGTTTTCAGCGCCCGCGCATAGGCAGGGGCCCAGTGCCTTCAATCAAGCTCGTATAGGAACTGGGCTCCTGCCTTCGGAGCACAGAGCGTGTGCTCACGCCATACCGACGAGTTGCTTCAGTCCGATCCACATGCGGCCGAACAGGCCGGCCTTGCCGACCGCCTCGCCGGCCACCAGCGGCACCACCTGCGGCGGCGTGTCGCCGGTGGTGATCACCAGTTCGGCGATCTGCTGGCCCTTGGCGATCGGAGCCGCGACGGGGCCTTGGTAGCGGATCTTCATCGAAGTCGCGCCGGAGGCCAGCCCAGCCGGGATGGTGACCGCCAGGTTGCGCGGGGCGACCAGCGGTACTTCGCTCTCGCTGCCGAGTTGCACTTGCGCCATGCCGATCTGCTGGCCAGCCTTGAACAAGGGCTTCGCCGTCCACGAGTTGAAGCCCCATTCCATCAATCGCGTCGACTCTGAGACGCGGGCGTTCCAGCTCGGCAGCCCTGCGACGACCTCTATCATGCGGCGGCCGTTCTGCTCGGCCGATCCCGTGAAGCCGTAGCCGGCTTCCTCGGTATGGCCGGTCTTGAGCCCGTCGGCGCCCGCGACCTTGCCGAGAATGGGGTTACGGTTGCCCTGGGTGATCGCTTGGCCCGAGCCCAGGGTCTTGCCCCAGGTGAAGCTCGGCTGCCCGTAGAACTTCTTGTACAGCGCAGGGTGCCGCTCGACCGACGCCCGTGCAAGCGTCGCGAGATCGCGCGCGGTGACATAGGTGCAGCCTTCGTCCGGCCAGCCGTTGGAGTTGCAGAAGTTGCTGTTGGTAAGCCCCAGTTGCTTGCCAAGCGCGTTCATCTGTTGCGCAAAGGCCTGCTCAGTGCCGGCGATGCACTCGGCCAGCACCACCGAGGCGTCATTGCCCGACAAGGTGACGATGCCGTGCAGCAGGTTCTCGACGCTGACCTGCTCGTTGGCCGACAGGAACATGGTCGATCCGGCCTGCGGGCCGTGCCACTTCTGCCAGGTCTCCGGCCGCACCGTGCAGCTCTTGTTGAGCGGCAACTGTTTCTTGTCGATCAGCTCGAACGCGACCTCGGTGGTCATCATCTTGGCCATCGATGCCGGCGGCATGCGGGCGTCAGGGTTCTTGGCGTAGAGCACCGCGCCCGACGACAGGTCGAGCAGGAACGCGGTCCTGGCCGGCGTGTCGAAGGTCGGAACCGCAGCAGGAGCGGCGGCGGCGAACAGGAGCGAAGCGGCAGTGGCGAGCAGGA
Source organism: uncultured Sphingomonas sp. (assembly GCA_902806275.1). Classification (GTDB taxonomy): domain Bacteria; phylum Pseudomonadota; class Alphaproteobacteria; order Sphingomonadales; family Sphingomonadaceae; genus Sphingomicrobium. Next base: position 31,229 of record CADCVY010000107.1, on the reverse strand, counting down.
TGGAGCGGGACATAGGTGGAAAGCTTAAACCCCCGATTGAAATGCTAGGGTCCCCGTCTACCGCCGCGCTATCGCGTTCGCCAGCAGCCCGACGCCCATCGCGTAATAGTTTGAACAATTATAATCGAGGATCGCCCGGTAATTGTTGGTGAGGAGATAGGCGTCGGCGTAGGCGCCCGGTGTCTCCATCAGGCTCGCAAGTTCGGTGTCCGGAAGCGTCCTGCCCGTCGGCACCACGCCGAGCGCACGCCATTGGGCAACCGTCAGCCAGCGGCTGTGGCGCCGGTAGACCGCCGGGCAGCGGGTGGGAGCGACCAGCGAACGGATCGCCGCCCGGTTGAGCGTCGGGGGGATCCGAACCGCCACGCCCCACGGCACATCGCGCTTCCAGCCGGCGTCGCGCAGGTAGTTGGCGACGGATGCAAAAGCATCTGCCTCGCTGCGCCAGATATCGGCATAGCCGTCGCCGTTGCCATCGGCGCGGAGCCTCAGGGCGACGGTCGGCATGAACTGCGGAAAACCGGTAGCGCCGGCATAGCTTCCCTTGAGCGTCGAGCGCTGCACGCCCTGGTCGACCAGCTTGAGCGCGGCGAGGAACTCGTCCTCGAAGAACTGGCGCCGGCGGCCTTCGTAGCCGAGGCTGGCAAGCGCCTCGAGCAGGTCGAAGCTGCCCGTTACTGAACCATAGCTCGTCTCCTTGCCGTAGATCGCCATAATCACGGCAGGATCGACGCCGTAGAGCTGCTGGATGCGCGACAGGTTCGGCCAATGCGCGGAATAGCGCGCCTGGCCGCGATTGATCAGCGACGAGGTGATGTGCCGGTTGAGATAGGTGCCGAAGGCCGGCGGATTATTGCTGTTGCTTGAAGGGGTCGGACGCTGGGCCCGATCAAGCTCCATCGCCCGCTGGTTCAGCCGCAGATAAGGGACGACGGCCTGGATCGTCGCCTCGCGAATGCCGGCGCTGCGCGCGCGGCCGGCAAGGTACGCCTTGTACTGCTCGAAGGGCCTGGCGGCCTGTGGGGCCGGAGCGGCATAAGGGTATTGCGTACGGTGGATGGTCACCGGCTGCGCCTGGGCGACCTGCACAGCCTGTCCCGTTTGCGGCCGCGGTCTTTCTTGCTGCACCTGTGCCGACGGCGTTGCCAGCGCCATCGCCGACGCGGCCGCCAGCGCAATCCCGCCCAATACTCGCAACGCAACGCTCCTCATCACAGCCGAGGCTAGTGCTGTTAACCCGCAACGCGCCAGCAGGTTCACCGCGCGCCTTGCACGACATGGCGCGTCAGGCGATAGGCGGCACGCGGTCCAGCGGAGAGGTGGCCGAGTGGTTTAAGGCAGCGGTCTTGAAAACCGCCGTGGGTGCAAGCTCACCGTGGGTTCGAATCCCACCCTCTCCGCCAGCACCCCGCAGCCCGGCACGAACAGGCAACCGGCACCGGCTACTTGGTGCGATAGATCGTTGCCTGTCGCAGCGACAGCTTCCACTGCCCGCTCGCGTCGCTCCATACTTCGGTCGTTCGGCGGCGAATCTTCTCGCCCGCGAACTTGGCCTTGCCCACCGGAGTGAGCACCTCTTCGCCCATCAGCACCACGTCGTGCTCGCCGCGCTCGGCCGCATATTCGATCACGCGTTCGAGCGACGTGTAGTCGATCAGGCCAGTCGCGAGGTTACGCTCGGCATCAGCCTTGCGGGCAATCCGGTTGAACGGGTTGTTGACCACGGCATCGTCGGCAAAGACCGCCGAGAACTCCCTGGCATCGCGCGTGAGGATGGCGCGATCCATCCGCTCGGTGGCGGCGAGTGCCGCAGCAACGCGCGGTGTCCGCGCCGCGGCTTGAACCGCAGGGTTGGCTGCCTGCCACGAGGCTGCGGCGGGCGAAGCGGAAACCGCCAGGCCGCCAATGATCGCGCAAGTTAGTATTCGCATTGATTTTCCCCCAAGGCGCACGCGGGCATTTAGCATGATCACAGCAGTCTGCGCACATTTCCCTTCGATTTGGTCTTGCGCTCACGCTACAAATGTAGCACACACTAAAACGTAGTGCTTTAGGAGTCGCAATGCTGAGCAAGCTTCCACCCCGCGAACGGCAGATCGTGGACATTCTTTATGAGCGCGGCGCCTTGGCGGTCGCGGAGATTTGCGATGCCCTGCCCGACCAGCTCAGCGGTTCGGCCGTGCGGGCCATGCTCAAGCGGCTCGAAGACAAGGGCTTCGTCCAGCGCAGCGAGTCGCAGCGCGGGTTCCTCTACAGCCCGGTTGTTTCCGACACCGCTGCCAAGAGGTCCGCGCTCAGCGACATCGTGCGGGTCTTCTTCAACGGCTCACCGGCCAGCGCCGCATCGGCCCTGCTCGGAATGACCAACAAGCTCGACGCCGAAGAGCTAGACGAACTCGAGGCGATGATCGCCCGTGCCCGCGAGGCCAAGGGAGGCAAGTGATGCTGGTGCTCGTTGCGATCGCGCTCAAGTCAATGCTCGTCGCGGGGGCAACGCTGGGCTTGCTGGCGATGATGAAGCGCCGCTCCGCAGCCGAACGTTCGTGGGTCGCGCACATTGGGCTTGTCGCGCTGGTGCTGCTGGCGTTGGCGCCGCTGGTGCTCCCGAGCTGGACGGTCGAGGCCCCGGCCCTGCTCGGCGAGGCCCCGCATGTCGATCCGGCTGCTGCGCCAGCGGGCACAAAGGTGGCCGTGACGGCGTTGCCAGGCCCCGCATCCGCTGGGGCGCCATCCAACCTGAGCATCAGCTCGGCGGCCCTCGCCAGCGCGGCCTATGCGCTACCGGCAGCGCTCCTGCTCTTCCTCACCGTTCTCGCGTTGGCGCGGCTGATAACCCTTCGCGCCCGCGCTGACGTGCTGGTCGACGCTCACTGGCTTAGCGCCCTCGCGCGCGCTCAGCGGCGCATGGGCTTCAAGCATGGCACCGCTTTGCTGACCAGCGACGATCTCGCCTCGCCGATCAGCTGGGGGCTGATGCGCCCCGTCATCCTGCTCAACAGCCGTGCCGTCGAAGCGTCGGGCGAAGCCGAAGCGATCATTGCCCACGAGCTTGCCCACATCGCCCGAATGGACTGGATCAAGCTGCTGCTGGCGCGCGTCGCGACCGCGCTGTTCTGGTTCAACCCGCTCGTCTGGGTACTTGCCCGCGAAGCGCACCAGCTGCGCGAGGAAGCTGCCGACGACGCGGTGCTCGGGTCCGACATCCCGGACACGGACTATGCCCAGTTGCTGGTCGGCGTGGCGCGCCATGAGTGCCCCGGCCTGCTGCTTGGCGCCCATGGCGTCGCTCCGTCCAAGAACTCGCTCGCACGCCGGGTTGCACGCGTGCTGGACGGGGGTTCGGCACGCGGCCCGGCAGCGCGGCCGTTCGCTTTGGGGGTTGCGGTTGGAGCGGTGCTGATCGCCGCCCCGCTTGCCGCTTTGACCCTTGCACCGGGTGGTCGCTCAGCAATGTTCAAAGCGGCGCACGCGACGGGAGCTGAAGATGGAAGCGGGCCGACCGCGCCTTATTACGTCGGCAGCGATGCCCCGGCCGACCTTGCAAGCATCATCGCCGATGGCGTGAGCACGTCGGTGACGACCGCGATGGCCGCCGCGTCTGCGGGCGAGATCGCCGTGGACGGGTGGGAGATTTACGAGAGCGACGCGGAGCGCAGGCGCGAAGATGCGCTGGAGCGCAGGCTCGAGGCGGCGGAGCGGGTGCGTGAAGCTGCCGACCGCATCCGCGAAGGCAGTGACCGCGCTCGCGAAGGCGTCCATCGCGCCGGCGAAGGGGTCAAAGCCGCGCAACAGGCCCTTCGCGACCGCGACATCGACCGTGCGATCCACCTCAAGGCTAGCGGCGTGAGTCCCGAATATGTCGCCGCCATGCGGGCCGCGGCGCCGCGGCTGGCGCGGCTCGAAGCATCGGACTTCGCTGGCATGAAGGCCGTCGGAGTCACGCCGGAATATGCGCGCGACATGGTCGCCGCCGGGTTCCGCAACATCGACGAAGAACATCTCACCCAGGCGCGCGCGATCGGCATCAACGGCAGCTACGTTCGCGAGATGCGCGCAGCCGGGGTCAACGCCTCCTTCGACGACTTCATCGAGCTGTTCGCGGTCGGCATCAGGCCGCATTACGTCCGCAGCCTGCGCGGGTCGGGCTACGTCTTCCGCAATGCCGACCAGCTGGTCGAAATGCGGGCGCTGGGCGTTAGCGCCCGGGACCTCAAATCGATGCGGCTGCCGGTCGCACCGCGAGTGCCGCCGCCCGGCTGGAATCCGCTACGGGATCCCGATCCAGACCTCGACCCTGACGGCGGCTGACCTGAGCCGCTCCTAAGCTAGCCAGCCCTGCACATTTCCGAAGCTTTGCACGCCCGTGTTTGGGCGAACGGGCGGCGCTTGCCCAGCCTTCCAGAAGGAGACCGACCATGAACAAATGTCTCGCATTCCTTTGCGCATTGTTCCTCGCATCGCTGTCGATCGCTTCGGCGTGCACCGCGCAGGGTGTCGAGTGGATCGGCTTTACGCTAGAGCCGTCGCGTGACGGCGAGATCCGCGCCGAGTTCCGCGACCTCGATCGCGACCGGCACCGGGGCGACAACAATTGGTCGACCAGCTTCCACCCGCCGCACCTGGTGGGCCTCGACGCTGCGAGCTTCCGGGCGGCCGGCACGCACCCGATCCGCTTCGCCCTGGTCCGAGAAGCCGGACGCCTGGATTGCTCCGGTCAGGGCGGGAACGCTTACGCCAGCGGCAATTGCCGCTTTTCGCCCGACGCGCGCTTCACCCAGCTCCTGGCCAGCCGCGGCATCGGACGGCCAACCCGGGATCAGGCGTTCGGGCTTATGGCGATCAATGCCCGGGGCGAGCTGATCGAAGCCGTTGCCGCGGCGCGGTACCCGACGCCGACGGTCGACGACCTGATGGCGCTGACCGCGCTCGGCGTCGACGGCTCGTACATCCGCGGACTCGCCCAGGTCGGATACCGGCCGGCCTCCATCGACACGTTGGTGCAGTTCAAGGCACTGAACATCACCCCGCAGTACATCGGCGGCTTCGTCCGTGGCGGTCACGGCAACATGGACCCCGACGACCTGGTGCAGATGCGCGTGATGAATATCACGGCGGATTACATCGCCGGTTTCGAGCGGCTCGGTTACCGCAACCTGCCGGTCCAGAAGCTTGTAGAGCTCAAGGCGCTCGATATCACGCCCGAGTTCGTGCGCGCGGTGCAAAGCGAAGCCGGAGGGCAGCCGTCGGTCGGCGACCTCGTCGAGCGCAAGATCTTCGGGCGCCGGCACTGAGGCGGGGGTCCGGTTGGCCCTGCCCGTGGCGGCTTCCTGTCGAACCGTCTGTCGATTGATCGAACAGCTATCGTCGGCTCGCCGACACCTCGCTTAGGCGACGAACAACAACAATGAGGGGATACGCAGTGCGGGCTTTCTCGCTTTCGACGGTCGGAACGGTGGCGCTCGCCGTCGGCAATGCAGCCCTCGCCCAGACTGCGCCCGGCGAACAACCGTCCGCGGCTGTGGCCGGAGATCAGCCTGCAACGGACGTGCCGGTCGCGCGAACGAGCGGGCCCACCAGCTACGACGCCGCCTTCTTCGCCCAATATGCGCCCCGCACCGCGCTCGACATCGCGCGGCGTGTCCCCGGGTTCAGCCTCGATCTGGGCGATCAGGACGTCCGCGGCTTTGCTGCCGCGGCCGGCAACGTCGTCTTCAACGGGGCGCGCCCGAGCTCAAAATCGGAATCGCTCGAAGCAACGCTGCAGCGGATCCCGGCTAGCCGGGTGACGAGCGTGCAGGTCGGTCCCGGTAGCCTCTATGGGGCAGATTATGCCAGCCGCAGCCAAGTGCTCAACATCTTGCTATCCGCGGAAGGCGGGCTTGACGGCAACGCGACGGGTTCGCTCCGACGGCTCTACACGGGCAAAGTGGTTCCGGACGGCTCTGCATCGGTGCTCATCCGGCGCGGAGCTGCGACCGTCAACCTGTCGGGCGGCTTCAACAATGTCGTCAACCTCGAGGAAGGCACCGATACGCTGACCGATCCGGGCACGGGCGACCTCCTGGAGTTCCGGCGCAAGTTCAATTCGTACAGCGATTTCGACCCCTACCTTGCGGGCAGCTGGGGGCTGGAGCGCGCTCCAGACCAATCGATGCACTTCAATGCGCGCTGGTCGCCGGGCCAGTTCGACCTGACGCAGAGGAACCGGGTGTCGGTGACCGGCGAACCGGACCGCGACGACTCTTTGCTGCAGGACTACGATCGCCCGACGTTCGAAATTGGGGGCGACGTCACGCGGCCGCTGGCCGGAGGGGCGATCAAGCTGCTCGGGCTCGCGACCCGTCGCAAGCGCGACAATTTCGACGCCCAGGTCGTCCGTAACGGCCTGCTTGAAGACGAGGCGACGCAGGTGGGCGGTTTCGAGCAGACGCAGCTCGCCCAGTTGAACGAAACGATCGGGCGGCTCTCCTGGACCCGCCAGAGCCTGTGGGGTCTGTCATGGGAAGTGGGCGGCGAAGCCGTGCTCAACACGCTCGACAACTCGACGGAACTGCTGGTCGTCAATCCCGATGGTTCGAGGACAGAGATCGATCTCCCGGTCGCCAAAGTCAACGTCAAGGAGAAGCGCGGCGAGGCTTTCATCAATGTCGGCAGGAGCTTCAACCCCAACCTTCGCGTCGACGCCGGCATGCGTTATGAATTGTCGCGGCTGAAGGTCAGCGGCGATGCTCAGGCAAACCGCAAGCTGGCATTCTACAAGCCCAGCCTTACCGTGGACTGGAAGCCCGGCGGCGGTTGGCACACGCAGTTCTCAGTCAAGCGAACCGTCGCGCAGTTAGACTTCTACGATTTCGTCACGGTTGCCGAGCTGTCCACCGACCGCATCAATGCCGGCAACGAGAACCTGCAGCCCCAGCGCGCGTGGGAATTCCGGCTGACCGGCGATCGGCCGATTCTCGGGGACGGTCTGGTCAAGCTGGACCTGGGCTACGATCACATCAGCAAGCTCCAGGATCGCGTTCTTATCTTCGACGCGGAAAGCGAGCGCTTCTTCGACGCCCCGGGCAACCTCGGGACCGGCAAGCATATGTTCGCCACGCTAACGGTCGATGCGCCGCTAAGCGCCCTGTGGCCGGGCTTTCGCGCCAAGTTCGACGGCACGCTTCGGCGGACCCGGGTGGAGGACCCGATCAGCGGCGAGCAGCGGAACTTCAGCGACTACTTCCCCGATTGGGAATGGCGCTTCGACGTCCGCCGCGACGCCGGCCCGTGGTCCTATGGTTTCGCCGTCAGCGACCGCGACCGCTTCACCTTCTTCCGCACGGATGAGTTCGACATCAACTACAATGGCCGGCCGTACGGCACCGCTTTCGTCGAGTACCGGCCCGACGCGCGCACCTCCATCACGCTCGACCTCGACAACGCGCTCGGAACCAGCGGCAACCGCCGGCGTCTGCGTTACTTCCCCAATCGGGCACTCGTCGAAGATGAGATCGACGAGCTCCGGGAGCGCAATCGCCACCGCAACTTCGGACTGACGATCAAGCGCACGTTCGGCAGCGCTGCCAAGCCGGTCGCGCCGGCGGCCAGCCAATAGGCTTATTGCTCGCGGAACGACTTGCGCAGCGATGCGGTCAGCGGTTCGAACGCATATTGCAGCGCGGTCCGCTTGCGCAGCGGGATCTGGACGCTGACCGGCAGGCCGGCGCGAAGCGCGTCGCTCCCGCGAACTTCCTCGATCTTCTTGAGCTCGGTCAACGGCACCGCGATCTCGGCCGTGTAATAGGATGCGCCGGTCTGCTCATCGGTAAAGGCGTCGGCGGACACGCGCGTTACCTTGCCTTTCAGCGCCGGCAGCGTCCGCTCGTGCAGCGCATCGAAGTTCACGAGGGCTTCCCGACCTGCGTGAACGTCGTCGCCGTCCGTCGTCGACAGCTTTGCTTCGATCGTCAGCGGCGCCCGCTCGGGTACGACGTCCATCAACTTCTGCCCCGGCTCGATGACCCCGCCGGGCGTGAACACGGTGAGCCCGACGACGGTGCCGCTGGCCGGCGCCCGGATCTCGGTGCGCGCAAGCTGGTCGCGAGCCGCCTGCAGCTTGGGCATGACGTCGTTGAGGCTGGCCTCAACCTCGCGAAGCTCCGTCGCGACCCGCTCCATGTAATTGCCTTGTGCCTCGAGCGACTGGATGCGGCTTTCGCTGGCCATACCCTGCGATTGCGCGATGGTTGCCGAATATTGTCCGCGCTGCCCTTGGAGGTCCGCTTTTGCGCGCTCCAGGGCGCGAATGCGGTTCTGGGACACAAAGCCCTTCTCCGCCGCCGAGCGCATGCCGACCAGTTCGTCTTCGATCAGCTTGAGCTGGTCGTTGATGGCGGCGAGCTGGCGGCTGTAGCCCTGCCCTTGGTTGCCGGCCTGACCGACCTTTTCGCCGAGCGCCCCGCGCTGCGCCGACAGCACCGCGCGGCGCGTGCGCATCTGCCCGGTCTGAATCTGCAATTCCTCCGCTGCCTGCGCGCGGTCCTCGGGCGGAAGCGTCCGGAACTCGGCAGGCGGCAGGATTGTCGGGAGCCCGCGCTGCTCGGCATAAAGCCGCGCACGCTGGGCGAGCAGGCCGATCGCCTGAGCCGACATCGCCCGCTCCTGCGCGCGCACGTCGGCACCGGCGAGGCGGATCAGGACCTGGCCCTGCTGCACGCGGGCGCCTTCCTTGACCAAGATCTCGGCGACAACCCCGCCCTCGCGGTGCTGCACCGTTTGCCGCTGTCCGGAGACGGCGAGATTGCCCGGTGCGATCGCCGCCGCATCGAGCCGTGCGAATGTCGCCCAACCGAGAAAAATGACGAAGAACAACCCCGCGATGATCGCACCGATGCGGATGTCCCCGCCCGGATTGTCGCGGCCGCCTTCATCCGCCTGCGGCACGTAGTTGGCAGGCAGATCGACGGACCTTGTCGCAAGCACGGTACTCATGAGCTGGCCTTTACTGAGGAGATCACATTCTTGGGTGGCGGCGGCGGCGCGATCTTGCGCAGCACTTCGTCCCGCGGGCCGAACATGGTCAGGCGCCCGTCCTGGATGACCATCAGGCGATCCACGATCGGCAGCACGCTGAGGCGGTGCGCCACGATCATGATCGTTCGGCCGCGGTTCTTCAGCTCCTCGAGCGTTTGGATGAGCTGCGCGTCCCCTTCGGCGTCGAGGCTCGAGTTCGGCTCATCGAGGATGAGGTACTGCGGGTCGCGGAACAAGGCGCGGGCGAGCGCAATGCGTTGCGACTGGCCGACCGACAGCCCGCGCCCACCGAGGCCCAGCATGTAATCGTACCCGCCCGGCAGCTTGAGGATGAGATCATGCGCTCCGGCAGTGCGGGCCGCCTCGACCACCGCTTCGTCGACGCTTAGCTGGTCCTCGCCGAGCCGGTTGCGGAAGCGTGCGATATTCTCCTTCACAGTGCCGGCGAACAGCGACGGCTCCTGCGGCATGTAGCCGACATATTCGGCCAGGCGCTCGGGGTCCCAGTTGCGCTGGTCGGCGCCGTCGAAGCGGATGATCCCGGCGGCCGGGACGATGGCGCCGGCAAGCGCCTTCACCAGCGTCGATTTGCCCGCGCCGCTCGGCCCGACAATGGCGACCATTTCACCGCTTTCAACGGCGAATGAGATGCCGGCGATGATCGGCCGCCGATCCAGCCCCGCAACTCCGAGGTTTTCGGTCGAGAGATTGCCCAGCGGTGCTGGCAGCTGCGTCACCGACACGTCGTCGGGAGTTTCGGCGAACAGGTCGCGAAGCGTGTGATAGGCGCCCCAGGCCTGGATGAGGTTCTTCCAGCCGCCAACGATCTGGTCGATCGGCGCCAGCGCGCGGCCGACGATGAAGGACGAGGCGAACACCGCCCCCGGACTCACCTTGGCATCGATCGCAAGCAAGGCCGCGAGGCCTAAGGCGAGCGATTGCAGCAGCAGCCGGATGAACTTGGACGTCGCGGTCAGCCCGCTCGACGCCAGGCTGGCGTCGGTCTGCAGCTGCATCATGTTGTGGCGGTCGTCGAGGTGGCCGCTGACCAGCGCCCGGCGCAGACCAAGCGCCCGGACGACATCGGCCGAGGCAACGGTCGACTCGAAGCCCGCATGGGCACGGCCGGCCGCCTCGTTGGCGCGCTTCAGCGGCGCATTCGTCGCCACCTCGTTCCGCCAGGCGAGGAACAAGCTGATCAACGCGCCAACTAAGGCGAGCACGCCGATCCACGGGTGGATGAGGAAGGCGATCAGAATGTAAACCGGGATCCACGGCGCATCGAAGATGCCGACCATCACTGGCCCGGTCAGCGTCTGGCGCAGTACGTCGAATTCACGCATCGCCTGCTTTGCCAGGCGCTCGGAGCCGAGTTCCGGGCGAGTCAACGTCGCGTCGAGGATGGCTCCCGAGAGCACGCGGTCGAGGCGGACACTGGCGCGGACCAGCAGGCGCGAGCGGATCGCATCCAGCGCCGACAGCGTCAGCAGCGCGAACACCAGCACCAAGGTCAGGAAAACCAGAGTCGTGGTGCCGGCAGTCGGCAGCACGCGGTCGTAGACCTGCAGCATGTACAGCATGGGCGCAATGAACAGCAGGTTCAGAAGCGCGCTGAACAGCAGCGCCGACATGAAGTGCTTGCGGCAGGCATCGGCGGCCGCCTGGATGACCGCCGGTTGAGTACGCAGGGGTTGTAGCAAGTGTGGTCCGCCTCAGCTCGTTAACTCGCTGCCGTTTTACGGCGCTTGGGGCTTGGATTACTTGGCCTGCGCGGCTTTGACCAGCGCGCCCCCGCCCTAGGCCGCGCATTCGGGTAAATGCTGTTAGAAGTCAACCACTTCAGGTCGCCGCCAACGCCACTCTGGCACTCCCGGAGCGAGCCCGCTAAGAGGCCGTCGCAATCACCACCATTTGCGGAGACATCAAAGTGGGCGAGCCTGCCGTCCTGCCGTTCGACTGGCAGGATCCGTTCGATCTCAACCATCAGCTGAGCGATGAGGAGCGGCTCGTCCGCGACACGGCAGAGGGCTATGCGCAGGAAAAGCTGCTGCCGCGCGTGATGTCGGCCTATATGGACGAACGCTTCGACCGCGAGATCATGAGCGAGATGGGCGAACTCGGCCTGCTTGGCGCTACCATCCCGGAGCAGTATGGCGGAGCCGGGCTCGGCTATGTCAGCTACGGCCTCATCGGCCGCGCCGTGGAACGGGTCGACAGCGGCTACCGCTCGGCCATGTCGGTGCAATCCAGCCTCGTGATGCACCCGATCCACGCTTACGGATCTGAGGAACAGAAAAGCAAATATCTGCCCAAGCTGGCCAGCGGCGAGTGGGTCGGCTGCTTCGGCCTGACCGAGCCCGACGCCGGCTCCGATCCCGCCGGCATGCGCACCCGGGCGCAGAGGGTCCAGGGCGGCTACCTCATCTCGGGCAGCAAAATGTGGATCACTAACTCGCCGATTGCCGACGTCTTCGTCGTCTGGGCGAAGTCGGATGCGCACGACGGCAAGATCCGCGGCTTCGTGCTCGAAAAGGGCATGCCTGGGCTGTCGGCGCCGGCAATCAAGGAAAAGCTGTCGCTGCGGTCTTCGATCACCGGCGAGATCGTGATGGACGGCGTCGAGGTCGGCGAAGACGCGCTGCTGCCCAACGTGGAGGGCCTCAAAGGTCCGTTCGGCTGTCTCAACCGCGCCCGCTACGGCATTTCCTGGGGCGCGATGGGCGCGGCGGAAGCTTGTTATGCATCAGCGCGCCAGTACACGCTCGACCGCAAGCAGTTCGGCCGGCCGCTGGCCGCCAACCAGCTGGTCCAGCTGAAACTCGCCAACATGGTGACGGAGATCACCCTTGGCCTGCAGGCCTCGCTTCGTGTCGGGCGCCGACTGGAAGCGGGCGAGCTGGTTCCGGAAACGATCAGCCTCATCAAGCGCAACAACGTCGGCAAGGCGCTCGATATCGCCCGCGTCTCCCGCGACATGCATGGCGGCAATGGCATATCGGCCGAATTCCACGTCATGCGCCACCTGGTGAACCTTGAGACGGTCAACACCTACGAGGGCACCCACGATGTCCACGCCCTCATCATGGGCCGCGCCATCACCGGTTTGTCCGCCTTTTAAAAACGGCGGGGCCTTAGTCCCGAGGCGGCCGGCGCAGCACCAGGGTCGGCTCGCCGTGGTATGGCGTCTCGTGCACGGGCTTGAAGCCGAGCTTCTCAGCCAGCCGGATTGATGGCGCATTCGCCGGAGCGATGATTGCCCAAACGGGCGTCGACGGCAGGCTGGCATCGAGCCAGCTGAGCACGGCCCGGCACGCTTCCCCGGCAAGCCCCTGGCCATGTGCGTCGGTCGCGAAAATCCACCCCATCTCGGGCTCGTCGCCGAACTGCGGCTCAAGGTCGCGCCAGGCGGTGAACACTGCCGTCATACCGAGCAGCTTGCAGTCAGCCTTGCGCTCGACCGCCCAGCCTCCGAACCCGATGAGCTGCCAGCCTCCGGCCGCGGCCATCACGCGCCGCCAGCACTCCTCCATGCCCATCGGTTCGGGCCCGAAGTGCCGGAATACCTCCGGCTCCTGCAGTATCTCGAAATATGGCTCGCGATCGCCCTTGCGCCACGCGCGCAGCCGGAGGCGTTCGGTCTCCAAGGCTGGAGCCGAGCGGTGCGTATCAGTCGTCAAAAGGGGTGAGCTTACTTCTTGCCCAGCGAAAGGCCGCCAAACCGCTTGTTGAAGCGCGCCACCTGGCCGCCGGTATCCAGCAGCTTCTGGTTGCCGCCGGTCCACGCCGGGTGGGCGGTCGGATCGATGTCGAGGTGGAGAGTGTCGCCCTCCTTGCCCCACGTCGAGCGGGTCTGGAACTTGGTGCCGTCGGTCATTTCGACGGTAATGGTGTGATATTCGGGGTGGATGCCGGACTTCATGTCATGATTTCCTTGGGTTAGCAGCTGGTTTCCGACCAGCGGCAGCAAGTGTCGCGCGGCCCTAGCGAACGGGCCTGTGATTGACAAGGTTTCGGCACCGCGCCTAGCGATGCTCCAGGACCAGGGTCCGGCGGTCACGGCCGCCGGTTGAAAAAGGAAGCCGGTGCGAAGCCGGCGCTGTGCCCGCAACTGTAGGACTGGGTTTTCACCAACCCAATCGAGTCAGACACTTGCCTTGGTCCGTCGTCCGTTTCCCCGGCCGGGTTCAGCCGCGGGGGCGTGGGCCGCCCGGGCGCACTCGCACGGGCGCATCCCTCTGTGACGGCAAGTTGCCAGCAGAAGGATGAACCATGGCCGCCGTACCCGTGGACACCAACCAGATCGTCATCACCGCTTCGCGAGCCCCTGACACGCAGGCGCATACCGCAGCCAGCGCAACGGTGCTGGACGCCGAGCGCATCGAGCGGCTCGGCACGCCGCTCGCCCCTGCCCTGCTTCGCCAGGTGCCGTCGGTTGCCGTGACGCAGTCGGGTGCCGCAGGAACGGTTGCCGAGGTCCGCATCAGAGGGGCGGAAGCCAACCACACCTTGCTGTTCATCGACGGCATCCGCGCCAACGACCCCGCGCGTGGCGATGCGCCGCGCTTCGAGCTGCTCAATGCCGACATCCTCTCGCGCATCGAGGTGGTGCGCGGGCCGCAATCGGCATTGTGGGGGTCGCAGGCGATCGGCGGCGTGGTTGCGGCCGATGGGGCCGACCCTGCGGATGGTAGAGCGGTGCGCGCTTCGGGTGAGGCAGGCTCGTTCGGCCTGACCCGTACGTCGCTCGCCGGGGGGATTGCCAGCGTGGCAGGCGCCGTCGCCTGGCAGCGAGCTTCGGGCATCGACATCTTCAGCGGCGGCGACCGCGACGGCTACCGCAACATCGCCGCACGGCTGCGCGGCTCGGTGAGAGTGCACGATCAGGTCGAGGTCGGCGCTGCGGGTTTTCTGCTCAATGGGCGGAGCGAGTATGACGGCTTTGATCCCTTCACGTTCGACCGCACGCACGACCTTGTCAGCCGTGACCGGATGAACGCCGCGCGAGCCTGGGTCGAGGTCGGGCAGGACCAGTCGCCCTGGAGGGGCAATATCGAGATTTCGCGGCTCAATTCACGCAACCGCAACTACTTCGCCGATGACGAGATCAATCGCACAAGCGGCGCGCGGACGACGTTGAGCGGGCAGCTCGAGCGGCACTTCCGGACTGGCCCGGTGCAGCACCTGCTGATCGCCGCCGCCGAGCATGAGCGGGAGACGTTCGCGGCCAATGACACCGTCTACGGCGGCGCCACCGCTCAGGATCGCGACCGCACCCACCAGGCGATCACTGCGGAGTGGCGCGGTCGTTTTGACAAGCTGACGGCCGATGTCGCTGTGCGGCGCGACGCGTTCAACCGCTTCAAGGACGCAACGACGCTGCGCGCGTCCTTGCTCGCTCATGTCGGCGCTGGTTTTTCGGTAGCCGGGACCTACGGCGAAGGGATTGCGCAGCCGACCTTCTTCGACCTCTACGGCTTCTTTCCCGGAACGTTCGAGGGAAATCCGCAACTTACGCCGGAACGCTCCCGCGGCTTCGAAGGGTCTGTACGGTTTCGCAGCGGTCGCGTGTCCGCTGCCCTGACCGGCTTCCGCCAGCGGCTGCGCGACGAAATCGTCGACGTGTTCGACTTTGCCTCGGGCCTGTCCTCGACGGAGAACCGGCGGGATCGAAGCCGCCGCTGGGGGATCGAGGCTGAACTCGGCTGGGCGATCGGCGAACAGCTTCGGCTCACGGCCAACTACAGCTACCTCAAGGCCACGCAGCCCAACTTCGATGGATCGCTGCAGGTGAAGGAGTTGCGCCGGCCCAAGCATAGCGGGGCGATTGCCGCCGACGGCGTGCTCGGCCGCTTGAGCTACGGCGCCTCCATCGCCTTCAGCGGCGCCCAAACCGACCTCAACGAGAACCCGCCGTACAATGTCGTCCGGCTCGGCTCCTACCGGCTGGCGGACGCGCGGGTGGCCTATGCCCTCCGTCCCGGCGTTGAGTTGTTCGCCCGCGGGTCCAACTTGCTGAACGACCGTCACCAAGACGTGTTCGGCTACCGCACCGAAGGGAGAGGTATCTTTGCGGGTGTTCGCCTGGCTGGCCGGCCTTAGCCTGCTCGGCGCTGCGACGGCATCCGCCGGCCCTCCGCGGCGGGTGGTGTCGCTTAATCTGTGCACCGACGAGATGATGCTGCTGCTCGCCGACAAGCGGCAGATCGCGTCGGTGACCCACCTTGCGCACAAGCCGGAGGAAACCCGCCTCGCACCTGTCGCTCGCGGCTACCGCGCCAATGACGGGAGCCTGTTGAGCGTGGTTCCGCTCAAGCCGGATCTTATCCTGACCATGGGCGGTGGCGTGCGCGACCGTCAGGTGATTGCAAGACGCTTGGGCGTTTCGATACTCGACCTCCCCTACCCGCAGCGGCTCGCCGATGTGCAGCGCAATCTGGTGCTTGTGGCCAAGGCGCTCGGGCGGCCCTCCGCGGCGCAGCCGTTCGACGCTCGAATTGAGGCGCTCAAGCACAGCTCGCCCCGGGTCCCAACCGACACGCTGTGGATCGGCGGCGGCGGCCGCACGGTTTCGGGTGTCGGCCTGGCAGCCGAATGGATGCGCCTGGCGGGCCTGCGGCAAAGGCAAGTCCGCGGCGACCGCGTCGCGCTGGAGCAGCTGCTGACGCAGCCGCCGCGCGTGCTCCTGCGCAGCAATTACCGGCAGGGGCAATATTCGAGCGAGCAGCGCTGGCTTTCGCACCCGCTCGCGCGGCGCGTCCGCGCGGGCCGAACGCTTGCGACCGATGGCCGCGCGTGGACGTGCATGGGGCCGACCCTCATTCCGGAGATCGAGCGCCTGCGGCGGGCGCTTGCCAAATGAGGCGCGCAAGCATGGCAAGCTCGGCGGTGCTGACGCTCATGCTGCTCGCCGCCTCGCTGCTGTTGCCCTGGTCCAGCCTTGCGGCGCTGTGGGGCGACGACCGCCAGTTGGCGTGGACGGTGCTCGCCCAGCTGCGCCTGCCGCGCGCGCTGCTGGCGCTCACCTATGGCGCCATGCTGGGCGCTAGCGGAGCCGCGATCCAGGCCCTGTTCGCCAACCCGCTCGCCTCGCCGGACCTTACCGGCACCACGAGCGGCGCCGCTTTGGGTGCGGTGGTCTCCGCTTATACCCTCGCCTTCGCCAGCCCGCTTGCCCTGTCCGTCGGCGCAGTCGCTGGTGCCCTCGGCGCCCTGGTCCTGCTACTCGCCCTCGCCGGACCGCGCGCGGAAACGGCGACGCTGCTGCTTGCCGGGTTGGCGATCAGTGCATTGGCCGGGGCGCTGACGACGTTGGCCCTGGCGCTCGCGCCCTCGCCGTTCGCCTTTTACGATGCTTACGAGTGGCTGATGGGCTCGCTGGCCGACCGCAGCCTCGACCAGGCGTTGTTCGCGCTGATTCCGAGCATCGCCGCAACGGCCTTGCTCCTGCGTCAGGTGCCGGCGCTCGACAGCCTGACTTTCGGTGAAGATGCCGCAGCGGCCATGGGCCACGACGTGCGCGGGACCCGCCTGTGGGTGGTGACGCTGAGCGCGGTCGGGGTCGGTGCCTGCGTCGCGATCTGCGGTGCGATCGGGTTCATCGGCCTGGTGGCTCCGGTTTTCGCCAGGCGGCTGACGCGCGGCCATGCCGGCCGGGCCCTGCTACCTGCGGCGGTGATCGGGGCGGCGTTGCTGCTGGCTGCGGATTTGGCGGTGCGGACAGCCCCGCTCGGCCGCACGTTGCCGATCGGGGTTGTGACCGCGATCCTTGGCGCCCCCTTCTTCCTCTGGCTGGTCGCGCGCATGCGCTGGCGGCTTTCATGATGGCACTGGCGCGCGGGCGGAGCCTGCGGACAGAACGCCGACTGCAGCCGACCGACCTCGAGATTGGCAGCGGCTCGCTGACCGCCCTCGTCGGGCCCAATGGCAGCGGCAAGACCAGCCTGCTGCATGCGCTTGCCGGCGTGCCGCCCGCAGCCGGCTCCGTCGAGGTCGGCGGCACGCCAATCCACGGCCAACCGCCGGTCCTGCGGCAACGCCTGGTGGGGTTGCTGACGGCGGACCGGCACGTCGCGTGGCCGATCGCTGGCCGCGACCTGCTAGCGTTCGGCACGGCGCAGCAAGGGAATTGCGAGCCGGTGGTTGCCGCCCTTGCCCTGGAGCCCTTGCTCGACGGCCGCGTCGATCGGCTGTCGAGCGGGGAGCGCGCCCGATTGCTGCTCGGCCGACTGCTTGCCAGCGATCCGCAGCTTCTCCTGCTCGACGAGCCGCTGGCAAACCTTGATCCCTACTGGCAGCTCGTCGTCATGGACATGTTGCGCGAACGCGTTGCTTCGCGCCAGCGCTCAGTAGTGCTTGCGGTCCACGATCTCACCACCGCCGTGCGCTATGCCGACCGGCTGTTGCTGATCTCGGAGGGAGCAATCGTGTGGGACGGTCGGCCGACTGACCTACAAGCCTCGGGAGAGGCCGACCGGGTGTTCGGAGCGGAGTGGAGCGGCGCCGACTGGCGGCTCAATCCGACGGCGGATCGGCGATCATCGCCGTGAAGTTCGCTTCGGCGGCGAGCTTTCCTGCGATGCTCGCGCGGCCGGCGAACTTGCAGATGCTGGTCCGCTTCTGGACGAACTCGACGTCGAGCTGCAGCAGGACGCCCGGCTCTACCGGCTGGCGGAACTTGGCGCCTTCAATCGCCATGAAATAGACCAGCTTGCCCGAGCTCGCGAGGCCGAGGCTTTCCACCGCAAGCACCCCTGCCGCCTGTGCCAGCGCCTCGACGATCAGCACGCCGGGCATGATTGGGCGCCCCGGAAAGTGACCCTGGAAGAACGGCTCGTTGATTGTGACCGCCTTGATGGCCCGGATCGCCCGATCGGGCTCAAGCGCTTCGACCCGGTCGACCAGCAGCATCGGGTAGCGATGCGGCAGCGCCGCCATCACCCGCCGGACGTCGAGCGGAGTGAAAGCGGCCGCGGCCTCTTGATCAGCCATGCGGTTGGCTTAGCGGCCCTGCGGTTGCGCCTGGGCCTGCGCCGGCGCGGTGGTCTGCACGGACGGCAAGGCACTGTTCAGCGCGGTCAGCACGTCGGTGGTAACGTCGACGCTGGTCGAGGTCGCCAATGTGGTACTCGTCTCGACCAGGAGATTCGCGCCGCGACGCTGCATCACCTGCTGGTAGATCGGCCCCAGCTTGGTTGCGATCTGCTGTCGGATGTACGCCTGGTTCCGCTCGACCTGGGCCTGCTCGCGCTGCAACTGCTGCGCGACCTGCTGACGCTTTTGCTCAAAGGTGCGCGCTCGCGTTTGCAAAGCAGCGTCCGGTTGTGCGCCTTTCAGAGCGTCTGCCGCGGCCTGGATCGCCTTTCCTTCGGTTTCCAGCGGAGCCAACAGGCTGCGCTCACGGCCTTGCAGCGCCGTGACTTGGCTGCGCAGCGCCGCCGAAGCCGACTTGCAGGCGGTGCAGTCGCTGGTCACGCGACCAAGGTCGACAACCGCGACGACCGCCGCGGGAACGGCCTGCGCGCTCGCGGCCGCGGGAGCCACCACCGAGGTGGCGGCGGCGGCGGCGGCGCAAATCATGATGTTCTTCATTAGAATGACGTCCCTACGTTGAAGCTGAAGAGCTTGGTGTCGTCGCCCTCTTGCTTGAGAAGTGCTTTGGCGAGGTCGAGGCGCAGTGGCCCGAACGGGGATATCCAGTTCACGCCGACGCCGACCGACAACCGCGGCTTGGGCGAGTCGCCGAGATACACTTCCTTGAACCCGCCAACGCGCGTGAACCCGTTGACTCCCGTGTCGGCGCCGCAGCTTGTCTGCGTGCCGCCGGGAAGAATTTGGAACGGCCTGCCGGTCGTATTCGCGGCAACCGGAACACAAGTGGCGATGACGTTGGTAAGCTGCGGCGTCGTCAGCTTGAACAGCGATCCCACGTCCAGGAAAGCGGACGGGCGCAGGCCCAGGTTGCGAATGCTGGCGCTGACCGGGAACTCGAGCTCGAGCCGCCCCATGTAATACGCCCGTCCGCCAAGCGCGTCGGTGATCCGCGCCTCATCCTCGGCCAACGTCCCATCGTTGTTGTACGGCACGCGTTGGACGCGCGGGCCGATGCCGCGGATGTCGAACCCGCGCAGCTGCGGGCCGAAGAAGCGGTCGGTCAGCCGGACCGGATCGCGGCCGACGCCGGGCGATCCGCGGCCCGGCAAGATGTAGCCGCCTTCCCCGTGGATCGAGAAGGTCCAGTCGTCCAAGATCTGGAGGTACTTGGTCGCATCGGCCGTGGTGCGCAGGTACTTCACGTCCCCGCCGAGGCCAGCGAAGTCCTGCGACATGATGATGCGCATGCCGCGCGTCGGGCGGGCGCCGTCGGTGTCGTTGTAGATCAGCGAATAGCCGAGGGCCGACGTCAGCCGCCGTCCGACCTCGTCGCAAAGGTATTCGCCGGCTTTCAGCGGATCGCACTCGAGGCCACGCGGCCCGTTGCCGTCCGGATCGGTGTAGAAGGTGCTCCGGTCCAGCGTGACCTTGTCCTGGGTCAGGCTGTAACGGCCGCCAAAGGTCGCGAACTCGGTAATCGGAAAGCCGGTTCTGAGGCCGCCGCCAGTGGCCAGCTGCGAGTAGGTCGTGTTGCGCTCGCCGCCGATGAAGTTGAAGCTGTTGTAGTCGCGCCGGAACAGCTGCCCGCCCAGCAGGATCGGCTTGTCCATGAAATACGGATCGACGAAGCCGAGCTGGATCGATTTCGAATAGCGCGAGTAATTGACCGAGGCGTCGAGCTGCTGGCCCTTGCCCATGAAATTGTTCTGCGAGACCGCGAGCTGCAGGACGAAGCGCTCGAGGCTGGAATAGCCGCCGGAAAGCGACAATTGCCCGGTCGGCTTCTCCTCGACGTTGACGCCAAGCACGACGCGGTCGGGCGCCGAGCCTTCGGTCTGCTTGATCTCGAGGTTCTCCTGGAAAAAGCCGAGGCTCTGGACGCGGTCCTGGCTGCGCTTGACCTTGAGCGCGTTGAACGCGTCGCCTTCGTTGAGGCGGAACTCGCGGCGGATCACCTTGTCGCGGGTGATCGTGTTGCCCGTGATGTCGATCCGCTCGACATAGACACGCGGCGTCTGTCCAACCTTGAACGTGACGTTCATGACCCGCGTTTCAGGGTTGCGGTCATAGGTCGGACTGATGTCCGCGAAGGCGTAGCCAAGGTTGCCGGCGGTCTCGCTGAGATCGGTGACCGCGTCCTCCACCGCCTTAGCGTTGAACCACGTGCCGGGTTGCAGATCGACCGTCTGCTTGACCGTCGCATTGGGAAGGTCGCGCAGGGCGCTGTCGGCCTCGATGGTGCCGAACTTGTAGCGCGGCCCTTCCTCGACAACGTACGTAATCACGAAGTCGCGGCGGTCGGGCGTGAGCTCGGCCAGCGCGGAAACGACCCGGAAATCCGCATAACCTTCGGTCAGGTAGAAGGCGCGCAGCTTCTGCTGGTCGGCGGCAAGGCGGTCCGGATCGTAGGTGTCGTTGGACTTGAGGAAACCGAGCAGACCGCCGGCCTGCCGCGTGAACATCTCCTTGCGCAGCCGCTCGTCGTCGAAACTGTTGTTGCCCAGCACGTTGATCCGCTGGACCTTCGCGAGGTCGCCTTCGAAGATCTCGTAGACAACATCGACGCGGTTCTGGTCGAGCTGCACGATCTTGGGCTCGACCCGGGCTGCGAACCGGCCTTGGCGGCGATAGAGTTCGAGGATCCGCTCAACGTCGGCGCGAGCGGCCGAGCGAGTGAAGATCTGCCTCGCCGCCAGCTTGATCTCGGGCAGGATCTTGTCGTCCTTGAGGCGCTTGTTACCTTCGAGGACGATGCGGTTGATGACCGGGTTCTCACGCACCGAAATGACGAGGTTGCCCGTCTCCGCGCCAGTGATGGTTACGTCCGCGAACAGCTGGGTCGCGTAGAGATCCTTGAGCGCCTGATCGAGCGTCTGCGCGCTGTAGGACTGTCCCGGTGCGAGGTTGGCGTAGGCGCGGATCGTTTCGGGCTCGAGTCGCTGGTTGCCGGAAACGGCGATCGAGCGGACGACTTGCTCCGCCGGCGCGGACGCTGCCGCCGGCGGCGCGGGTGCGGCCGCCGCTGGCGGAGCCTGCGTGGGCGTGCCTGCCGGTGGCGCAGCCTGCGCCAGCAGCGGGGCGGAGGTGGCGCCGAGCACGGTTCCCACCAGAAGCAGCGCGCCGGCGCGCCTGCTGAAATTCTTCGACTTTGAAATCACTCAAACCCCGCCTTTGTGTGCAATGGCTTGGCGCCGCCCCGCGCTATGCCCGTGTCCAGCCCTGCCCCAACCGCGTTAACCAATCAAGCCGAGCTTCACCACAGGCCCAGGCCGCTCAGGTCGTTCACGGTCGTGAAAATCAGCAACGCAAGGATGGCCGCAAGCCCGCCGCGGAACGCCCATTCCATGGCGCGAGCACTAAGCGGGCGACGCCGGACGGCCTCAACTGCATAAAAGAACAGATGGCCTCCATCCAGCATCGGAACTGGCAAGAGGTTGATGAATCCGAGATTAATTGAAAGCAGCGCCAGCAGTTCGACGAACGGCAACGCGCCCAGTGACGCCCCCTGGCCCGCGACTTGCGCGATCTTTATTGGCCCGCCCAGCTGCTTTGGCGACACTTTGCCGCGGATCAGTTGAACTAGACCATCGACGATCGCCCGGGTGAGTCGCGCGGTATAATCGACAGCTAGCGGCACGGCCTCGTAAATAGGCACCGGATCGGACACCTGGGTGGTCGGCGAAACTCCCAACATGCCCCGCTCGAATTGCTGACCCGAGGGGTCCTCGATGGCAGCGGTGCCGAGCTTGACCTGGAGCTGGCGGATGCTGCCCTGCCGTTCGATGGTGATTGGCACCGTCTCGGCCGGCCGCACGGCAACCGTGTTGAAGATTGCGTCGAACGTCGGCGTCTCGCGGCCGGCGACCGACAAGATCTTGTCGCCCGGTTGCAGGCCGGCCGACGCCGCCGCCGTGTTAGGCGAAATCGCGCCGACGACATTGGTGCGCGGCGTGCCGACCAGCCAGAAGAAGCTGGCGAAGATCAGGATGGCGAGCAGGAAATTGGCGACCGGTCCGGCCAGCACAATCAGGAACCGCTGATGGACCGGGCGAAGCTGAAACGCGCGTTGGCGCAGCTCGGGCGGGATGCTGCTTTCCGCTACCGGCTCGCTCGCCGGGCTCATGTCACCGACAAAGCGCACGTAGCCGCCAAGCGGCAGCCACCCGACCTTCCACCGCGTCCCCTGCTTGTCCGTCCAGCCCAGGACCTCCCGACCGAAGCCGATGGAAAAGGCCTCGGCAGGCACCTTGAACCAGCGCGCGACCAGGTAATGCCCAAGCTCGTGGAAGAAGACGAGCGGCCCGAGCGCCCCAACGAAGGCCAGCAGGATCAGCCAAAGCGGCGGCTGGGTCACCCGGCGTAGCTCACAGTTATGGCCGCTTCGACGCGCTCTCGGGTCGAGCGGTCGATCTCCAGCACGTCGCCAATGCTGCGCGGCGCGGCCAAGTCGTTCGTCTCCAGCGCTTTTTCCACCATCCGTGCAATATCGGTGAAGCCGACCCCGCCTGCAAGGAAGCGCGCCACGGCAACTTCATTGGCGGCATTCAGGACAACCGGCGCAGCGCCTCCCGCCTCCAGCGCTTCGCGCGCAAGCCGCAACGCCGGGAAGCGCTCGGGATCCGGCGCTTCGAAGTCGAGCCGCGCGATTGCTGCTAGGTTGAGCCGCTCCGCCGGCGTCTCCATCCGGCGCGGCCAGGCCAGCGCGTAGGCAATCGGGATGCGCATGTCCGGGGCGCCAAGCTGGGCCAGGACGGAACCGTCGACGAACTCGACCAGCGAATGGATCACGGATTGCGGGTGGACTACGATGTCGATGCGGTCCGAAGGCAAAGCGAACAGGTAGGAGGCTTCGATCAGCTCTAGCCCCTTGTTCATCAGGGTCGCCGAATCGACCGAGATCTTGGCGCCCATCGACCAATTGGGATGGGCGACCGCTTCCGTAGGGCTGGCCGCGTGCATGAACTCGGCACTCGCAGTACGGAACGGACCGCCACTTGCAGTCAGGACGATCCCTGCCACGTCCTCTATGCAACTGCCAGCAAGGCACTGGAATATCGCGTTATGTTCGCTATCGATCGGCAGCAGGGTTGCGCCATGCCGCACCGTGGCGTCGATCATCAGGGCGCCGGCAGTGACCAGCGCCTCCTTGTTGGCGAGCGCGATGGTTTTGCCTGCCTCGACCGCCGCCATCACCGGCTCCAGGCCCGCGCAGCCGACGATTGCGGCGATGACCAGATCGACGTCTGCGGTCGCAGCTTCGTTCAGCGCGGCGGTGCCGGTCTCCCCTCGGCAGCTGCTCCCGGCCAATTGTTCCCGGAGGTCGGCTAAACGGCCCTCATCGGCAATGACGGCCAGTTTCGCGCCGGTGCGCCTGGCGATGTCGGCAAGCCCCCGACTGTTGCTTGCAGCGGTGACAGCGACGACCTCGAACCGTTCGGGCGAGCGCTCGACGAGGTCGAGGGTCGACTTGCCGATCGAGCCGGTGGCGCCGAGGATCGCGATCTTGCGCCTCATGTTAGGCCGCCGACGTGGGCAGCGGCAGTGAAGACGGCCACCGGGACAAGCCCGTCGAGCCGGTCGAGCAGGCCGCCGTGGCCGGGCAGCCAGGCGCCCGAATCCTTGACTCCTGCCCGCCGCTTCATCCCGCTTTCGAACAGGTCGCCGGCCTGCGCCGCGACTCCCAGCACCGGGGCGAGCACAAGCAACGCCGGCCCCAGCCCGGTGAGAAGCGCCCACGCTCCACCGAGCAGGGTAGCAGCTCCGACGCCGCCATAAAGACCTTCGAAGGTTTTGTTGGGGCTGAGCGCGGGGGCCAGCTTGCGACGACCGAAGCGCCTGCCGAACACGTATCCGCCAATGTCGACCGACCAGGTGACGATGAATACCCACATGATCAGGAACAGCCCGTGCAGGTCTCGCTCGCGCAGCCACAGCAGCGCCAGCGCCGGAACCAGGGCATAGAAGAAGCCGCCGATGTGCCACGCCACGCCCCAGCCGCGGACGATCCGGCTCCACTCATAGTACATGATGGCCGCAATCGCGGCGACCAGAACCGCAAATACATTGCCGCCCTTGATCGCCGCCCCGAGCGCCAGCGCAACCATCACCACGCCCGAGAGGCTTCGTACCAGAAGCTCGCTCACCGCCCGCCGAACCGCCGCTGCCGTCCCGCGAACTGCTCGAGCGCATCGGCGAACGCGCGCTCGCCAAAATCGGGCCAGAGCACGTCGCTGAAGACCAACTCGGCATAAGCCGCCTGCCACAGCAGGAAGTTGGACAAGCGCACTTCGCCGGACGTGCGGATCAGCAGGTCGAGCTCGGGGAGGCCGTGCGTCTGCAGCTCGCATTCGAGGTTGTGCTCGTCGACAGTATGGGGGTCGAGTTCTCCCGCCGCCACCTTGTGCGCCACCCGGCGAGCAGCGGCCGCAATCTCCGCGCGCGAACCGTAGTTCAGCGCTACGACCAGGGTGAGCCGCTGGTTGCCGGCGGTGCGCTCGAGCGCCTTGCCGAGTTGCCGGGCGAGATCCGGGCCGAACGCCGAGCAATCGCCGATCAGCTTCAGGCGGACGTTTTCTTTCTGCAGGGTGGCCAGCTCGCGCTCGAGATAAAAGCGCATCAAGCCGGTGAGGTCGGCAATCTCTTCCGAGCTCCGCCGCCAGTTCTCCGACGAGAAAGCGTACAGCGTCAGGACCTCGACGCCATGATCGACGGCGGCCTGCATAGTCCGGCGTACCGCCTCCGCGCCGGCCTTGTGACCCGCCACGCGCGGCAGGCCCCGCTGCTTCGCCCAGCGGCCGTTGCCATCCATGATGATCGCGACGTGGCGAGGGACCGATCCACTGCCGTCCCGCGACTGCTCGGGCTGGTCCGGCGCGGCGGCAGGGGTCACTTGTTGAGGATTTCCTTTTCCTTGGTGCCCGCTGCTTCATCAATCTCCTTGATCGTGTCGTCGGTCAGCTTCTGCACCTCAGTCTCCAGGCGCTTGCGCTCGTCCTCGCTGATCTCGTGCTTCTTCTCGGCCTGCTTCAGCCCGTCCATGCCGTCGCGGCGGACGTTGCGCACGGCAATGCGCGCCTTTTCCGCATACTGGCCGACCAGCTTGGCAAGCTCCTTGCGCCGCTCTTCGGTCAGTTCCGGGATGGGCAGTCGGATCATCTGCCCATCGGTGACGGGATTGAGGCCGAGACCGGCGGCGCGGATCGCCTTTTCAACTGGCCCGACGTTCGAGCGGTCCCAGACCTGCACGGAGATCAAGCGCGCTTCAGGCACCGATACCGTCGCCACCTGGTTGAGCGGCATGTTGGCGCCGTACACCTCCACCTGCACCGGATCGAGCAGGGCCGTCGAAGCGCGGCCGGTACGCAGCCCGCTAAGGTCGTGCTTCAGAGCATCAACAGCGCCATGCATGCGCCGCTTGAGGTCAGCCGTGTCGGCGGTTGCAGTCATGTGTCACTCTCCGTTCTGAACGATCGTCGCGGTTCCGCGGCCGGCCAGCACTTCGGCAAGGTTGCCGGACTGACGGACGTTGAACACGACGATCGGGATATTGTTGTCGCGGCACAGCGCCACGGCGGCGGCGTCCATGACCTTGAGGTTGTCGCCGAGCACGCGGTCGTAGCTCAGCCGATCGTAGCGCTGCGCCGCCGCATCCGTCTTAGGATCGGCAGTGTAGACGCCGTCAACGCTGGTGCCCTTGAACAAGGCATCGCATCCCATCTCCGCGGCACGCAGGGCAGCCGCCGTGTCGGTCGTGAAATAGGGGTTGCCGGTACCGGCAGCGAATAGGACGATGCGGCCCTTTTCGATGTGGCGGAGCGCACGGCGGCGGATGTAGGGCTCACTGACGCTGGCCATCGGGATGGCGGACTGCACGCGGGTGTCGACGCCGACCTTTTCCAGCGCGTTCTGCAAGGCGAGCGCGTTCATCACGGTCGCGAGCATGCCCATGTAGTCGGCGCTGGCGCGGTCGAAGCCTTTGGCCGCGGCGGCCATGCCGCGGAAGATATTGCCGCCGCCGACCACCAAACACAGTTCGGGACAAAGCTGCTTCGCCGCCGCGATCTCGCTGGCAAGGCCGGCAACGGCGTCAGGATCGAGACCGAACTGCCCCTGCCCCATCAATGCCTCGCCCGAGAGCTTCAGCAGGATGCGATTGAAGCGGGGACGGGTCATGCGGGAGGATCCTCGGGGCGCGCGGATGCGAAAAAAGGGCGAGCACGCTTTAACGCGCCCGCCCCATTTTCCAACTGCCTAGATGCTCAGGTGACCGGCTCGGCCCCTTCGGCTCCGCTCAGGACAGGCTTGTTGGTCCCAGCCGCGGCAGCAACCTCCGCAGCGAAGTCGTCGACCTTCTTCTCGATGCCCTCCCCGAGCTGAAAGCGGACAAAGCCGGTCAGCGCGATACCCGTGGCGGCGTCTTTGGCGGCAGCCGCCACGACCTCGGCGACTGGCGTCTTGCCATCGATCACGAACAATTGGGTCAGCAAAGCATGCTCCTTGCGGAACTTGGCCAGCCCGCCCTCGACCATCTTCTCGACGATGTTCTGCGGCTTGCCGCTTTCGCGCGCCTTTTCCATCGCGATCGCACGCTCGCGCTCGATGAGTTCGGCCGGCAGCTCTTCCGCCGTCAGCGCCATCGGGTGCGCGGCGGCGACATGCATGGCGATCTGCTTGCCAAGCGCGGTCAGAGTCTCCGGAGCTGCTGCGCTCTCAAGCGCAACCAGCACGCCGATCTTGCCCATGCCGGGCGCGACCGCATTGTGGACGTACGGCACGACGACACCCTCGCCGACCTCAAGCAAAGCGGCGCGGCGGAGCGACTGGTTCTCACCGATGGTCGCGATGTTGTCAGTCAGCTTCTCGGCGACGGTGCCGCCGCCCGGGTATTGGCCAGCGCCCAGGGCCCCGACATCGGACCCATGCTGCAGCGCCAGTCGCGCGACATTGCCGACGAACACCTGAAACTGCTCGTTCTTGGCGACGAAGTCGGTCTCGGAATTGACCTCGACGACCGCGCCGCGCGTGCCTTCGACGGCAACCCCGACCAGGCCCTCGGCGGCCGTGCGGCCCGCCTTTTTGGCGGCCGCAGCCAGGCCCTTGGCGCGCAGCCAGTCGATCGAGGCTTCCATCTCGCCGTTGTTCTCGGCGAGCGCCTTTTTGCAGTCCATCATGCCGGCGCCGGTGCGCTCGCGCAGCTCCTTCACCGAAGCAGCGGTGATCTCAGCCATTTCTCGTTCTCCTTGTGCCCCTGCGGAGGCAGGGGCCCAGTCACTTCTCGGATGAATATAGGTACTGGACTCCTGCCTCAGCAGGAGCACAGCGCCGCTTAAGCGACCGCGGCTTCGGCCCGCGCCAGCGACACCTCGACGGGCGGCTCGGTCATGCTGCCAATGTCCTGCCCGCGGGCCTGGGCATTGCCGGAACGGCCCTCGCCAACGGCCTGGGCGATGGCGTCGCAGTACAGGCGGATGGCGCGGCTGGCGTCGTCATTGCCGGGGACCGGGAAAGCGATGCCGCTCGGGTCGCTGTTGGAGTCGAGGATCGCAACGACCGGGATGCCGAGCACGTTGGCTTCCTTGATGGCCAGCTCTTCCTTGTTGGTGTCCACCACGAACATGACGTCCGGCAGGCCGCCAAGGTCGCGGATGCCGCCCAGACTCTTCTCCAGCTTGTCGCGTTCGCGGGTGAGCTGCAGCACCTCCTTCTTGGTCAGGCCGGCAGTGTCACCCGACAGCTGCTCCTCGAGGCTCTTCAGGCGCTTGATCGAGTTGGAGATCGTCTTCCAATTGGTCAGCATACCGCCGAGCCAGCGGTGGTTGACGAAGTGCTGGCCGCTGGTCTGCGCGGCTTCCGCCATCGCGTCTTGCGCCTGGCGCTTGGTGCCGACGAACAGCACCTTGCCGCCGCGGGCGACGGTCTGCTGCACGAAGTCGAGCGCTCGCGCGAACAAGGGCACGCTTTGCGACAAGTCGATGATGTGCACCCCGTTACGATCGCCGAAGATGTACGGCTTCATCTTGGGGTTCCAGCGGTGGGTCTGGTGGCCGAAGTGGGCTCCGGCTTCGAGCAATTGCTGCATGGTGACGACAGTAGCCGCCATAGGTCTTCTCCTTCCGGTTGTGCCTCGGCGGTAGCGAGCAACCCTGAACCGAGATTCAGAGCACCGGTATGTATGCTTCCGCCTGTGGGATGCCGCGCCCCTAGCTGAAGGCCGCGGTGCTTTCAACCTTTGCGGCCCGGCCACAACGATCCGCTTGACAGAAGAGAACATAACGCGAACACTGTTCCCCATCAACCAGATGCACCATCGCTCCGGAACAAAGCATGTCCGGCTGAGTTGGGGGCGTAACGAAGGATAAGATTTTATGATTGCAGCTCTCGGCACGCTCGTCTTCCTGGCCACGTTGTGGATGTTGGTGGTGTTAGGTGCGAAGCTGCTCGAGGAGAGCGGGGGCAAGATCGGCGCTGCCCTTAGGGGCCAATCCCAGATGGGCCCGCGGCTCGGCTTTGCGCCGGCACGGCTCCGGACGCGGACGTGGATGGCGACGCCGATGCGCGCCCGCCCGCAGTGGCGCGACGCCGCCTGACTTTGGCGTAGCCGGCCAGGCTGAACGGGATCACGACGAGATAAACCGCGGAGATCAGCGCCAGCGTATGCCAAGGCGCCCGGATCAGAGCCGCGCCTACCAGCGCAATCCCCGCCAGCGCGAACAGCCGCCAGCTGCTCCTGACCCGCATGCTGGACCAGCTGTACGTCGGGATGCTGGAGATCATCAGCATTGCGATGAACAGCGTCCACGCCATCACCAGCGGCCACTGCCGGAACAGGTCATTGCCGGTGATCAGCCACAAATAGACCGGGACGAACGCCAGGCCCGCGCCGGCGGGCGCCGGCACGCCGGTGTTGAAGTTGGCCGATTTGTGCGGCTGCTCGGCAGCATCCATGCGGGCGTTGAACCGCGCCAGCCGCAGCGCGCAGCACACCGCCAGAGCCAGCGCCGCGATCCACCCGAAGCGCGGTGCCGTCTGCAGCGACCACAGAAAAAGGATCAGCGCCGGCGCGGTGCCGAACGCTATATTGTCGGCAAGGGAGTCGAGTTCGGCGCCGAACCTGCTCTGCGCGCGGAGCAGCCGCGCGATCCGCCCGTCCAGACCGTCGAGGACGCCCGCAAGCACGACGGAGCCGAGCGCCTTTTCCCACTCGCCGCCGATCGCAAAGCTGACGCCAGTCAGCCCCATGCACAGCGCCACCGCGGTGATGGCGTTCGGAACCAGCGCGCGGAACGGGATCCCGCGCGGTTCCGCCTCGGCTGTCACTGGCTGGTCCCGATCAGGGCCGGGTCGATGCCGATTTCGCCGATCACCGTCTCGCCGGCAATCGAGCGCTGCCCGAGGAGGACGCGCGGGCCCGTTCCCGCAGGAAGGTAAACGTCGACGCGGCTGCCGAACCGGATCAAACCGATCCGCTGCCCCGCTTCCACCGCATCGCCTTCGCGGACAAAGGCGAGGATGCGGCGGGCAACCAGGCCGGCGATCTGGGTGAAGCCGACGCGCACCCCGTTGTTGCCCTCGACCAGGAAGTGCTGGCGCTCATTGTCCTCGCTGGCCTTGTCGAGGTCGGCGTTGATGAACTTGCCAGGCACATAGGCGACCCGCTTGATGCGGCCATTGATCGGCGAGCGGTTGATGTGGACGTCGAACACGCTCATGAAAATCGACACGCGCGTATATTCGCTGTCGGACAGCGCCTCAGGCCCGCGAAGCTCCGGCGGTGGCGGCACCTTGACAATCATGGTGATCAGCCCGTCGGCCGGCGCGACGAGCAGATTGTCGCCGCGCGGCGTGGTGCGCACCGGATCGCGGAAGAAGGTTGCGACCCACATCGTGACACCGACCAGCAGCCAACCGAGGAAGTGGCTGATGAGGGTATAGGTCAGGAACGTGATGCCGGCGGCGATCACGAGATATTTGCGACCCTCCGGGTGAACGGAAGGAAAACGCCACTTCACATTGGTCGTGAGCGGGCCGTCGGGTTTCTCGAGTGCGGGCATCCGCGTTCCTTACTGTCGCTCCCTAGTCCATACAACGCTGCGGTTGCCTGCCAGCAGGCTCCATCCTAAGGCCCCGCCCGAACCCACGAGGCAGGGAAACGCATGGCCAAGATCAAGGTGAATAACCCCGTCGTCGAGCTCGATGGCGACGAGATGACCCGCATCATCTGGCAGTGGATCCGCGAGCGGCTGATCCAGCCCTACCTCGATATCGACCTGCGCTACTACGACCTGTCGATCGAGAACCGTGACGCCACCGACGACAAGGTCACGGTGGAAGCGGCCGAAGCCATTCGCGAGCACGGCGTCGGCGTCAAATGCGCGACCATCACCCCCGATGAGGCCCGGGTCGAGGAGTTCGGCCTCAAGAAGATGTGGAAGTCGCCCAACGGCACCATCCGCAACATCCTCAACGGCGTCGTCTTCCGCGAGCCGATCGTGATCGCCAACGTCCCGCGCCTGATCCCCGGCTGGACCGACCCGATCGTGGTCGGCCGCCATGCCTTTGGCGACCAGTATAAGGCGACCGATTTCAAGGTGCCCGGCAAGGGCAAGCTGACCATGCGCTGGCAGGGCGAGGACGGCCAAGTGATCGAGGAGGAAGTGTTCAACTTCCCCGAAGCCGGCGTCGCCATGGGCATGTACAATCTCGACGACAGCATCCGCGCCTTCGCCCGAGCCAGCTTCAACTACGGGTTGAACCGCGGATGGCCCGTGTACCTGTCGACGAAGAACACCATCCTCAAGGCCTACGACGGCCGCTTCAAGGACATCTTCGAAGAGATTTTCGAGAGCGAGTTCAAGGACAAGTTCGCGGAAGCGAAGATCGAGTATCAGCACCGCCTGATCGACGACATGGTCGCCAGCGCGCTCAAGTGGAGCGGCAAGTTCGTGTGGGCCTGCAAGAATTATGACGGCGACGTGCAGTCGGACCTGGTTGCGCAGGGCTTCGGCAGCCTCGGCCTCATGACGTCGGTTTTGATGACCCCCGAGGGCAAGATCGTGGAAGCGGGGGCCGCGAACGCAACCGTCACCCGCCACTTTCGCATGCACCAGCAGGGCAAGGCGACCTCG
>CADCVY010000106.1 GCA_902806275.1 uncultured Sphingomonas sp. | reverse complement strand
TGAAAAGCTTCAGTGGCGCTGCCGGCGAAGGTTACAGCCTCTATGATGCTGCTAAGAATACACGAGTGTGTTCCTCGACGTGAACGGCGACAAAGCAGCCGACATGAGGATCGTGCTCTTGGGGCAAGCCAATCTCACCGGAGCCGACTTCGTCTTCTAGACGACGCATGGCAGCCCGGGAGCCATCCCTGCGTCGGCATCCGCATTTTCAGGCACCGGTGCTTGGTAAGGGTCTAGGAATTCTCCGGATGTTCGTGCTTGCGGAAGTAGCCTGGGAGTGGAAGTGGCCTACCCATATGCGCTCGAAGTCAGCTACCGTTTATACTCTTACGGCGATGCGAGCCTTCTGTTTCCCACAATGAACTGCACTAGGGACCGCCATGGCTAAAGCTGTCTTCGCCGGCTGCGCGCGTTCCTGTGCGCCGTTCCTCGAGGGAGTGCTTGCTAACGTCGAGTCGCTTGGCGCGACCTACGACGCTTTCGACCTTATCATCGTCGAGAACGATTCCGAGGACGATACTCGCCGTGTGCTTCGCGACTATGCCGCGCCGCGCCCCCACGTCCGGCTAATCGAGGCTGATGGGCTTGCCGCAAGGCTTCCGCGGCGCACCGAGCGCATTGCGGCCGCGCGAAATCTTTATCTGAGCGCGGTTGGCGAAGCACAGTATGACCAGTGTGACGACCTTGTTCTGCTCGACTTTGACGACGTAAATTGCCGGCCGATTGAGCCCTCCACCTTTGCCGCCGCACGACGCTGGCTCTGGGCGCGCGACGAGCGCTGCGGAGTTTTCGCCAACTCGCGAATGTTCTACTATGACGTGTGGGCGCTGCGGCACGCTCGATGGTCGCCAGACGACTGCTGGGCGCGGGTCCGCGAGGACCAAGCACGTATTGGCGAAGCTCAAGCCATCTACCGCCATTTGTGCACACGACAGATCCCGATTGCGCCAAGGGCAGCGCCAATCGCGGTGGATTCGGCTTTCGGGGGGTTGGCAATCTACAAGCGGGCGGCGGCATTGCGCGGCGTTTATGCGGGGCTCGACGAGCATGGCGAGGAGACGTGCGAGCACGTCGCGTTCAATGCTGCGGTCAAAGGCCACGACGGAGTGCTATCGATCTTTCCCGCGCTGCGGAATGAGGCCCCCCCCGCCTTTATCCTTTCCTCGCTCCCCGGAAACACGTTGTTCGAAATTCAACAGAGCGGGAGAAAGTGCCAGCTCGCCGCACCGAGCGACCATCCGCTGCAATCCTTTCGCGCGATTCATCCGCTCTACGATCGGCGCCTTCCCGAATTAGCGCGAATGATTTCAGCTGAAGCTCCGAAGGAGATGTTCATCGATGTCGGGGCGAATATCGGCGATAGCGTGGCGCTGGCGCGGCTGGCTGGAGCACAGATGCCGGCAATCGCGATCGAAGCATCGTTGAGCTATGCAAAATATCTTTGGGCGAACAGCATGCTCTTGCCGCACCTGTTCCAAAACACGCGTATCGTCTGGGGGTTTGTTGGAACCGGCGGAGTCGCTGGGCAAGTGAGTATTGGCGCCGGCACCGGCAGTGCCGCGGGAACGTCCGCAGCGGGCCTGGTCGAAACGGGGCCGGGCGTGCGGTTAGGCCCGCTCACCGGGGCCAACGAGGTCGCGCTGGTCAAGACC
The DNA here is from genome assembly GCA_902806275.1 of uncultured Sphingomonas sp. Classification (GTDB taxonomy): domain Bacteria; phylum Pseudomonadota; class Alphaproteobacteria; order Sphingomonadales; family Sphingomonadaceae; genus Sphingomicrobium. The sequence goes on along the minus strand of CADCVY010000106.1, from coordinate 38,673 downwards.
GACACCGATGGGTTTGATCAGGACATCTTTGCCGCAGAGCTTGAATTTCTGACCGCGAAGAAGCCGGTCTTGTGGCTCGAAGCTCACACAATGACGGCGGCCGACGAGGCCAAGTGGCGCGGCTTGCTAAAGCGGATCGCCGAAGATTGGCCGACGATGATCCTGTTCGACAATTTCGGTTTCGCCGTTGTGGCTGGCTTAACCACCGAACTTGGCGACCATGCAGCCGACCTGATGGCCTATGGACGGCGCCAGCGGGAGCGCGCCGGCTATCGACCAACGCTTTACTATCTCGACATTGCGCTTTTTCCGAAGCGCTTCGAGCACGTCTACGCGGAATTCTGCAAGTCACTCGCCGAGCTTCAGACATGACTGAAGCTAACCAGTTTACCGCGGCCAAGTGCGAACTTGGCTCACATCGCTTGAGGATCTTCGGGAGGGCAGTGCTGGCGAGAACACACGTTCGCTCAAGGTAAGCATTGACGTCATGCAGGCTCTGCCAAGCACCATTCAGTAGGCTGGCCGGGACGGTACATTCTCCCCCCTTCGAGCGGCCTTATCGTTCCTGCGACGCTGGGTCGACCGAAAGAAGCCTTGCGGCTTCAACCTCCCGCTGGATGAACTCGTAGGGCGCACGCTGGTGTCTTACGAAGAGAGCGAGTCCGTGACGCATCAGCATGTTGTCACGCGCCAACGTCTGAAGGGTGTTCCTCAGACTATCGGCCGTCATGCCGAGGCGTCCAATCTCAGCTCTGCCCACGAACACGATCAGCCCGCCGACCAGCGCGAGCCAATAGCCAAATCTCCCAGCGATGCCGGCCAACGCTTTGGGGCTGTAAAAGAAAACGTGCTGGCCGGTTCCCTCAGCGAGATATGGCCAGCTTGCGTCCTGGCCGGTGAAAAGCTCGGTCGTGGCGACTATAAACGCTGGGCGCATCTCGAACAATTGTTGGAGGTCCTGAGCCGGGTCCGGAAAGTGCTCCATGACCTCGAAGGCAGTCACCACTTCCGGCGACCTCGCGGCCATCGTCGTCAGGCTGTATCGGTCACTGAAAAAGGGTTTGGCATAGCGATCGAAGCAGAAGAAGTTGAAGCCCCTGTCCCTCATAAGCCTAGTGAACAGGCCGATCCCTCCCCCGAAGTCGATGCATTCTGCCCCCGCCGGCAGCGCAATCCGGTCAAGCAACGCGGAGGTTCTCAGCATCAGATCGATCGTTCGCTGGCCGGCGCCCAAGTCGTCTCCGATGGCGGAGACGTTATAAGCCTCGTCAAGCCAGTAAGGCGTCTCGGTCTCAAGCGATCCGCAGCCGGAGCAGAGATAATAATTCACTTCGTAGCGTTTCAGCACACGCTTCCGGTGCCAGAAGTCGGCGCGTCCGCCACATAAGCGGCACCTTGCGGACGCGGTGCTCGAGATGCTGTTCTCAGCCGCTCCCGTTTGCGCCGAGCGTGTATATTCTCCGGCCATGGTCAGATGTTACCGGTGCGGAGTGCTTGTGGCTATTGCGATCTGTTAAAGCGATCAGTTGAGCGACCACTATTTAGAAAGGGCTGCTGAGAACATCGATGTTTTTTGAGGTGCGATCCCTCGCGTAGGGTCACTATTCAGGCGCAAGGCCGCAGGCGGGATTGATGCGAAACCTTCACTGCCGCAGCGTGACCGACACCCCAAAGCGCCTCCCGATCACGTCATAGCTTGCCGGGAAGGTGTTGGCGTCCGCGGCGTTCGTGCCCGCGAGCGGCGGCTTGCGGTCGAACAGGTTGTCAACGCCGAGCACGAGGGTAAGCACCTCCGTCACCCGGTGTGACGCCGCGAGATCGACATAATGCTGCGATCCGATCCGTTCCGTCGCGAACACGGTCGGGCTGTCGTCTTTGACGCGGCCAAGCATCCGCCAGGTGCCGAGCAAGGTAGAGTCGCCGCTGGCGAAGCCGGCACTGACCCGGTGGCGGTACTTGGGAAGCGCCCGTCGCGTCTCGAGGCCGCAGGTTGCACCAAAGCGGCCGGCACATTCGATCGTCGCGGCTGCGGCGCCGTTCTTCTGGGTCTGGCGGACGACAACATCGCCGGCATAATCCAGCATGATGCGCCGGCCGGCCTCCAGGGCGACGCCATAGCGTGCGCTGATGTCGATTCCTTCGACCCGGAGCAGGGCCACGTTGACGTCGGAGCTGTCCACCGCCGTCAGCTGACCGTTGGCGCCGCGGCTGATCCGAGAGCAGAAGGGGTCGGACGCGTCCGCGACAATGACGTAGCAAGTGTCCAAAGTTGCTTGCGGCAGCACTGCTCCGATCGCGTTGTCGATGCGGATGTCGTAATAGTCCGCGGTCATGCTGAGTCCCGGCAGGGATACCGGGGTCAGCACCGCGCCGAGCGCGTAGGTCCGTCCTTTTTCCGGCTCCAGCTCAGCGTTGCCGCCGAACAGGAACAGCGCTCCGGTCAGGTCCTGCACATAAGGCGCAGCGGGCGCTCCGGTTGCCCGGCACACCTCGGCCGAAGCGCCGGACGCAGCCAGGTCGGCGCACGGGTCGGTGGCGCGCCCGGCGAGCGCTAGGCTGCCGGGTGCCCCAAACAGCTCGCCGATATTCGGCGCGCGCACCACCGTCTGGTAAGCGCCGCGAAGCCGGAAGCTGCGGCTGACGGCGAAATTGCCACCCAGCTTAAAGGCGTCCACCCGGCCTGCGGTGGAATAGTCGGAGAGGCGGTAGGCCGCCTCCAAGTCGAGCCGCTCGACAAAGGGGAGGCCTGCCAAGACCGGCACGCGGACTTCGCCGAAGACCTCCCGGACGTTGAAGCCGCCGCCGAAATCGGGCCGCATGCCCTGGTTCAATGTCTGCCCGCGGTTGATCGCCTCGTCGAAGAAGACCCTGCCCTTCTCCTGCCGATATTCGGCGCCCAGCGCGAAATCGATCGCACCGGCCGGAAGCGTCAGGAAATCTCCTGTGTCGCCGGTCAGCGTTGCTGCGCCGACGAACTGGCCGCGGTTACGGCCTTGCTTGATGCGTGCAGCGATGAACGCGACGGCCGCCGGGCTGATGGAGCCGGGCCCGAACAGGCTGGCGGGAACGCAGCCGTTGGACGGGTCGGCGCACACTGGCTGGCCCTGCGCATCCGCGGTCACGTTTGCCGCCTGCCTGAGCCTCGCGACAATGCCCTCTCCGAGGACGGCCGTAGCTTCCCTCACCTTCCCATATTGGGCGTACACGTCCCAGCGCACCTTCGGTGTCAGGTTCCCGCGCGCGCCGATCTGGCCCTGCACGGAGGTGCGCTTGGTATCGAAACCGCGGATGCCGAGCTCGGGGAAAGAGCGCGAGGCGGTGGCGAGGAAGGACTGACTGCCGCCAGCTTCACCCGTGCGCGTCCGATCGAATGCGCCGGCGAGGACCGGCTGCAGTTCAGGGGTGATGAGCGGATTGTCGCGCTGAACCAGGAAGCTGGTGGAGACGCTGGCCGGAGTGAGCTGGTCCCTGGTGTCCAGCCGGACCGCGATCGCCCGGCCGTATAGCTCGACACCAGCGCTCGCATTGAACTTGAAGAACAAAGCTCCCGTGAGCCGCTCCGCCGGCTGGACGAGGGATTCGAGCGCGCTGAACTGGTCAGCTTGCGCGACAGGGGTAAGGCCGCCGTCCTCGCCAAAGGCAAAGCGCGGGCTGAGCGTCCCGCCGAAGTTGAACACCGGCAGGTTGTCCGACCGGGTGAAGGTGCCTCCGGGCGCTCGGCCCGTGATGATGCCGGCATCGTTGCGCTCGGGCGACGCGAACGGGCGCGCCCCCTTTAGCAGCCCGTCGCGCCGCGACCAGCCGGCGAAGGCCGTGACGTTGCCGCGTCCGCTCGCGAAATTGGTGCCGGCGGTGAAGTCCACGCCACGATTCCCGGCGTCGCCGTCCTGCGACACATTGTCGATCGCGCGCCCCTCGACGCCGCTGAAATCGGTGCGCAGGACGAAGTTGACGACACCCGCCACCGCGTCGGCTCCATAGACAGCGGACGCGCCGCCGGTGAGCACCTCCACCTGCTGGATCAGAGCTGCGGGGATGGAGCTCACGTCGACCGAGTTGCGGAACCCGAACGGCACGGCGCGGGTGCCGTTGACCAGCACGAGGGTGCGGTTCTGGCCTAGCCCGCGAAGGTCGAGCGTCGCGGCTCCCCTGACATCGGCGCCGTTGCTCGTCGATCCGAAACTGCCGCTGAATTGGGGAAGCTTGGTGAGAACGGTTTCGATGTCGAGCGCCCGGTCGAGCTGGATGTCTTCGCGGGTCAGCGTGGCGACCGGGCTTGTGGAGGTGAGATTGGTCTGCCGGATGCGCGATCCGGTGACCACGATCGCCTGATCCTGCGACCGAGCATTGGACAGCTGAGCTTCGCCGGCATCGGCCGCCGTTCTGGTGCCGCCTTGGTTCGCCAGTTGCTCTGCGCAGGCGGCGCTTGGCGGCCAGGCTTCAGCCAAGGCCGCTGCGGATACAAGGATGGTCCGCATCAGGATCTTGTTCAGGGGGCCTCCTCATCAGCGCGGCAGCCGACGGCGCGCAGATCGCTTATGGCTGTCAAAAGGGAGATTAGCTAATGGCGGCGAACGGCCGCTGTCCGAAGCAAATATGCGCAATGAGTATGAAGTGCGTCTGCTTCCGCGGGCGATCGACGGGGCAGCAGACCATCAATTATAGCCCGGGTTCAGCCGCGTTGCTGCGCACTACCTTCGGAAATCCAGAGGGCGGGTATGAACGCCGCGCGCGACTTGAGGCGGCTGCAGACATAAGGCCCGTCTAGGGATTGCAGGTAAAAACCCGCCCCGTGCAGCCGTCGACATAGCCGCGCGTGTTAACCGTAAGATCGGCCACCACCACCGAAAGTTCTCCCGCAGCCAATCCCTTCTTCGGCGTGTCATAGTAATTCGACCAGCAGTCGGTCCTCATGTGGGGGATCGGCGCTGTTGCAGCCGCGACGGCGAGGAGGACGCTGAACATCATTCCACTTTGGTGCCGTTGCCGTGTACAGTTGTCGAGTAGAGCATGCTGAAGCTTGTGGTGACAGTGAGCAGGATGTCCGGGGAACATGCGGGCACTGGGAACATCTCAAGCCATTACCGCCTCAGGCGCTCGGCATGCCAACGCACGTGGTCGATCATGAACGTCGAAATGAAGTAATAGCTGTGATCGTATCCGGGCTGGCGCCGGAGGGTCAGCGGGACCCCGGCATCGGCGCAGGCGCGCTCGAGCAACTCAGGCTTGAGCTGCTGCTCCAGAAAGTTGTCGGCCTCACCAACGTCGACCAGCAACTCGGGCAGCCGGGCGCCATCCTTGATCAGGGCAACCGCATCGTGCTTGCGCCAAGCGGCACGGTCCTGGCCAAGATAGCCGCCCAGCGCCTTTTCGCCCCATGGCACCCGTGACGGCGCGACGATCGGGGCGAACGCCGACACGCTGCCGAAGCGATCCGGATTGCGCAGCGCCACGGTCAGCGCCCCGTGACCGCCCATCGAGTGGCCGGTAATCCCTTGCCGGCCAAGGTCGACGGAAAACTCCGCCGCGACCAGCGCCGGCAGCTCCTCGGTGACATAGGTCCACATGCGGTAGTTGCGGGCGAACGGCTCCTCCGTGGCATCGACATAGAAGCCTGCGCCGAGCCCGAAGTCGTAGGCGCCGGCCGGATCGTCGGCCACGCCCTCGCCGCGCGGGCTGGTGTCGGGCGCAACGAAAATTAGCCCGTGCTCGGCGCAAGCGGCACGATACTCGCCTTTCTCGGTGACGTTGGCGTGCGTACAGGTCAGGCCAGACAGGTACCAAAGCACCGGCAGCTTGCCGCCGCCATCCGCCTGCGGCGGCAGGTAGATGGAGAAGGTCATGGCGGTGCCCGTGGCCTGGCTGTCGTGCTTGACCACCAGTTGCTGGCCGCCATGCGCCTTCAAGTCGGAAAGCGTATCCACTTACTGCTGCGGCCGGTGCAGCCCGCACAGCTTGTTGCCATCCGGGTCGCGCAGGTAGGCGAGGTAAAGCTTGCCAAAGGCGTTCTCGCGGTAGCCAGGCGGGTCCTCGATCGCCTGCCCGCCGGCTTCAACGCCGCGCTGATGCCATGCGTCGACTTCCTCGGGCGTGTCGAAGTTGAAGCCGATGGTGCCGCCGTTGGCGTGGCACGCGGCTTGGTCGTCGATCGGGCGTGAGATCATGAATACCGAGCCATTGCGCCGGTAAGCGACCCGACCCTTGTCGTCGGCCCTGCCCTCCTTTTCGAACAGGCGGTCGTAAAAGGATTTTGCGCGATCGACGTCGTTCGATCCGACCATCACGTGACTGAACAAGGAGCCCTCCTGTTAGTTGCGAATGGCAACTTAGACGCGCTGCGCCGGCGCGATCAATAGACTACCACCGCGCGGATGCTTTCCCCCGCGTGCATCAGGTCGAAGCCTTTGTTGATCTCGTCCAGGGACAGCGTGTGAGTGATCATCGGGTCGATGGCGATCTTGCCGTCCATGTACCAGTCGACGATCCTGGGCACGTCGGTCCGCCCCTTGGCGCCGCCGAACGCGGTGCCGCGCCAGTTGCGGCCGGTGACCAGCTGGAACGGGCGGGTGGCGATCTCCTTGCCCGCTTCGGCGACACCGATGATGACGCTGGTGCCCCAGCCGCGGTGGCAGCATTCGAGCGCGGTGCGCATAACTTCGGTGTTGCCGGTACAGTCGAACGTATAGTCGGCGCCGCCGTCGGTCAGCTCCAGTACGGCGTCGACAATCGCCTGCCGGTCCTTGCCGCGGCCATCGACGAACTCGGTCATGCCGAACTTGCGGCCCCATTCTTCGCGCGCCGGGTTGATGTCGACGCCGACGATGCGGTTGGCGCCGACCAGCTTCGCGCCTTGGATGACGTTGAGGCCGATGCCGCCGAGGCCGAACACGACGACATTGTCGCCGGCCTGGACCTTGGCGGTGTTGGTCACCGCGCCAACTCCCGTGGTGACGCCGCAGCCGATGTAGCAGCTGGTCTGGAAGGGCGCGTCGTCGCGGATCTTCGCCACCGCGATCTCCGGCAGCACGGTGAAGTTCGAAAAGGTCGAGCAACCCATGTAGTGGAAGATCTGCTGGCCCTTGTAGCTGAAGCGGCTGGTGCCGTCGGGCATGACGCCCTTGCCCTGGGTGGCGCGGATGGCGGTGCACAGGTTGGTCTTGCCCGAGAGGCACGACTTACACTGGCGGCATTCGGGCGTGTACAAGGGGATGACGTGGTCGCCGAGCTTCACGCTGGTGACGCCACGCCCAACCTCGCGCACGATCCCTGCCCCTTCGTGGCCGAGGATCGACGGGAACAGCCCTTCGCTGTCGAGCCCGTCAAGCGTGTAGGCGTCGGTGTGGCAGATGCCGGTCGCCTTGATCTCGACCAGCACCTCGCCGGCTTTGGGACCTTCAAGGTCGACCTCGACGATCTCGAGCGGGCGCTTGGCTTCGAAGGCGACGGCGGCACGAGTCTTCATGTGTTCTCCTACTTCATCCTCCCCGGCCTTTGCCGGGGAGGGGGACCGCCGAAGGCGGTGGAGGGGTTCTTAGCAACCGACGAATAACCCCTCCACCAGCTTCGTTGGTCCCCCTCCCCGCAAAATCGCGGGGAGGACAATTGCGGTCGCCATTGCCACGCCTTTTCCCTTCCGCCAATGCTTCACGCCATGCAGGGAAACTGGCTCGCGGGGCGCCATGCCCTGATCACCGGCGGCGGCACCGGCATCGGCGCTGCCGCCGCAGCGCAACTTCATGGTGCGGGGTCGAAGATCAGCCTCAGCGGGCGGCGATTGGAGCCTCTGCAGAAGACCGCCGAGCCGATCGGCGGGACCGTGGTCCAATGCGACGTGACCGAGCCGGAGCAGGTCGCCCGCGCCTTCGACGAAGCGCGCACCGCCAATGGCCCCGTCGACCTGCTGATCGTCAACGCCGGCATCGCCGAAAGCGCGCCTTTCCACAAGATGACTCGCGACGGCTGGAACCGGATCATCGCCACCAATCTGACCGCAGCTTTCGATTGCACGCAGGCGGCCATCGGAGACCTGCTGAAGAGCGATAGCGGGCGGCTGGTGTTCGTGGCCTCGGTCGCATCTCTGCGCGGCGTTCCGTATGCGGCGCATTATGCGGCTTCCAAGCACGGTTTGCTTGGACTGATGCGCAGCCTGGCCGCGGAATATGCCAAGACCAACCTCACCGTGAACGCGGTCTGCCCCGGCTACGTCGACACACCGATGACCGACCAGTCGGTGGCACGGGTATCCGAGATCACCGGCCGCAGCGAAGAGCAGGCGCGCGGCGCGATCACCAACATGAACGCCAGTGGGCGGCTGGTGCACCCCGATGCGATCGCAACCATGATCCTGACCCTGTGCCTGCCGCAGAGCCGCGACGTCAACGGGGCCGCGGTGACAATCGACGGCGGCACCGCCGCGTGATCTTCGATCCGGCAACATTTGCGCCGACCCATTTCTTGTGGGCCTACAATAATGGCGTGGGGACGATCACCCTCGACCGGCCGGAGCGGAAGAACCCGCTGACCTTCGACAGCTACCAGGAGCTGCGAAGCACGTTCTGGGCGCTCAACGAGGCACCGGCGGTCAAGGCGATCGTGGTGGCCGGCGCCGGCGGCAACTTCTGCTCGGGCGGCGACGTCCACGAGATCATCGGGCCGTTGACGCAGATGGACGAAGACGGGCTGCTCGCCTTCACCCGCATGACCGGCGATCTGGTCCGCGCCATGCGCGCCTGCCCGCAGCCGATCATCGCCGCCGTGGATGGCGTATGCGCGGGCGCCGGCGCGATCATCGCTATGGCCAGCGACTTGCGGCTCGCAACTCCGGGCGCGAAGACCGCCTTCCTGTTCGCCCGCGTGGGCCTGTCCGGCGCCGACATGGGCGCCTGCGCCATCCTGCCGCGGATCGTCGGCCACGGTCGCGCGGCCGAGCTGCTCTACACCGGGCGTTCGATGAGCGCGGACGAAGGTCTGGCGTGGGGGTTTTTCAACCGCATCGTCGACGACGTGCACGGCGACGCCGCGAGGCTCGCCGCGCAGCTCGCCAGCGGGCCGAGCCTCGCCCACGCCTTGACCAAGAAGCAGCTCGACGCCGAATGGCACCTGTCGATCGACGACGCGATCGAGGCGGAGGCGCGCGCGCAGGCGCGTTGCATGCAAACGAAGGATTTTCACCGCGCTTATAAGGCGTTCGCCGTCAGGCGAACCCCGGTGTTTGAAGGCAATTGATGGCGGATCGCACCTTCCTCTCCTGGCCGTTCTTCGAACCCACGCACCGCAAGCTCGCCGACGACCTCGCGCGCTGGTGTGAGTCGATGCCGGCGAGCGAGGGCGAATTGGACGACCGTTGCCGGACTCTGGTCCGGGAACTTGGAGCCGCGGGCTTCCTCAAGCTTTGCGTCGCCAGCGCCGACACGCGCCCCGACGTTCGCAGCCTGGCCATCGCGCGCGAGACGCTTGCTTACCACAGCGGCCTCGCCGACTTCGCGTTCGCCATGCAGGGCCTCGGCTCGGGCCCGATCAGCCTGTTCGGCACCATCGAGCAGAAACGCGAGTGGCTCCCACGCGTCGCCAGCGGGGAAGCCATTGCCGCCTTCGCGATGACCGAACCCGGTTCCGGGTCGGACGCCGCCAACATGCAGACCTCCGCCATGCGCGACGGCAACGAATGGGTGCTGGTCGGCGAGAAGAACTACATTTCCAACGGGGGCATCGCCGACTTCTATGTGACGTTCGCGCGGACAGGCGAAGGCGAAGGCTCGCGCGGGCTGTCGGCGTTCATTGTTCCGGCAGACTTAGTCACGGTGAACGAGCGCATCGACATCATCGCGCCGCATCCGCTAGGGCGCATCGGCTACGACAATGTGCGCCTGCCCGCCCAAGCCATTGTCGGCGAACCCGGCGAAGGTTTTCGCATCGCCATGGAGACGCTGAACTTGTTCCGGGTAACGGTGGGCGCTGCGGCGCTCGGCTTTGCCCGGCGCGCCCTGGGTGACGCCGTCAGTTTCGCGCAAGCCCGGCGGCTCGGCAGCGGCACGCTGTCCGACAATGCGGTGACGCAGGCCAAGCTTGCCGACATGGCGCTGGCGGTCGATGCCTCCGCGCTGCTGGTCTACCGCGCCGCCTGGCAGCAGGACATCGGCGGCATCAGCAACCGCCGTGCGGCCGCCATGGCCAAGCTGCACGCGACCGAAAGCGCGCAGGCGGTAGTCGACGCCGCGGTGCAGCTGCACGGGGGCGCGGGCGTGACCAAGGGGGTTAAAGTCGAGGAACTGTACCGCGAGATCCGCAGCTTGCGAATCTACGAGGGCGCCAGCGAAGTGCAGCGGCAGATTATCGCCCGCGACCTCTTGAAGCCGAATTCTTGAGGGACTTGCTCAGCCAGATCGGCTGCGGCTGCCTGCTCGCGCCGCTTCTGTTCTTTGGAGGTGGATGGCTGTCGGGCAAGGTGTTGGGAGAGGGTTGATGAAGGTGCTGCAGCCATCCGGATGGGCGCGGCCGAGCGGCTACGCCAACGGCATCAGCGCGCGTGGGCGCACCATCTTCACGGCGGGGGTGATCGGGTGGGACGACCAGCAGCAGTTCCGGAGTCCCAATCTGGTCGAGCAATTCGCCCAAGCACTGCGCAATGTCCTTCTCGTCCTGGCCGAGGACGGCGCCGGGCCCGCACATATCGTGCGCCTAACGGTCTACGTCATCGACATGGCTTCCTACCGCGCATCGCTCGGCGACATGGGCGCGACGTGGCGCGAGGTCATGGGCCGCAATTATCCGGCAATGGCCCTGGTCGAAGTGAAGTCCTTGGTTGAGCCCGCTGCGTTGGTCGAAATCGAAGCGACTGCGGTGGTGGAAGAGTGACCTACGACTCATTCGTCCGCGACCGGCTGCCGCCGCCGGAGCTGCTGCCCGAGTTCCGCTTCGACCTGCCCGAACTGCAATATCCCGAGCGGCTCAACGCTGCGGCGGAATTGCTCAAACGCGGCGCGCCGGACGCGCTTGCATTAGTCAACGCGCATGGCCGCTGGACCTATGCCGATCTGGACGACTTTAGCGGCCGCATCGCACGGCTGCTCGTTGACGAACATGGACTCATTCCCGGCAACCGCGTGCTTCTACGCGGCCCGAACACCTACACGATGTTCGCCGTTTGGCTCGGCGTTTTGAAGGCTGGCGGCGTTGTCATCGCGACCATGCCACTGCTGCGCCCCGGCGAGATCGCGACGGTCATCGAGCGTGCGCACATCAGCCACGCGGTCGTCGACAGCCGCTTCATCGGCGACTTCCGCGAGGCGGCCGAGCAGGCGCATCTGATCAAGCATGTGATCAAGTATGACGGCGACTACGGCCGGGGCGAACTCGAGACGCGCACTGCGGACTTGCAGCCACTCGCATCGGTCGACACCGGCCGCGACGAGCCGGCGCTGATCGCTTTCACCAGCGGCACCACCGGCGTGCCCAAGGGCTGCGTTCACTTCCACCGCGACGTCTTGGCGCCATGCGACAGCTTTGCCAGGCACCTGATCGGCATGCAGCCGGGCGACATCGCAATGACCAGCGCGCCGCTCGCCTTCACCTTCGGGCTCGGCGCCGGTTTCCTGTTTCCGCTCCGCGCCGGCGCGGCTTGCTGCACGGTCGAGCAGCCGAGCCCGCCGACAATGTTGGAGGCCATCGCCAGGTTCGGCGTCACCCACCTCGGCACTGCACCGACCGCCTACAAGGCGATGCTTGCAACCGAACCCCAACCCGTTCGCCCTGAGCTTGTCGAAGGGCTGCCTTTCTCGTCGGACGAAGAAAACAAGGGCAGTGCTTCGACAAGCGCAGCACGAACGGGCTTAGGGGACGCAATCAGAACCCTCTGCTGTTGCCTGTCCGCCGGCGAACACCTGCCCGAGGCGACCTGGCGCGCGTGGAAGGATCGCACCGGCATCGCCATCACCGACGGCATCGGCGCAACCGAGATGATGCACATCTTCATTTCCGCGAGTGGCGATGACATCCGCCCGGGCGCCACCGGCAAGGCGGTGCCTGGCTATACGGCGGCAGTGCTCGACCCCGCCAACCAACCGTTGGTCGAGGGCACCGGCCGCCTCGCGGTCAAGGGCCCGACCGGCTGCCGCTACCTCGACGACGAGCGCCAGCGCGATTACGTGAGCGACGGCTGGAACCTCACCGGCGACACCTACCGCCGCGACGCCGACGGCTATTACTGGTACCTCGCGCGCAGCGACGACATGATCGTCAGCTCCGGCTACAACATCGGCGCGCCGGAAGTGGAGAATGCCCTGCTGTCACACCCCGCCGTCGCCGAATGCGCCGTGATTGGCGTGCCGTGCGAGGAGCGCGGCCAGAAGGTGAAGGCGTTCGTGGTGCTGGCGAGCTTCGCCGAGCGCGGCGAGGAGCTGATGGACAAGCTCAAGGCGTTCGTCAAAGACCAGATCGCCCCCTACAAATACCCGCGCGACATTGAATTCGTCGACGCGCTGCCGAAGACTGCTACCGGCAAGCTCAGGCGGGTGGAGTTGAGGAACCGTTGAGGTTCGGATCTACCGTCCCGCGCGGATGATCCAAACTCCGGCTGCAAGAGCGAACGAGGATCACGGCAATGAGCGCAAGCGCGGTCGGGGTTAGGTACATGCTCCGAAACAGTGCGCTGAACGTCTAGGTCTAAGGCCGCGGTTCTCTGTATTGATCATATTTAACTGCGTGCGTTCGAACCGGGATCACGGTGACGACTGAACAGCCGAGACGACGGCCAGAATTGCCAATTTCACCACATAATTAGCTACTCAAACTCCACAATCACCTGATCAACGGCAACACTGTCGCCAGCCTTCGCCGTCGTCGCTTTCACCGTCGCCGCCTTGGTTGCGCGGAGGATGTTTTCCATCTTCATCGCTTCCATCACCGCGACCGCCTGTCCCGCCTCGACCTTGTCGCCGACCGCGACATCGAGCCGCGTCAGCAGTCCCGGCATCGGCGCGAGCAGCAGGCGTGACAGGTCGGGTGGCACTTTCTCGATCATGTGCCGCGACAGCTCGGCGACGTGCGGCGGCAGCACCTGCACCTTGTGCCGCGCGCCGCGCGTCGTCAGCTCCCAGCCGCGGCCGACGCGCTGGACCTGAACCTTGATCGGCTTGCCGTCCAGCACTCCGGCGAACAGCCGCTGGCCAGGCGTCCAGCTGCCCTGCAGCTCGATCGGCGGCCGGTCGTCTCCATCGATATTCGCAAGCAGCACGGCATCGCAGCCGTCGAACGCCACATGCACGTCGCGGCCGGCAATGCGCACCAGCCGCTCGGGCGAGGTCGGGAGCGTGCCGTTGAGCTGGCCACTGACCTGCCCTGCGCGCGCATCACTCTCGAGGCCGATCATGGCCGCGATCGCCGCCAGTCCCTCGATCAGCTGCGGCTCTGCCGGCGCGCCTTCGAACCCTTCCGAATATTCGTCGGCGATGAAGTCGGTCGCGAGGTCGCCCTTGCGGAAACGCGGGTGCTGCATCAGCGCGGACAGGAAATCGACATTGTCGCTGATGCCGTCGATGACGAACCCGTCGAGCGCCGCGACCTGCGCGTCGATCGCCGCTTCACGGGTCGGCGCCCAGGTGATCAGTTTAGCGATCATCGGGTCGTAGAACATGCTGATCTCGCCGCCCTCGGTCACGCCGCCGTCAATGCGGGTGCGAACCTCCGCACCGCCGCGCGAGCGGCTATCCTGATCCGTTCGCGCGGACACGCGGAGACGCGGAGAGGAAGAACCGCCGACATCCTCCGCGTCTCCGCGTCTCCGCGTGCCAAAACTTTCTTCGGATTGCGCGCTAGCGCACGCGATTTGCACTGGCGGCTCATACCGCACCAACCGCCCGGTGCTCGGCAGGAAACCACGGTACGGGTCTTCGGCATAGACCCGCGTCTCGACCGCCCAGCCGTCGATGCCGATGTCCGCCTGCGTGAACGCCAGCTTCTCGCCCGCGGCGACGCGGATCATCTGCTCGACGAGATCGAGACCGGTGATCTCTTCCGTCACAGGATGCTCGACCTGCAGCCGCGTGTTCATCTCGAGAAAGTAGAAGCTTTTGCCGGTCGGGTCGTTGCCGGCGACGATCAGCTCGACCGTGCCTGCCGAATAATAGCCGACGGCCCGCGCCAGCGCGACCGCCTGCTCGCCCATCGCGCGGCGCATCTCGGGCGTGACGAACGGCGACGGCGCTTCCTCGACCACCTTCTGGTGGCGGCGCTGGATCGAGCATTCGCGTTCGTTGAGGTAGAGGATGTTACCGTGGCGGTCGCCGAGCAGCTGGATCTCGATGTGGCGCGGCTGCTCGACGAACTTCTCGATGAACACGCGGTCGTCGCCGAAGCTCGACAGCCCCTCGCGCTTGGTCGCCTCGAAGCCTTCGCGCACGTCCTGCTCCGACCAGGCGAGGCGCATGCCCTTCCCGCCGCCGCCGGCCGAGGCTTTCATCATCACCGGGTAGCCGATGTCGCCGGCGATCTTCACCGCTTCATCGGTCGTCGCGATGTCGTCGAGCCAGCCGGGCACGATGTTGACGCCGGCGTCGCGCGCCAGCTTCTTCGATTCAATCTTGTCGCCCATCGCCGCGATGGCGTTCGGCGGCGGGCCGATGAAGGCGATGTTCTCGGCGGCGAGAGCTTCGACGAAGCTAGCGCGCTCGGACAGGAAGCCGTAGCCAGGGTGCACCGCCTCCGCGCCAGTCGCCTTGCAAGCATCGATGATCAGCTCGGCCTTCAGGTAGCTTTCGCTCGCAGGAGGCGGCCCCAGCCGCACGCTTTCATCCGCCATCCGCACATGCGGCGCGCGCGCGTCAGCGTCCGAATAGACCGCAACCGTCTTGATGCCCATGCGCCGCGCCGTGCGGATCACCCGGCAGGCGATTTCCCCGCGGTTAGCGATCAGGATTTTCTTGAACATCTCAGCCTTTTGAATGCTTGCGAGGCCACCAGAAACGGACGCTTGAAATGGCGTAGAAGACAACGGCGCCCACTGCAAAATTGAACGACTGCTGGTCTGCAGCATAGTTGCAAGGGATCGGACTGTCCGGACCCAATCCGTTGCAAGACGACGGCCAAATAGATGAAGTAGCGACGACCGCGTACGCCGCGGATGCCGCTAGGAATAAGGCTGCCTTCACTCTGCCGCCTCGTCGAGCGGCGGGCGGTTGTGCCCCAGGAGGCGCAGCACTTCGTCGGCGGCGTCGGCGAGGTTGGTGCCCGGGCCAAAGATCGCGGCCACGCCGGCCTGCCGCAGCAGCGCGTAATCCTGCGCGGGGATGACGCCGCCGGCGACGACCTTGATGTCGGCGCGGTCCATGTCGCGCAGCGTGTCGATCAGCTCGGGGATGAGCGTGCGGTGGCCCGCAGCGAGCGACGACGCGCCGACCACATCGACTGCGCTTTCGACCGCCATCTCGGCGGTCTCGCGCGGCGTCTGGAACAGGGGGCCGGAGACCACTTCGAAGCCCAAGTCGGCGAAGGCGGACGCAACGAGGTTGGCGCCGCGGTCGTGGCCGTCCTGGCCCATCTTGGCGACCATGATGCGGGGCTTGCGGCCGAGGCGCTGTTCCACGGAACGGGTACCTTCAACCGCGGCGCGCCAACGGGTGTCGTCGCGAGCCTTGCCGTAGATGCCGCGTACTGGTTCGGGCCTGGTGCCGTAGCGGCCAAACGCGCGTTCCAGCGCGTCGGAAATTTCGCCAAGCGTAGCGCGGGCGCGGGCGCATTCGATGGCAACGGCCAACAAATTCGATCCTCCCCGGGACGGGGAGGTGGCAGTTGCGCCAGCAACTGACGAAGGGAGTTCTGCGCGTGGCGCGCCCCCGCCACCATGGTGCGCATGGTCCCCCTCCCCGTTCCGGGAGGCATTTTTGGCACCTTGCTCCAGTGCATCCAGCGTCGCGCGCACCTTCGCCTCGTCCCGTCCGGACCGCACCTGGTCCAACCGTGCAATCTGCCCGGCGCGGACCTTGGCGTTGTCCACCGCGAGGATGTCGAGCTCGGCCTCGTTCTCCAGCCGGTAGCGGTTGACGCCGACGATCACCGTTTCGCCGGTATCCACCTTGGCCTGGCGCGCGGCGGCCGCTTCTTCGATCCGCTGCTTGGGGAGGCCTTCGGCAACGGCCTTGGTCATTCCGCCATGCGCCTCGACTTCGGCGATCAGCGCCGACGCTTTCTCGTCCAATTCGCGGGTCAGCGCCTCGACATACCAGCTTCCGCCAAGAGGATCGGCGACCGCCGTCACCCCGCTTTCCTCCGCAAGGATCAGTTGCGTGTTGCGCGCGATCCGCGCGCTGAAGTCGGTCGGCAGCGCAATCGCTTCGTCGAAGCTGTTGGTGTGCAGCGACTGCGTGCCGCCGAGCACCGCGGCGAGCGCTTCGACCGTGGTTCGCACGATGTTGTTGTACGGGTCCTGCTCGGTCAGCGACACGCCGCTCGTCTGGCAGTGCGTGCGCAGCAGCTTCGATTTCTCCGACTTCGCCCCGAGTTCGGTCATGATCCGCGCCCAGAGCGTGCGCGCGGCGCGCAGCTTGGCCACTTCCATGAAGAGGTTCATGCCGATGCCGAAGAAAAAGCTCAGCCGCGGCGCAAAGGCATCAATATCGAGCCCTTTGGCTTGGGCCGCGCGAACATACTCCATGCCGTCCGCGAGCGTGTAGGCGAGCTCCTGAACCGCCGTCGCGCCCGCCTCGTGCATGTGGTAGCCGCTGATCGAGATCGAGTTGAACTTGGGCATCTCCGCTGCGCAAAAGGCGATGATGTCGGCGACGATCCGCATGCTCGGCTCGGGCGGGTAGATGTAGGTGTTGCGGACCGCGAACTCTTTCAGGATGTCGTTCTGAATCGTGCCGGTGAGCTGCGCGCGGTCAACCCCTTGCTCTTCTCCCGCGACGATGAAGAAGGCCATGATCGGCAGCACCGCGCCGTTCATGGTCATGCTGACGCTCATCTCGCCGAGCGGGATGCCGTCGAACAGCAATTTCATGTCCTCGACGCTGTCGATCGCCACGCCGGCCATCCCGACATCGCCGGCCACGCGCGGATTGTCGCTGTCGTAGCCGCGGTGAGTGGCGAGGTCGAAGGCGACGCTGAGCCCCTTCTGGCCGGCGGCGAGGTTGCGGCGGTAGAAAGCGTTAGACTCCTCGGCGGTCGAGAAGCCGGCGTACTGGCGGATGGTCCACGGGCGCCCCGCGTACATCGTCGCATAGGGCCCGCGCGTGTAGGGCGGCAGGCCGGGGTAGCCGCTGTCGATCCCGGCAGCGTCTTCGGGGCCGTAGACGGTCTTTAGCTGAATGCCCTCGGGCGTTTCGCGCTCCAAAACCTTCCCGCGGCTTTCCTTCTCGGCGAGCGCTTGCCAGTCTGCTTTGTTCGGCTTGTCGGTCACCAACTCGGCACTAGCGCGGTGAAGGAGCAAGCTCAAACCAGCTTCGCGCACCGACGGATCATCCATTCCGGTCCGGCAATGAGTTCCCGGTTCGTTCTTCTGCCGACTATGCCCACCACCTCCAGCGACGTGCGGCGACGCGGTCAGGGGGACATCGCCGTCTCCAGCTGTTGTTGTCAAAATCGCGCCCGGATCGGTGATGTGGACGTAGGTCCCTCGTGAGCTACATCGGCGCCACCATCGGGCACGGCTTCGACGACCAGGGCCGCTAGTTCAACGTCAAGGGCAAGCTGCTCGACCGGTGGGCCCCGCTACAGCCAAGCTCTACGCCGCACCGGCAACCAAGCCGGGTAGTGATCGGCTAGGAAAGAAAGCGCGCTCCAGCTAGAGGAGCGCCGTGACCGCTAGCATCCATCCGCTCGGCCCCAAGCGCGAGCCGTCTCTCGAGGCTCTAATCTCGCTCGTCGCCTCCGACATGAACGGGGTCAACGCCGCCATCCTCGACCGCATGCAGAGCAAAGTGGCGCTGATTCCCGAGCTTGCGGGACACCTGATTGCCGGTGGCGGCAAGCGGATGCGGCCGATGCTGACGATCGCTTGTGCCAGGCTGCTCGGCTATCCTGGCACGCGCCACTACAAGCTGGCCGCCGCTGTCGAATTCATCCACACCGCGACCCTGCTCCATGACGATGTGGTCGACGGCTCGGGCACGCGCCGCGGCAAGCGCACTGCCAACCTCATCTGGGGCAACCCCGCCAGTGTCCTGGTCGGCGATTTCCTGTTCTCCAGAGCATTCGAGCTGATGGTCGAGGACGGGAGCTTGCGCGTACTCAGGATCCTCAGCCATGCGTCGGCCGTGATCGCCGAGGGCGAGGTCGAACAGCTGACCGCGCAGCGCCGCGTGGAAACCGGCGAGGAGCAATATCTGACCATCATCCGCGCCAAGACGGCGGCGCTGTTCGCCGCAGCCTGCCGGGTGTCGCCGGTCGTGGCCGAAGCGAGCGAGGACGCTGAACTGGCCTTGGAGACCTACGGCCGCAACCTCGGGATCGCCTTTCAGCTCGCCGACGATGCGATCGACTACGCGTCGGACAGCCAGACGATGGGCAAGGGCGTCGGAGACGATTTCCGCGACGGCAAGATGACCTTGCCCGTGATCCTGGCTTACGCCCACGGCAGCGACAGCGACCGCGATTTCTGGCGCGCGGCAATGTCCGGGGAACGCGTCTCCGACGACGATCTTGCCCACGCCATCCAGCTGATGCGCGACACCGGCGCTTTGTCCGACACCATCGAGCATGCGCGCCAGTACGGCCGGCGCGCCATCGATGCGCTCGCCATGTTCCCCGCCAGCAAGGCCAAGGCGGCGCTGACCGAAGCCGTCGAGTTCGCTATCGCCCGCGCCTACTGACCGGCAGTTTATGACGGCATTGCCGATCCATGCCGTACTTGCCAACCTGCTGGCCGCCTTGCGCCAAGGCACGCGGGCGCTGCTGATCGCCCCGCCGGGCGCCGGCAAGACCACCGGGGTGCCCCCGGCTCTGATCGCTGAACCTTGGTGCACCGGGCAGGTGCTGCTGCTGGTGCCTCGGCGGCTGGCCGCACGCGCTGCCGCAGAGTTCATGGCGACACAGGCCGGCGAGCAGCCCGGCGAAACCTTCGGCTACCAGACACGCCTCGACAGCAAGGCCGGAAGGAGCACCCGCGTGATCGCGATGACGCACGGCGTGTTCCTGTCCCGTCTACAGGCCGATCCCGAGCTTGCCGGCGTGTCGGCCGTGCTGTTCGACGAGGTGCACGAACGCAGTCTCGACAATGATCTCGCGCTGGCGCTGACGCTCGATGCCGCTTCGGCGCTGCGTCCCGACGTGCGGCTCGTTGCTATGTCGGCGACGCTCGATGCCGAGCGCCTGTCGCGCCTGCTGGGCGATGCGCCGCGTGTCGTCAGCGAGGGCAAAAGCTTCCCGCTCGAAGTCCATCATATTGGGCGCGACCCGGTCGCCCGCATCGAGGACCAGGTCGCCCGCGCGGCCCGCCAGGCGCTCGTTGCTCACGACGGTTCGCTGCTCGCTTTCTTGCCGGGGGTCGCCGAGATCGAGCGCACCGCGGCCGCCTTGTCGGGCTTGCCCGACGATGTGCTGGTGCACCGCCTGCACGGCGCCATCGACCCACGCGAGCAGCGCGCCGCACTCGCTGCGCCGCCGCCGGGCAAACGCAAGCTCGTGCTTGCGACCAGCATCGCCGAAACCAGCGTCACCGTCTCGGACGTGCGGATCGTGGTCGACAGCGGCCTTGCCCGCCGCCCCCGCTACGACCGCGGTGCCGGGCTGACGCGGCTAGTCACCGAGCGCGCCAGCCGGGGGGCAGTTACGCAGCGCGCGGGCCGTGCGGCGCGGCAGGCGCCGGGCGTCGTCATTCGCTTGTGGGTGGAAGCCGCCACGGCCGCGCTGCCCGCCCATGACCCGCCGGAGATCGGCGAGGCCGACCTTTCGTCGCTGCTGCTGACCTGCCTGTTGTGGGGGGAAGCCGATCCGGCACGGCTCCAGTGGCTCGACCCACCGCCCGCGCCGGCCCGCGCCGACGCGCAAGCGCGGCTGACGGCGCTTGGCGCTCTATCCGGGGGCCGGGTCACCGATCACGGCCGCGCTATCGCTCGCCTGCCGCTCGAGCCGAGGCTTGCGCACATGCTGATCGAAGCGGCTCGGCGCGGCTTCGGGAGCGTCGCGGCCGAAGCTGCGGCGCTGCTCAGCGAGCGTGGCTTGGGCGGCAACGATCCAGACCTCGAGCTGCGGCTGCGCCGCTGGCGAGGGGACAGATCACCCCGCGCCGAAGGGGCGCGGCGGCTGGCGAAGCGCTGGTCCGACCAGGCGGGCCCGCCTGCCAGCACTGGCGGAAGCATCGCACATGCGATTGCCCTTGCCTTTCCGGACCGTCTCTCCCGCCGCCGCGACCCAGTCGGCGAAAGTTGGCAGTCGGTCGGCGGCCGCGGCTTCCGGCTCGACCCGACGTCGCCCCTCGCCCGCAGCGAATGGCTCGCAGTGGCTGAGGTTGCCGGTCATGCGTCGGGTGCGCGCATCCTGTCAGCAGCGGCGATCGATCAAGCGGCAGTAATGGATTTGTTCGGCGATCGCATCGAGGAGCGGCACGAGATCAGGTTCGATCCGGCTACCGGCACTGTCCTGACAACCCGCGACCGCAAGCTAGGCGCCATCCGCCTCCAGTCGGCCGCCGACCCGAACCCCGACCCGGAAGCGGTCCAGGCCGCGCTGCTGGACGGCATTCGGCAGCATGGGCTCGCCTTGCTGCCGTGGGATGAAGCGACGTTAGCCTCCCGCGAGCGCAGCGCCTTCGCGCATCGGTTCGATTCATCCATCCCCGCGCTCACGGACGTCCACTTGCTTGAACGGTTGGACGAGTGGCTTTCCCCTTTGCTCGCGGGCAAGCGCAAGCTGTCGAACATCGCGCCTGGGGCGCTCCGCTCGTCCATCGAAGCGCTGCTCCCCTACCCCGCCCAGCGGTCACTGGCGCAGCTGGCGCCCGCCGAATTCGTCAGCCCGGCCGGAAGTCGGCACCCGATCGACTACCGCGTAGACGGCGGGCCGATCGTCGAAGTGCGGGCGCAGGCGCTATTCGGGCTGGCCGAGCATCCCATGCTTGCCCGGGGCCAGGTTCCGCTCACCCTGGCGATCACCTCACCCGCCGGGCGGCCGATCCAGACCAGCCAAGACCTGCCGTCGTTCTGGGCCGGGAGCTGGCGCGAAGTGGCGAAGGAAATGCGGGGGCGCTATCCCAAGCACGCCTGGCCCGACGACCCCGCGAACGCGGCTGCAACGCTTCGGACGAAACGTGCGTCAGGCGCTTGAACGCTTCCACGATCAAGGCGTTCTGAGGTGAGACCTAGGTGGGAATAGAAGCGGCATGAGCATCGATTTGATCAAGACCTTCACCTATTTGGCGGTCCACCTCACGGTCGCGTTCACCATTGGCTATATCATCACCGGTTCGATCGAGATTGCGGGGCTGATCACGCTGATCGAACCCTGCGCGAACGCGGTTGCCTTCTTTTTTCACGAGAAGATCTGGAAGCGGATCCAGGCCCGGCGCGACTTGCGTGCGGCCGAAGCCGCGACGCCGGCTTGATCTTGCCCGCACCCTGCGCCACTCCCCGCTCATGACCATCGCCCGCATCTCCGAACTCGAGCGCAAGACGACGCAGTCCGGCAAGGCCAATGCCGGTTCCTGGCTGCTGGAGTTCGAGCGGTCGGAGCCGATGCGACCCGACCCGCTGACAGGCTGGAACGGGTCGGGCGACACCAACCCTCAGGTGCGAATGAATTTCCCGACGCAGGACGCGGCGATCGCTTATTGCGAGAAGCACGGCCTCGACTTCCACGTCGTGCCGGCGCCGCCGGTCCGGCTGAAGCTCCAGGCCTACGCCGACAACTTCCGCTAAAGTTCGCAGCCACTTGCACTAGCTCCATAGTGGAGGCAGATTGCTCCCGCCGAGCTAGGGGGGAAACTGCGCTCCGCCGACATCTGGCTGGTGGTCGGCACCAGGCCTGAAGCGATCAAACAGCGCCCATTGCGCGGGCTCTGCGACTGCGCGGGTTCACGCCGCTGCTGGTTCTCACTGGCCAGCAGCAGCTTGACGCTGGCGAACACGGCCTGGCCGACTTCGCGCAGCTGCACCTGAATTGTCGCGGCCGACCCGATCCGCACCGGCATGTGCGCGAGGTCACTGCTGCCATCCTGCCGCACCTGCGCTGCGTCAGGCCGGAGATGCTCGTCGTGCAGGGCGACACCTCCAGTGCGATGGGCACGGCCCTCGCCGGCTTCGCGGCGGACGTATCGGTCGGCCATGTCGAAGCCGGCCTTCGCACGCACGACCAGCGCCTCCCGTGACCCGAGGACGAGTATCGCACCGCCATCGACCGGCAAGCCGACCTGTTGTTCCTCCCCACCGAAGCCGCCGCACGCAACCTTCGCGCCGAGGCTGTCGCCGGGGAGATCCACGTGACAGGCAACACGGCAATCGACGCATTGCTGGCGCTGGAAGCGGGACTGCCGCGACCGACGCTCAACGACGGCGGCGTCCCGCGCCTCCTGGTCACTTGTCATCGGCGCGAGAGTTGGGGCGAAGGGCTGGAGTCGATCGCCACCGCGGTGCGGCAGCTGGCGAGGCACGGGTCCGTGCGGATAGACCTGCTGCTCCACCCGAACCCCCATGTGGCCGGGACCATGCGCCGCGAGCTTGCGGAAACCCCCAACCTCGCGCTCCTGAAGCCGTGCAGTCATGCCGAGCTGGTCTGGCGAATGCGCGAAGCCGACCTGATCCTCAGCGATTCCGGGGGCATCCAGGAAGAAGCCCCCCGCGCTCGGAACGCCATTGCTGGTCCTGCGCGACAAGACCGAACGGCCGGAGGCGGATCGCGGCCGGCAATGCCCGCCTGATCGGCACCAGCGCGGCCCGCATTGTGTCTGCAGTTCAACGGCTGCTGACGGATCCGCTTGCCTTGGCGGCGATGTCGCTCCGCGCCTTTCCCTTCGGTGATGGCCAGGCGGCGCCGCGGATCGCCGCGATCATCGAAAATTGGGTGAGCGCCGGCAGGCAGGAAACGCCGAAGCGCAGCTTATTGAGAACCGCTCGCAACTGGCCTAACGGCCGCCGATGCGATTCCCCAAGCAGCGTCTTCGTCAGTTCTGGTTTCAGGTCCACAAGTGGATCGGCCTGACCCTCGCCCTTCTGATCATCCCCATTTCGCTGACCGGCTCGGCCCTGGTCTGGCACGATTGGCTGGACGAGGCGCTCAACCCCGAGCGCCGTGTGTCGGCGTTGGTCAGCCTCCCACCGTCCGCTTATGCCACTGCCGCGCGCCGAAATGCGGGTCCGGGCGAGCAACTGCTCAGCCTCGCTTACCCCGAAGCGGGGGGCGCGATTGCGGCCACGCTTGCTCGTCCGGCAAGCGGCGGCGGGCGCCCGGTCCGGACCCTCTTCCACCTCCACCCGACCACCGGTGCTGTGCTCGACCGCAGCGCCAGTAATGAAGGGCTGGTCCATGTCATGCACGTGCTGCACGGTTCGCTCATGGTGCCCGGCGTCGGGCGGCAGATCGTTGGCTGGATCGGAGTCGCGATGCTGCTTTCCTCGCTGACCGGGCTATGGCTGTGGTGGCCGCTCAAGGGAGGTTTCCGCCGCGGGCTGGGTTGGCGGCGCCAGCCGACGACCAGCGCTAACCTCCATCACCAGGGCGGCTTCTGGATTGCCTTGCCGCTTACGGTATTGTCGCTGACCGGCGCCTGGATTTCCTTTCCCGCGTTCTTCGGGCCCCTGGCTGGAGATCCGGTCGGCCCGAGCCCGACCGAGCGGATGCGCCGCATGGCTGCTCCGCCCCTGGCGGCAACGCGCATGACACCGGAGCAGGTGCTTGCCGCGGCCGAACCTCACGCGCCTGGCCCAATCGCGCAGGTCAGTTGGCCGACTGCACCAACCGGCGAGTGGAAGCTGTCTTACCGCCGCGCCGGCGGCTCTGCGGAGGTTACTGTGCTCGATGCCACCGGCACCGCCAAGCCGCCGCGCTCGCGATCGCCGGAAACGACGGCGCGGCTGATGCGCCGGATCCACGACGGCACCGGCATGGGCCGGCTGTGGCAGATCGTCATCTCCGTCGGGGGCATCATCCCCGCCGCGCTGGCGGTCACCGGCATCATCATGTGGCTGAATGTACGGAAGCGTCGCCGGTCGATGGGTCAAAGGCGGGGGCGACTGCAGCCAGCGCCGGCAGAATGAGAGATGATTCCAGCCGATAGACTCGCGACTTGCTTGAAGGTGACCCGCGCCTCGACGCATGGCCGAGTGGTCACTACCCGCTGATGTCAGCCCGCTTGCTGAGCGCGTTCGGCGCCTGGAACAAGTCGTCGGCTTGCCATCCGATGAGCAGCCTTCGGCGCAGCTCGACCAAATGCTCAAACAGCGGCGCCTTGGTGTGGTCGATGTCCTTCACGGCAGCGGCCGCTAGGGAACCGGCTGAGGAGCGTGCGGCAGCGAAGGCAATTGGTCAGCAAGCGACGCAGGCGGACCAACAATCCGCGCTTCCTCCTCGCGCCACTTGCGCTCCAGTTCCTCGAGTTCGGCTTGCCGGATCAGGTCCTTGACCCCGGTCTTGAAGTGGCGCGCCGCGCCGCGAGCCTGGCCAATCCAGCGCCCCAGTGCGCTCATCGCTTTTGGAAGATCCTTGGGGCCGATGAAAATCAGCGCGAGAGTAGTGACGAGCAGAAGCTCCGTCGTGCCGATCCCAAACACAGGCGCCTGCTGTTAGTATCCCGCGCCGTGGTCGCGCGATGGGCGTGGGGGTGGCGCATGGGCGCTGCTCGCCTCGTCCGGACCGGCGGTGCGCGACGTGCCTTGCAAGGTTTCTGAACTACGTTGCTCAGAGTAGCGGCGAAGGCGATCGTCCTCCTGATCGGAAAGACCGTCCTTGAAGCTTTTCAGGCCTTTGCCGATCTCACCCATTGTCCCTGAAATCCGCCCCCGCCCGAACAGAAGCATCACCAGGGCGATGACCACCAGCCAATGCCAGAGACTGAAACTGCCCACATGACGCTCCTTCAGTGACGCGGAAGAACGCCGGCTTCCTGCCTAAACAATCGCGCGATCAGCCGCGCTCCGGCCCGGGCCACGCGGCCGCAGGCGGCGGCGGAGGAGGAGCCTGGATTGCGGCCGGCGCCGGAGCCGCCATGGGCGGCGCGGCCGGGGGGGCCGAAACGGCCAACGGTTGTGCCCTGGGCGCAGCGGCCACGATGCCGGCTTGGGCTCCAACGAGCGCCAATCCAAGCGGACCTGCTCCGCCGCCACCGCCACCGCCGCCGCCGCCAGTACTCGCCGCGATGGCCGGTGACGACATGGAGGTCGCGAGCAGCGCCGTCACCACGGGGGGAGCGACCAGCGCGGCCTTGCCGTAGACGCTCAGAAACGCTCGCCTGCTTTCGTCCACCGCCTCTTCGGGGCGTACATTGCCCGCAGTGTCATCGTGTTTACCCATGATATCTCTCTACCCCATTACTAGCCAAATACGCGCCCAGTCGGTTCACGAGTCACTCACCTGGTTCGAACCATCCGCCAGAAGCCGTTAAGAGTCAAAGCATTTAATGGAAATTAAACAGCTGTAATCCGTGAAGCGTGCCTTTGTTGCACGACTGGAACTTATCGCTTGCATTTTCCGCAGAGCACGACCCCGTCACGCACTCAACACCTCCTACGGCGTCTTTGCTCTTGTGCTCCAATCGGTTTCCGATAACCTGCGCGCCGACTTATTTCGAGGACACGACGCGCACTTGGGTACCCTGCGCCACCTTCAGAGCGATACGAACAGACGTTCATTTCTGGGCATGCCCGGCAAGGCCGCCATGGTAGCCCGCGATACCGCTCAGCCGAGATCCCGGAGCATTGGCCATTGAGAAGTTGGCAGCGGACGTCGAGCCGGTCCTGAATCAGCTCAGCTTCTCTCTCCGGGCCGGCACTGCCGTAGAGTTTTTGGCTGACCGCGCGCTGCTCTTCTCGGCAGGACAGCAGCAAATCTACGAGCTGAATGGAAGCAGTGCGCTGCTGGCGCAGCGCCTGATTGGAGGGGCGACAGCTGGAGAGCTGACCAGCGCACTCGAAGTTGGAGGGCTCGAACAAGCAGCTTGTTCCGAGTGGGTTGCAACGCTTCTGCGGGGCCTGGCGCAGCTCAACCTGCTTGAAGCCGAGGGTAACGCGGGCCCTACCGGAACAGATTCTCACCAGAAAATCGCGGTTGCAGGCCTCACAATCCTTCTTGTCTATGCTTGCGAGGACATGTTCCGATTGATCGGCCCAGCCTACGCGCATCTGCTGACCGACGATCCGGATGTTCATTGCACCTTTTACGTGTCGGCGGCCGGTGAGTTCGCCCTGCTTGGCGAACATCCGCGCCGGCGGGTGGTCGTTGAACGATCCCGCGGCGCCGTTCAGCTGAAGGGCATGATCCTTGAAGAAGTGCTCCGTGCCGCCGACTACCTCTTTGCACTGCACGCTGCTTGTCTCAGCACGGGTGACGGCGAAGTGTTGATCCTGGGACCTCCAGGAGCGGGCAAGAGCACATTGTCGCTCGCGCTCAGGAAAGCGGGCTGCGAGTACCGGGCGGACGATGTCACGCTGGTTGACGATTGCGGCCAAGTGACCGGCGTCCCCTTCGCGCCCGCGGCCAAGCAAGGCACCTGGGAGATGTTGCGGGCCGCCGACGGGGGCATTTCGGAGGTCCCGACCCATCTCCGGCCCGACGGTCAGACCGTCCGCTTTTTGCCGCTTGCCAAGCAGCCGCCCGCAGCCAGTTGCCAGGTGGCGATGATCGTCAGGTTGCGCCGCTCGGAAATCGCAGACACAAGTATCCGGCCCATGACCTCCGAAGATGCCTTGAGCGACTTGCTGAGCGAGGCGCGCTCGCCCGACGGCAGCTGCTCCACCGCAATCTTCCGCGCCGCGGTCCAGATGGTGAAAGGCGCGCGGTGCGTTGAGCTGAACTATGCCGAAGCGGCAGCCGGAGCTGCCGCCCTTATGAACTACAATGAAGGCTAAAGGCGAAAGCACGTTCGAGGAGCTCCTCGACGCCCTGACGGGTCACCTGCGCAAGCCGCGCGACTGGCAGGCGCTATTGCAACTCGCAAGCGAGACTCTGACGATCGGGACGCTCGCTTCCGTCGTGCTTGGCTCTACGCTCGAGTCGGATCTGCCGCCAAACGTGCGGCCTTTGCTCGTCGATGTTCTGCAGCGCGCTACCGCGCGCAACGAACGACTGCTCGCTCAGTTCTGCGAACTCCTGCCCCAATTGAATGCCGCGGGGGTTCGGCCGATCGTGATGAGGGGGCTGGCATCGCTGCTGGCAAGCGGCACCGGGACCGGCCGGCTGATGTCCGATCTCGATGTGCTCGTGCCCGGCCAGTCCCGGGAGTGCGCCACTGAGGTGCTTACCGGGATGGGATATCAAATCTACCAGGGTTTCCATGGCCCCCCGCATGCAATTACCATGGGCCGAGCCTGGGATGTCGGGATGGTGGACCTTCACACCAATATCCAGCCGTATATCCTTGAGGTGCACTACGAGCGCGTTGCACCATTGTGTGCTCCGCTGGAAACCCCGGCGGGAACGGTGCTGCTTCCAAACCCGACGTGCGCGTTGCTGCTCTATGTGCTGCACGACCAATTGCATGATGGGGACTATTGGCGCGGCCTCATCGACGCACGTCACTTCGTCGATATTCCGCGTCTCGTAAACGAAGGCGTCGACTGGTCCGCCCTAGAAGCCTTCTTTCCCAAAGGCAGCGCCCGCAATGCGTTGCACGTGCAACTGAACAGCGCCAGATCCTTGCTGGGCGTTGACATTCCTCAACGATATTGCGGAGGTACGTTGGCCCAACTGCAGGTGTCCAGGCGACGGCTGCAGCTCCGATTCCCGTCGTTGATGCGGCTGTTCACTATCTTGAGCATCGCCATCGATCCGCCACAAGGCTGGCGCGGCAGAAAGCAGCGCAAAGGGTCAGCGAGCCGTGTCCTGCGCACAAAGTCCGCGCGCGCGCTCGGCCCGGTGAATCCCGGCAAGGTCGTGCTGCGGTCGAACTAGTGGATTCCGCGAGGAGCTCCGCGTCGCGGCCTGCAACGGAACCGCCTGCAAGTGGCGTGATCGTTGACCGGTTCGCTGCACTGACCGTCAAGGAATATGTATCCGTTGAAGAAGCGGTGGACCTCTGCCGCGCCATGGGCGAGCGCATTGGACAGCTTTCGCCGCCGCCCGACATCGTCGTCGGCCTTGCCAACGGCGGGATCCTGCCAGCCGCTGTTGCCGCGCAAGTGGCTCAACTCGAATGCCGTGTCGTCCGGGTCAGGCGCAAGAGCACCAGGATAAAACGCCCGTTCCGGTTCGCTGCTCGAGTGGCGCGATTTTCATCACGGGCACTGAGGCGGCTTCTGGTCCGGCTGGTTCGGGCGCGCATTGATCGCCCATTTAACCAGATCGAGGATGGGCCCGGCGACGATTTCAACTTTGACATTCAAGGACGCCGAATTGTCATCGTCGACGACTGCGTGGACAGCGGATCGTCGGTCGCGCATGTCCGGAGCAGACTGCTAGCCAAGGGGGCAGCGAACGTGCAGGTCGCCGTGATGTGCTGGGCCACCAAGTTCGATTCCCAGAACTTGCATGGGGTCGAGCCGGACATCCACTTGCACCGAATTCTCCACCGCTATCCATGGTCCCTGAACAATCCTGAATATGCGCGCTTCCGGAAGTGGATAAAGGCCGCAGGATACGATCTATGGCGGTAGGCTTTCGGCCGATCTTGCTGGTGGACCTGGACGGAGTAGTTGTCATCGAGGTGGACCGAAACGATCCCGCCACACGCGAATTGTTGATCTTGCACCAGGGATTGGCAGCAAGCCTCGCGGCGGCAGCGCAGCACGTGTTCATCGTCACCCATCGGTCCCGTCGAGAAGCCGAAAAAATCTGCCAAGCCGCTGAACTGGAGGTCAACGATTCCCTGGCCCTGATCGGCGCCGAGGATCTATTCCGCGAGGCGTGCACGACCATGCAGATCCGGCAACTCGCGCGGTTCGGATTGCGCAAAACATACGCGTTGAGCATCGCGCAGCGAATGACTGGGGCCAAGCCCGATGATTTCGTCATTTTGGATGACCGCCAGCAGAACCTCGACCCCTGCTTGAAGGCCGGTATCGGCCTGGCGCTCAAGGCGCCTGCGGCCGTATCCGACGATGGCCGGACCATCGCCACGTTCGATATGCGCGGCGCCTTGCGATCCATGCCGAAGTGGTATGCTGACCGAGGAACACGGCGCCAGATCGACATCCCAGCAATCGCGCGAGTCATCGAGCCATGGCAGAAAAGCGGAATTTCGACAGCCGCGCTGGGCGACCACATGTTCAATCGAGCGCGGCGACTCGCTAGCAGTCTCCGGACCAGGCAGCGGGAACGCTAGCTACAAGCGCCAGAGATGCGCCAGCAGGATAAGAAAGGCGCAACTCAGCTCGACCCGGCGTTTCGAATTGCCGACTGCCTGGATGCCATTGCAATGGTGACCCCTACGGGACTCGAACCCGTGTTTTCGCCGTGAGAGGGCGACGTCCTAGACCGCTAGACGAAGGGGCCACGCCGGAGCGAGGCGGCCATATGTGGGCTGGAAACCTGCTAGTCAATCAGTCGAGCTTGAGCCGCACGAAACCCATTGCGCCTTTCGGAATGCGCTTGCCGTAGAAGGGCTCGAGCGCGTCGGGCACAAAGTTAAGGGCGAACAGCCCGCCGGCACCGATCGAGAAGTGCTCGGACAAGCGGAAGTCGCGCACCGCTCCGACCGAGACCTTGCCGACGCGGAACGCATCGCCATGCTCTTCCTCGTCGTCGAGCAGCTCGCGATTTTCCGTGATCTCGCCGCGGCTGAACAGCGTCCAGGCGCGATGCTTGAGGCCCGCTTCGGCGACGAAGGCGTCGTCGCGCCAGGTCTCGCCATGATGATCGACGGTCTTGCGGCCCCATGCCATGGTGCCGGCCAGCTTCC
The DNA here is from genome assembly GCA_902806275.1 of uncultured Sphingomonas sp. Lineage (GTDB taxonomy): Bacteria > Pseudomonadota > Alphaproteobacteria > Sphingomonadales > Sphingomonadaceae > Sphingomicrobium. The sequence goes on along the minus strand of CADCVY010000106.1, from coordinate 8,705 downwards.
AGTTCGGCGCGACCTCATGGGCGAACAGCGCGCTGGCGGACCAGCGCTTCTGGTCCACTCCCGGCTCGAGCTGCTCGGGCTCCTTGAACTTGCCCCAGCTGCCCTGGAGCGACAGTTCGGACGTCGGGTTCCACGAGACCCGAACCGCCGCGGAATCGAGCGGCCCAGTTTCGATGTTCCAGCGATGCTGGTCCGGCTCGCGGCCGTTAAACCGGCTAGCCTCGATCTTGAAGCGGTCGAGCACCACACCGGCCGTCAGCACGCCGAAGCTGATGTGGGTCGAATCGAGCCAATGGTGGCTGATCGGCGCTTCGGGCGAATCCATGATTGCCTCCCGGTGCATGAACGCCGGCGGTCCGAACGCCGGCTCGCCCGGCAGGCCGCCATAGAGGAACACGCTGCTGTTTCGCCCGATGTTCTGCGAAAGCGATGCCGCCATCTCCATGAAGAAGTCGTGCGGGTGCTGGCGGTCGATCAGATGCTCTTCGCCATCGGCCGTCTCGCCGCTGGCCAGCAGCAGCGGATAGCCGCGCTTGCCCATCAGCGGGTCGGGGCTGAGCATGGTCTTGAACTGCAGGGTGCCGTTGCCGAGCGGACGCCGCGCCATGCCCATCAGCATGCCGCTGGCGAACGCCTTGCTGTCCCCTCGTGCGCCGCCCTGGTGATCGTAGACGAGGTTGACGACGCCGTGACCCATCAGGTCCCAGCCGCCGCGGGTCTGGTGCAGGCCCGAGTGGTCCGACGTATCAGGCTGCCAGGCGGTGCCGGACGCTTCGCGGTTCAGCGAATAGGGACCGAACGCCCCGACCATGTTCGAGTGACCGGAAGTGCCCCCGTGAGCACCGGCATGCTCCGCCGGCTGGGCATGGCCCGTGGCGGAATGGTCCATTTGCGAGTGGCCCATCGTGCCCTGGTCGGCGACGGGGGGCGCGACGCTTGGCTGGTCGAGCCCCGTTGTGGCCGGTGCGGTTCCGACATGACCTTTGTGATCATGCGGCTCAGGCGCAACCAAGGGCGCAGCAGCCGCGGGGCCGTGATGCTCATGGGTCAATGGTGCTGCGACCGGAGCGGGCTTCTTGACCGCCGCCGGACGCTTGGTCGCTGCCTTTTTCTTGGCAGGGGTAGCGGCTTTCTTCGCGGGGCTCGTCTTGGCAGCGGCCTTCTTGGGCACGGCTTTCGTCTTGGCTGGCGCCTTCTTAGCGACCGGCTTCTTGGGTGCCGGCATGTGCATGCCCGGCATGTGCGCATGCTGCGCCGCGGCGGGTGCGGCCAGACCGATGAGCGCAAGCGCGCTCGCAGCCGCAAACAGGCTGGTTTTCACTTGATTTTCTCCCGGTGAGGGAGCGCGGCCTCAGCGGCGGGCGCTCTCGCCCACTTTAGCTGTGCTTGTGTCCGGCCTTGGCGTGCTCGGCGCAGCATGGCTTGGCCTTGCCGGCGTCCGCCATGTCCTTGCAGCAGTCCATCGCATGACCGGCCATGCTTTGGTCGCAGCAGTCCATCGCCTTGTGCTCGGCCGGCTGGCGGTGCTGGTGCTGCCCGTGCTGCGCATGAGCATCTGCGTGCTGCTGGGGGGCCGTGGGGACGGCGGCTGCGAGCGCAGCCATGATCAACGTCATCATCATCATATCTCCTGAGGCTCGAATGGCTATTCGGGTCTTCAGGATGTCTTCGGCGGAGGCGTTGCGATCTCGAGATATCGGCTGACGAGCCTGGCCGCAGTGTAGGGAACCTCGACCGAACTGGCGAGGATGTCGCGTCCGGGCGGTTTAAGCCCAGACGTCGGCAGAGCGGCGGCACAAGCCATGGCGCAATCAGCGATACCGCTCGTGCTGTCGGGTGTCTGCTGCTCCGGGCAGTGCTGCATGGGCATGCTCGCGCCCGATCCATGGTCCATCGGCAGTGCGGGGGCAGCCGTCATCCCAAGCGGCGCCAGCAGCACCGCAAGCAACAGCAGCAATCGGGCAGCGAGCCTGCGCATGCGGCCGTCTACCTCAGCCGTGATGAACGGGCAACGACGAGCTAGGGCCGATCAGTCGTCCTGGTCACGCTCGACAAGGTAGCGCATCAGCTCGGCCAGCGTGGACTCCATCTGGTCCTGCATCTGGCTGACGAGCTCATTCTCGCGCATGCCGACATGGTCGAGCGGCTTGGAATAACTGTCGGAGAAGGCCTGCAGGTCCGCGCGGTCGAACACGCCCTTGGCGACCAGCTTGGCGAGGATCACCAGCAATCCGTTGGTGTTGGCGATGGTCCCGGCGACGAGCGCCTCGTCGACCATCGACAGCCTTTTGTCTTCGTCCGTTTGTGCATCGTCCGGGATCATCATGCCGATCATGGCGGAGTTTACGCGCGGCGCAAGCGAAGGCTCCTACGGCTACACGAAACCGGCGAGCACGGACCAGCCTTTGGCCTTTTCGGCCAGGCTGCGGGTGTTCGCGGCGCTGGACGAGGGCAGGTCGACCAGAGTGACGCCTGCTGGCGCCGCCCCAATCAGCCGCCGCCCAGTGGCCGATGCCGTGGCACCATTGAAGGCGATAGCGCGCAGGTCGGGATAGTCGCGCAGCAGGTGATCGATGCGGTTGTGCTGGGCATCGCGGATCGCCTGGTCGAGACTGCCGCGGCGGCTCGCCGAGGCAATCACGTCCCAAAGTCCGATCTGCCTAGCGGCAAGCCGATCGAGCCGCTTCGCGTAGCCGAGCGCCGGTAGATCCTCGCCGAGCACCTGACCGAGCAGGCGCCAGAACTGATTGCTTGGGTGCGCATAATATCGTGCCGCCACCAGCGACGCATCGCCTGGCAAGCTGCCGAGAATGAAGAGGCGGGCATCGCGCCGCGCGATCGCCGGCAGGCCGAACTTCGGCGCTTCAGCGGCCATTTCTCCTCCAATTTGCCTTTACCAGACGCATGGCTACAGCGCTGCCCCGTGCAACCAAGCGAACTCCGCGTTGCCCTGGTTTCGGGCAATTACAATTATGTGCGCGACGGCGCGAACCAGGCGCTCAACCGGCTGGTCGGCTATCTGCTGCGCCAGGGCGTGCACGTGCGCATCTATGCGCCGACGGTGGACGAGCCCGCCTTCCCGGCCACCGGCGAGGTCGTCAGCATCCCCGCGGTGCCGATCCCAGGCCGGTCCGAGTATCGCCTGCCCGTGGCCCTGTCCCGCCGAGCCCGTCAGGATCTGGCCGAGTTCCGGCCGAACGTGCTGCACATTGCCAGCCCCGACTTCGTGTCGCACCGGGCGGTGACGTGGGCGCGGCGCAACAAGGTTGCCGCTGTGGCCTCCGTGCACACCCGGTTCGAGACCTATCTTTCCTATTATCACCTGCAATGGTTCGAGCCGGCGGTCCGCGCGCTGCTGCGCCGCCTGTACCATCGCTGCGAGCTGGTGATGGCGCCGGCCGAGTCAACCGCGGCAGTGCTTCGCGCCCAGCGCATGAACCGCGACATCGCCATGTGGACCCGCGGCATCGACCGCGAGCAGTTCAATTCCGGCCGCCGCGACATGGGCTGGCGGCGCTCGCTCGGGATCGGTGACGACGAGCTGGTGGTGGTGTTCCTCGGCCGGATTGTCATGGAAAAGAACCTCAACGTGTTCGCCGACGCGGTTCGGGCCTTTGCCGAGCGGGAGCTCCATCATCGGGTGCTCGTGATAGGCGAAGGCCCGGCCCGGCCTTGGTTCGAAGAACAGCTACCCGACGCGATATTCGTCGGCGAGCAGACCGGCGACGACCTCGCGCGCGCCCTGGCCAGCGGCGACGTGCTGTTCAACCCATCGACTACCGAAGCGTTCGGCAACGTGACGCTGGAAGCGATGGCTTGCGGGCTGCCGGTGCTTGCGGCGCTCGCCTCCGGAACCACCAACATCGTTCGCGACGGTGAGAGCGGAACGTTGGTCGACGCTGCCGATATCGGCGGCTTCGCGGATGCTCTCGAAGCCTACGCCCGCGACCCGGAGCTGCGCCGTCGCCAGGGCGAGGCCGGGCTGGCCTTCGCCAAGACGATGGATTGGGACCGTATCAATTCGGCCGTCATTCGCCACTACCAGCGCGCCATCCTCAAGCGCGAGCGGCTGGCGCGGATGACCGGCCGCTAGCGCTTACTTAACGCGCTCGATGCGCCTTGCGGCCTCGTCGAGGATCTCGATCACCTCCTCTAGCAACGCCTCGTTCCAGCCTTCGTGCGCGACCCGGTTGCGCAGCGCCGTCATGAGGTTGGCGAGCGCCCGGCCCATCTCCGGACGGTGGCTGCGGCGGCGATGCGACCCTGCCTCTTCGAGCCGCGCTAGCAGGTTCTCGATCTCCTGCGCGTTCTGCTCAAGGTGCTTGCGCCCTTCGCTGGTGACCTGGAACGGCTTGCGCCCGCCCTCGCCTGCGGCTTCCTCGATCAAGCCCATGTCCTGAAGGAGGGTCAAGGTAGGGTAAACCACGCCGGGGCTCGGCGCGTAGTCGCCGCCCGTAAGTTCCTCGACCGCGCGAATGAGGTCGTAGCCGTGCCGCGGCTCGTCGGCGATCAGCTTCAGCAATACCAGCCGCAACTCGCCGGACTCGAACATGCGGCGCCGTCCACGACCCCGTCCGCCGAACCCGCTTGGCTCGTCACCAAAATCGAAATGGAACGGACCCCAACTTCCGCGACGTCCGCGCATGGCGAACAGGCCTTCCGGGATGTTGAATTCGAACCGGCCCCGCGGACCGCAGCCATGCCAACGATGACCCATGCTCATCTCCTTCGATGCTTCTTAGATATATCTTAGAAGCCTGGCTTGCAAGCCCCGGGTGCAATCTTCTGCGTCGCGCTTTAGGTGGCGCGCATGACGGACCTGTTCGGTGCCATTGATCCCCCGGCGCGCTCCGGGGCGCTCCCGGCCGAGACGCCGCTCGCCGACCGGCTTCGGCCGCAGGTCCTCGATGAGGTGGTCGGCCAGGAGCATCTCACCGGATCAGACGGCGCCATTGGCCGCATGGTTGCAGCCGGCAAGCTCAGCTCGCTGATCCTGTGGGGACCGCCCGGCACGGGCAAGACCAGCATCGCGCGGCTGCTGGCCGATGCCGTCGGGCTCCGCTTCGTGGCCATCTCGGCCGTGTTCTCGGGCGTTGCCGACCTCAAGAAGGTGTTCGCCGAAGCGCGCACCGCCCCGTGCGCCGGGCAGCGAACCCTGTTGTTCGTGGACGAAATCCACCGTTTCAACCGCGCCCAGCAGGACGGCTTTTTGCCCTACGTTGAGGACGGGACCGTAACGTTGATTGGCGCGACAACGGAGAACCCGAGCTTCGAGCTGAACGCCGCCCTCCTGTCGCGCTGTCAGGTGCTGATCCTGCGCCGGCTGGACGAGGCGGCGCTGGAGGCGCTGATCGCGCGCGCCGAAGCCAACGAGAACCGGCGCCTTCCAGTCACCACGGACGCTCGCCAGGCCCTGATCGCCAGCGCCGACGGCGACGGGCGGTTTCTCCTCAACCAGGTGGAGACACTGTTCTCAGTCCAGATCGACCAGCCGCTCGGCCCGGCCGAACTGTCCCGGCTGCTCCATCGCCGGGTGCCGGTCTACGACAAGGACCGCGAGGGGCATTACAACCTCATCTCGGCCTTGCACAAAAGCATCCGCGGCTCCGACCCGCAGGTGGCGCTCTACTATGTCGCGCGGATGCTGGTTGCCGGTGAGGAGCCGCTGTTCGTGCTTCGGCGGCTGACCCGCGCGGCCGTGGAGGACATCGGCCTCGCCGACCCGCAGGCGCTGGTGCAATGCCTGGCGGCCAAGGACGCGTACGAATTCCTCGGCTCGCCGGAGGGCGAGTTGGCGATCGCGCAGGCCTGCCTGTACCTCGCGACCGCGCCTAAATCGAACGCGGTCTACGTCGCCCAGAAAGGCGCCTGGAGGTCGGCGAGGGACACCGGTTCGCTGCAGCCCCCCGGCCACATCCTCAACGCGCCGACCAAGCTGATGCGGGAAGCAGGGTACGGCAAAGGCTACGCTTACGACCACGACGAGGAGGATGGTTTCTCCGGTGCCGACTATTGGCCCGGAGCGATGCAGCCGCAGAGCTTCTACCAGCCGACCGATCGCGGGTTTGAAGCGCGCATTCGCGAGCGGCTGGATTATTGGGCCCGCCGCCGCGCCGAGTTGCAACAAACCGGTGACGAAACGAGTTAAGGCCGCATCTTTCTACGGGCGGAAAACAGGGAGCAGCCGGCCATGTACCAAGTTGACCAGAGCGCCTATTGGGAAGCGCAGGCGATGCATTGGGGTCCCAGGATCCTCATCGCGATCCTGATCCTCGTCGCCACCTGGATTGTTGCCCGTGCTGTGCAATGGGCGCTCGACAAGGCGATCAACCGCTCGCCAGCCCTTAAGAAACATGTCAGCGGCACGCCGCATGAGTCGGCTGGCCGACAGCTCGGCACTATTGCCAAGCTCATCATCTGGCTGGTCGGTATCATGGCTGCGCTGCAGTTCCTCGGCATCGGTCAGATCCTCGCTCCCATCAACGAGCTGGTTACCCAGGTCTTCCAGTTCCTGCCGCGCTTGATCGGCGCCGGGCTGATTTTCTTCATCGGCCTGATCGTCGCCCGCATCGTCCGCCGTCTGGTGGAGGCGGTGCTCACCGCGGCCAACGTCGAGGGTATGCTCGGCAAGGTTGGCCTGGCCGGAAGCGACCGCACACCGGTTCCGGCGAGCGACCCGGCCATCGGTTCCGGCGGCACCACCGGCGCGACGACGACCAGCCCAGCCCAAACCCGTGCGTCTCTGGCGCGCGCGGCCGGCATTCTGGTCTTCGCCCTGATCATCATCCCAGTCTCGATTGCCGCGCTCCAGGTGCTCGGCATCGAGGCGATCTCGGGCCCGGCGATCAGCATGCTCAACCAGATCCTTGCGGCCATCCCGCGGATCCTCAGCGCCGCCTTGTGGATCGGCATCGCCTTCATCGCCGCCAAGCTCCTGAAGTCGATCATCGAGGCGGTCCTGCCGCCGACCGGCTTCGACCAGGCGATCCAGTCGACCGGCATCGTGCCCGCAACGACCACGCCGTCGCGGGTGGTGGCCAACGTGGCCATGGTGGCGATCATCCTAATCGCTTCCATCGAAGCGGCAAAGCAGCTCGGCGGTGGCACCATTGCCCTGTTCCTCGCCCAGGTTACGGAGCTGGCCGGAAAGGTGATCTTCGGCACCCTGATCATCGTCGTCGGCATCATGCTGTCGCGGATCATCTCGGGCCTGGTCGGCAGCAGCACCGGCGAGGGCGGCTACGCGCAGACCATCGTCCGCTACGCGATCATCGCCTTGTTCACTGCGATTGGCCTGACCTTCATGGGTCTCGCCAATGAGATCGTGATCTTGGCATTCGGCCTGATTCTCGGCTCCGCGGCGGTCGCGACGGCCCTTGCCTTCGGCCTTGGCGGGCGTGATGCGGCGGCGCGGATCCTCAACCAGGCTGCCGACAAGGCGGAGCGCCAGATCAACGCGCCGCCGACTGCTGCTCCGACTGCCCGCCGCTCACGCACCTCGCCGCCTACCGGTGACATGAGCGGGCCGGGCGAGGGCCAGCCGCCGCTGGTGTGAGCCGCTTCGCGGCTTGCGTCGCGGTCGATTGGTCGGGCGCGAAGGGTAAGCGACACAAGGGCATCGCCATCGCCGAAGCGCGCGGCGATGCCCCGCCCCGCTTGGTCCGCCCGCGCCACGTCTGGTCACGCGAGGAAGTGCTTGCGTGGCTGATTAAGCGCGCCGCGACGGAGCCAACCTTGTTCGGCTTCGACTTCAGCTTTGCGCCGCCGCTGATCGAGCGCGGCGAGTACCTGCTGGGCGAGCCTGGCGTGCCGACAACGGCCCGCGAGTTCTGGGCCTATGTCGACACGAAATGCCAGGACGAGGACCTCGGCGCCGCCAGCTTCCTCGAGCAGGTGCATCGCCGGCATTTCTACTTCGGCATCGCCGACGGCGTGAAATCCGATTTCGTCCGCTTTCGGCAATGCGACGCGCGGCTCAATGAGCAAGGAGGGCGCAAGACGGCTTCCGCCTACGACGCGATCGGCGCGGCGCAAGTCGCCAAGGCGAGCTTCTCGGGCATGCGCCTGTTGCACCGGCTGGACGGCAAAGTGGCGCTCTGGCCAATGGACCCGCTGCCCGCCGCCGGCAGCGCAGTGGTTGAAATCTACACCCGCATTTATCTGCGCCGCGCTGGACTGAGTGGGGTGAAGTTGCGCAGCAGAGCGGACCTCAACGTTGCTCTAAAAGCGCTCGGCAGTCCGCCGGCGCGGTTACGCTTCGAGCCCAACGATCACCAGACGGATGCTTTGGTGACGGCGGCCGGAATGCGCGCGCTTGCTGCCAGCGAGCCCAACGCGTTCGCGCCACAAGGCCTGAGGCCCGAAGTCGCGGCGGGAGAAGGCTGGACGTTCGGCGTGCTTTGACGCAAATGCGCGCGAGTTCGTCCAAGTCGTAGTGGGCCGGATTAGCACAGGGGTAGTGCAGCGGTTTTGTAAACCGAAGGTCGCGGGTTCGAATCCTGCATCCGGCACCATACTTTTCAATAACTTAAGCCAGATTTGCCAGCCCGGCCGTGTTGCAATCTGTTGCGCTGACTTTCCCCAGATTTCCGCCGTTTCCCATCTGCACGCGGCGGCTCCATGCAACATAAATGCGACATGGATGACGAACCCGAGCAGGAAGCCTGTTCCAGATCGAAGGCCCCGAAGAGGACGGCTGTGTCTGG
>CADCVY010000105.1:776-8865 GCA_902806275.1 uncultured Sphingomonas sp. | reverse complement strand
ACCCGCATGGAGCCTGCAAACGTAACCCCTTGAAAGCACCGCGTCGTGTCAGGTCAGAGCCAAGAACCTTGTTGTTTTAACGACTTATGCGGTGGTGACCCCTACGGGAATCGAACCCGTGTTTCAGCCGTGAAAGGGCCGCGTCCTAACCGCTAGACGAAGGGGCCGTTGAGGCGCTGAGCCGGTTAGGCGAGGGCTGCCAAAGGGTCAAGCAACAGCGGGTCAGGCAAGCGCCGCGTCCTCCAGATGCATCTCGGCCGCGTTGCCGCCATTCCACTCGTCGCGCTTGATCGTTCCCGCCAGCCACCAGCGGCGGTCTGGCGGCGAGGACAGCAAGGCCTGGCCGAGCTCGCTGGCGGCACTGCGAAAAGCGATCCACTTGAAGCTTTTGCCATCGTCGCCACAGGCGAGGCCGCGCACGTGCCCGTTGCCGACGATGGTCGGCTTGAGCAGCCGTGCCGGGCCGGCCGCGACTTTGGGGCTCGGCCAGCCGGCGCCGTACGGGCCGCCGGCGTCGAGCGCATCGCACAGCGCGGCGGCCACGCCGCCCGCGGTCAGCAGCGCGTCAAGCAGCAGCGCCCGGTCGCCGCGTGATGTCTCGACATCGGCAGCAAGGCGCTGGTTGAGGAACGCTCGCAACGGCTCCAGCCCGCCGGCCGGCAGCGTCAGCCCGGCGGCCATGGAGTGGCCGCCGCCTGCGATCAGCAGGCCGCTGTCCTTCGCCGCAAGCACCGCCGCGCCGAGGTCGACGCCGGAGATCGACCGGCCCGAGCCCTTGCTGGTGCCGTCCTCGCATCCGGCGATGACAATCGCGGGCCGGCCGAACCGTTCCTTGATGCGCCCGGCGACAATGCCGATCACGCCCTGGTGCCAGCCGCCGCTCATGACGATGATGACGGGCAGCTCCGACTGCTGCTCGGCTTGGGCCAGCGCCTGTTCGGTGACCACCGTTTCGATCGCCCGCCGTTCCTCGTTGAGGCGGTTGAGCTCGGCGGCAATCGCCCGCGCTTCCTCGGGGTCCGTGGCGATGAGGAGGCGGACGCCAAGATCGGACTTGCCGACGCGCCCCCCGGCGTTGATTCGCGGCCCGAGCGCAAAGCCGAGGTCGCGGCAGACCGGATCGCGGGTCAGGCGCGACGCTTCGATCAGGGCGGCCAGCCCGACGTTCTGGCGTCCCGCCATCACCTTCAGTCCCTGGGTGACGAACGCGCGGTTGAGGGTCTTCAGGCGTGCCACGTCCGCTACGGTGCCGAGCGCCACGAGGTCGAGCAGGTCGAGGAGCCCGGGCTCTTCCCGAGCCGCAAAGAAGCCGCGCCGGCGGAGTTCGCGAACGACCGCAACGCCGAGCAGGAACGCCATGCCCACTGCCGCCAAGTGCCCGTGCGCGGTGCCGTCCTCGCCTTCGTCGAGCCGGTTGGGATTGATCAGCGCGTGGGCGACCGGCAGCAGGCTTGCGCACTGGTGATGGTCGACGACGACCACGTCCAGCCCGGCGGTATTGGCCTCGTCCAGTGCCTCGAACGCTTGCGCCCCGCAGTCCACGCACACGGCAAGGCTCGCCCCGCCGGACTTGAGTTCGCACAGCGCCTTGCCTGAGGGCCCGTAGCCTTCCATCAGCCGATCCGGGATGTAGGTCGTGGGCTCGGCGCCGAGGCGGCGAAGGAGCAACACCAGCAACGCCGCGCTGGTCGCGCCGTCGACGTCATAGTCGCCGAAGATGGCGATCCTCTCGCCGGTCTCGATGGCGTCGGCAAGCCGGCGGGCGCCCTTGTCCATGTCCTGGAAGCAGCTTGGATCCGGCAGGAAATCGCGTATCCGCGGGTCGCGGTGACGGGCGAGGTCCTCACGGGCGACACCGCGGCTCAGCAGCAGCTCGTCGACCAGCGTATCCATGCCGACGCCGGGCTCGCCCTGCCGCCGCCAACGCCACGGTTGGCCGGTGACCGACCGCTCCACGTGCAATGCTCGCCCCATCGGCCTAGACTAGCAGTTCGCGGCGTAATGCACGCGCCGTTTCTCGCCTGATCGCGGGCAGGCGGTGGCCGCCCACACCACCTCCGGCGACGCCGAAAACCAGGTTCGCGATCCCGAACCAGCGGCTGACAAGGCTTTCCGCCACATCGATGCTCTGGATGCGCTTCAGGGGCAGGATCAGGAGGCGCGATCGCCACCACCCTTTGCGAATCAGCAGCCGGTCGCCGTCGAGCGCATAGCCGGTCCGGCCCCACGCCAGCCGTCGAACTGCGACTGCGACCCCCAGCGCAACCAGCACTATCGCGGTTGGCAGCAGCAGCGGAGTCATTGCGTCGAGCACGGCCGGTCGCGCGGACGAGTGGACCAGCATCGGCGCGCCAGCGAGGACTAGCGCCTGGACGCCGAGCAGGAGAAAAAGCGGAGAAAGTGCGATCACGAACGTCCAGATGTAGGCATGGGAAACGCGCCGCCATTCAACATCGGGGGACACCGCTCGCCAACTTAGCGCGTGCAGGATGGTGCCGATCTCCTCCGCCCGGGCAAGCGGCGCTAGCACGTGGTCGGCGCTGCCCTCGTCCTGCGCCAGGCTCTGGACCTTGAGCTCGGCCCAGCCGAAGAAGCGCCGCACCGGTCCACTGCCCACCGCCGCCGCTTGCAAGCGGCGGGCCGGAAGGGTGACGTCGGTGCGGGTCAGGAGCCCACGCCGGCGGCGGAGCCCGACATCGGTGCAGTCGAGACGGAAGCCGTAATCGCGCGTCACAGTGCGCACGATCCCCGTCGCGGCGCCGATCACGAGCAGCACGATTAGACCCGCGATCGCTGCGCCCGCCCGATGTTGGAAGACAAACTGGACGATCGGGTCGCTGCCTTCGGCGACACCGGTCCAGAAGCGGCGGTTGAACGGGTCGAAGCCGGCGACGTCGCCAAGCGTCTGGCTGAGGCCGAACAGTCCGGCGAACAAGGCGAGCGAAAAGTTGAAGGTCCCGGCGAGCAAGAGCCGGCGCGTGTCCATTTCGTAGAGGGGCAGGGTGGCTTCTTCCGCCTCGACGCCAGCGGCTGTCGAGCCCCGGCGAGCGCGGACCAGCTCGCGGATGGCGTGCGCTCGCGCGAGCTGGATGGCGTGCAGCACTGCCTCCTCGGCATTCGGACCGACCGCAGCGCCGCCAGTCTCGAACTTCAGTTGAGCCAGCCCGAGCACCCGCGCAATCGGCCCTTGGGTGAGGTCGACGTCCTGGATCCGGTCGAACGGGATGGAGCGGTGCCGCCGGCTGAAAATGCCGCTGTCGATCCGGATCTCGTTGTTCCCGACGCGGAACTCGAAGCGGCGCCAGTAGAGCAGGATGCCGCCGGCCATGAAGAGGACCAGGGCAATCGCGCCGGCAAGCGCAAACCCGGCTCGTCCGGACACCGCGAGGTAGCCGATCGCGGCATATCCTCCAGCCAGGCTGCGCAACGCACCGCCGAGCCCCGTCAGCAGGAACAGCCGGTGCAGCCGCTCGGGCTCACCGACCGCCTGGTCGTCAGGCGAAGTCGGTTCGGACATGCTCGCGGATGATGTCGCGCATCTCGGTTGCGCGCTCGGGCGCCAGGCCCGGGACGGTGACGATGCTGTTGTGCGTGCCGGCGGTGTGAAGGACGAGGCTCGCAGTGCCGAACATTTTGTCGAGTGGCCCGCGGACGACATCGAGGTGCTGAACGCGGACCAGGGGAACGATGGTGTCGGTGTGGAACAGCCAGCCGCGCATCACCTGGAGAATGCGTTCGGTCAGCCCGTAGCGCAGGCGGGCGTAGCGGCGCTGCGGCGCAATCGCGACGACGCCGGTTCCGAGTGCGAGCACCACGGCGGCAAAAAGCGGCTGATCGAAGAGAACCCCGCCGATCACCCCTGCAATGCCCGTGAGCACCACCCAGATCAACGCGAGCCGGACCCGAAGCACATTCTTGTACCCCGGCTCAACGGCTAAAAGGGAGGGCTCGTCGGCATCCACCGGCAAAGGATGTGCCGAAGCCAATCCGCAGTCTAGAGGCTGCGCTGCGTGCCGAGCTTGTAATGCTCGGTGGACACCCGTCGGACGGTGCCGGAGCTCGCCCGCATTACGATCGTCTCCGTCGTGACGCGCCCCTTGCTGCGGTGCACGCCCTTGAGCAACGAGCCATCGGTCACCCCCGTCGCCGCGAAGATGCAGTCGCCCTTCGCCATGTCCTCGATCGTGTAGACACGGTCTAGGTCGTCGATGCCCCAGCGCCGGGCGCGGGCGACCTCGTCGTCGTTGCGGAACAGCAATTTCCCCTGGATCTGCCCGCCGACGCAGCGCAGCGCCGCCGCCGCAAGCACGCCTTCCGGCGCGCCGCCCGAGCCCATGTAGACGTCGATGCCGGTGTCGGGGTCGGCGGTGGCGATCACCCCGGCCACGTCGCCGTCGGTGATCAGCTTGATGCCGCAGCCCAGCGCGCGCAGCTCGGCAATCAGCTCGGCATGCCGGGGGCGGTCGAGCACGCAGGCGATGATTTCGTTGGCCTCCACGCCCTTGGCCTTGGCGATGGCCTGGAGGTTCTCCGTCGCCGAGCGGTTGAGGTCGATCGTCCCTTCGGGATAGCCGGGGCCGATCGCCAGTTTCTGCATATAGGTGTCGGGCGCATTAAGCAGGCAGCCGCGGTCCGCGATTGCCAGCACCGCCAGCGCATTGGGTCCGCCATGGGCCGTGATGGTCGTACCTTCGAGGGGATCGAGCGCGATGTCGATGCCGGGTCCGCTGCCCTGGGCCGAACCGACCTTTTCACCGATGTAGAGCATCGGCGCTTCGTCGCGCTCGCCTTCGCCGATCACCACGGTACCGTCCATCGGCAGCTCGTTGAGCGCCGCCCGCATCGCCTCGACCGCGGCATGGTCGGCCGCCTTCTCGTCACCGCGCCCGATCAGCTTGGACGCGGCGATCGCCGCGGCTTCGGTGACCCGGACCATCTCCAGCACAAGCACGCGGTCGAGTGCGGACGACGAGGCGGGATCGGCGCGGTTCATGGAACGAGTTACTCCTTTGTGGTCCTCGGCGGGCGGATACGCAGCCGGTCGGGCCTTGTCGAGGAGCTCACTAGTTCCGCTCCGGGTCGACCATATGCTCCAGGATTTCCGTGCGAATGCGTACTGCGCGGGATCCGAGCCGCGTTTCGAAGAGGAACACGGCGAAGCCGAGCCCCACCGAAATCATGCAGGCGATGAACAGCAGCGCCACTTCGGTGCCGACGTGCCAGCCGGTCAGCGACGCTGCGAACAGCAGCACGACGACGAGGCAGATCAGGACCGCGGCGAGCACCGACAGGAAGATCGCCCAGCTGACCAGCGCCATGCGCCGATCCAGCACGCGGATTTCCGCCAGCCGGCGATCGTGTTCGGCGCCGCGCGCGGAAAGCAGCAGCGGCTCGACCGTGCGCGCTCGATCGACGATCCGCGACAGGCGGCCGGCGCAAACGTTTAGGAAGGCGCCGATCCCGGCCAACAGGAACACCGGCGCGACCGCCAGCTGGATGATCTGGGCAACTGCGGTGACGCTGTTGTCCGGAGGGGCGAGAGCCTGCAGCACCGGCGCGTCTATGCACCAGCAGGGAGCCGACGTTAAGGCCGTTCCGAAACGCTTGACTCGCAGCTCGCGACTTCGAGCAGCATGATCCCGTTGACGACGAAACTGGCCGCCAAAATCCAGGCGAAGCTGGCGATCAGCTGCGGCGTCGGTCCGAACAGGCTGACGACCGGCGCCGCGATCGAAAGGCCGGCGATGAGCAGCCCGGCCAGCAGCAAGTCCATCCCCGCCGAAATGCCCATCCAGGTGCGGACGTTCCCGCCTGCGTACCTGCTGGCGAAGGCCAGCACCAGGCAACGCAGTATCAGCCAGGCGGCGATCGGAAAGACGGTCGGAAAGAATTGCGTCTCCGGCTTGACGACGAACAGCAGCCCGGCGAGCACCGTGATCGCGCCCGCCAGCATCGCCAGCTCGCGCACTTGCCGGCGCAGCGACCCGGCGACCAGTTCGACGAAGCCGGCGGCTACGAGCAGGGCGCCGAGCACGTCGGAGGAGATGCCCTTGTCCATCGGGAGGAGGGCGGCGCCGGCGCCAAGCAGAATGATAGCGATGCCCGCGACGCGGATCCCCCGCGCCCGGAAGCGGTCGTGATTTCGGTCATGCGCTCGTGTGGCCACGTGTCAGCCCCAATCTACCCACGGCGAACACAGGGAAGGGGCGGGGGTTCCATTGGCCCGATCAGGTCGCCCTGCCTGGGAGACCGCTCCACCGGCGTCAGGCGAAGCGGAGCCCGTGATCGGATTCCCTTTGGACGGAGCGCGCATGGCGGTCGGCGCCCGACATCGCGCCCTGCAGGCTCCGCGTCAGCAAGTCCGTGCTCAGCACATAGCCGAGGATCGCGCTGCCGCCGAAGCCAACCACCGGCGTCGGGTAGCTGCCCAGTAGCGCACACAGCAGGCCCGCGGCCCACAGTGCGGCAAAGGCCATCCGCGCCGGCCTTGAGCTGGTGTCGCCGGCGAAGACCGGCGCAAACATAGCGGCAATGCCGGCCACCAGCAGCCCTGCTGCGACTGGGCCGTGACCGAGCGCCACGGGGATCACGCCTTCAACGAACGGCACGGCCGCCAGGGTCGGCGTTGCCGCCAAAGCGAACGCAAAGGCAGTGCCGGCGACGGATGCTTCCGCGACTTGCAACAGCGACCGGTCAGTGGCGAGGGCCGCCGCCGTTCCGCCCAGGAGCATCGCCGCAGCTGCCGGGTCCGGCTGCAGTGCAGTCCCCAGGCAGGCGGCAGCCACCGCGGCAGCACGGATCGCGGTTGCCCGTCCGGCAAAGGCGATGGCGACAACGGGGGCGGCGATCATCGCCGGCTGAATCGTGCTTCCGCCAAAGACCAGCCAGCGCGACACGCCTTCGGTGCTCTGGCCGAACAGCGCGGTCGCTGGAATGGCCAGTGCCAATAGCAGCAAGGCCCAGTCGCCGGATTGCGCCGGCAAGCTCGCGCGCTGCAAGGCTCGCAGCGCGCCAAGCATCGTCAGCCCGATCAGCAAGGCCGCGAAGTTCATCAAGGGCATTCGCGCCGGAGCGCCAAGCGTCCACGAGCAGGGCGCAACCCAGCAGCACGGCGACTACAGCGGCGGCAAGGCGAAAGCGGTTAGCCGATCGATCGGAGGTGAACATCGGGAACGGCCTTCCCGCTGCGTTGCCTCACCGGTCGACCCGCACCATATCGGCAGGCAATGACGATTCAAATCCGCACTTCGCTCGCCGAACCGGACACGGGGGCGGCGTTCACCCCGCACCGCCCGTCCCGACCTGAAAAGGCGGAGGGCGGCCGCGCCTTCGTGCTAAAGTCCGACTACCAGCCAGCGGGCGATCAGCCGACGGCGATCAAGGAATTGACCGAAGCCGCGCTTGGGGGCGAGAGGGATCAGGTGCTGCTCGGGGTTACCGGCTCCGGTAAGACCTTCACGGTGGCCAAGGTGATCGAGACGCTGCAGCGGCCGGCGCTGGTTATCGCGCCAAACAAGATTCTGGCCGCCCAGCTCTACGGCGAGTTCAAGAGCTTCTTTCCCGACAACGCGGTCGAATATTTCGTCAGCTACTACGATTACTACCAGCCCGAAGCCTACGTCCCGCGCACCGACACCTATGTCGAAAAGGAAAGTTCGGTGAACGAGGCGATTGATCGCATGCGCCACTCGGCGACGCGGTCCCTGCTGGAGCGCGACGACGTGATCATCGTCGCGTCGGTGTCGTGCCTGTACGGCATCGGCTCGGTCGAGACCTATTCGGCGATGGTCTTCAGCCTCAAGAAGGGCGGACAGGAGGACCAGCGCGAGGTCATCCGCAAGCTGGTCGCGCTGCAGTACAAGCGCAACGACCAGGCGTTCGCGCGCGGCAATTTTCGGGTGAAGGGCGACAATCTCGAAGTCTTCCCGTCGCATTACGAGGACACCGCCTGGCGCGTGTCGTTCTTCGGCGACGAGATTGAGGACATCGTCGAGTTCGACCCGCTGACCGGCAAGAAGGTGGCCAGCCTCGACAGCATCAAGGTCTATGCCAATTCGCACTATGTGACCCCGGGCCCGACCCTCAAGCA
>CADCVY010000105.1:432-766 GCA_902806275.1 uncultured Sphingomonas sp. | reverse complement strand
GGGCGGCTTCTCGAGCTGCAGCGCCTCGAACAGCGGACCAACTTCGACCTCGAGATGATCGCCGCGACCGGCAGCTGCGCCGGGATCGAGAACTACAGTCGCTTCCTCACCGGCCGCCTGCCCGGCGAGCCGCCGCCCACCCTGTTCGAATATCTGCCTGACGACGCCCTGCTGTTCATCGACGAGAGCCACCAGACCGTGCCGCAGATCGGCGCCATGGCGCGGGGCGACCACCGGCGGAAGATCACGCTGGCGGAATATGGTTTCCGGCTGCCGAGCTGCATCGACAACCGGCCGCTGCGCTTCAACGAATGGGACGCCATGCGCCCGCAGA
>CADCVY010000105.1:0-394 GCA_902806275.1 uncultured Sphingomonas sp. | reverse complement strand
TCAAGCCCGTCGAGGACCAGGTTGACGACCTTGTCCACGAGGCCAAGGAGACCGCGCGCAAGGGTTGCCGCACCTTGGTCACGACGCTGACCAAGCGCATGGCAGAAGACCTCACCGAATACCTCCACGAAGCCGGCCTCAAGGTCCGCTACATGCACTCGGACGTCGAGACGCTGGAGCGGATCGAGCTGATCCGCGAGCTCCGCCTTGGGGTGTACGACGTGCTGGTCGGCATCAACCTGCTGCGTGAGGGCCTCGACATCCCCGAATGCGGGCTGGTGGCAATCCTTGACGCCGACAAGGAGGGCTTCCTGCGCTCCGAGACGTCGCTGATCCAGACCATCGGCCGCGCCGCCCGTAACGTTGAGGGCAGGGTGATCCTCTACGCCGACCG
>CADCVY010000104.1:36008-40565 GCA_902806275.1 uncultured Sphingomonas sp. | reverse complement strand
GGGCAAGTTCGCTCGAAGGAAGTTGGCAAGCGTTTCGCCGATCCGGTCCTTGTTGCGGGGGATGATGGCGGTGTGCGGGATGGGCAGGCCGAGCGGGTGGCGGAACAGAGCGGTGACCGCAAACCAGTCGGCCAAGCCGCCGACCATCGCCGCCTCGGCGAACGCCTTGACGAATTCGAGCGCAGGATAGCGACGCTCGAACGCGCGGGTGATGATGAAGACCGCCGCCATGACGACGAGCAGGCCGGTGGCCGCCACCTTCATCCCGCGCGCGCCCGGCTGCGCAGGGTTGAAGCGGCCTAGCCGTCCGTTGGTGATCGGCATCATGCCGGCTCAATAACCGAGCCGGCGTTCGGGTTCACTCCGCCGGAACGGGCGAGGTCTCGCGGTGTGCCTCTTCGCCGACGAAGCGGTGGAACAGGCGGCCAAGCCGCGATTCGAGCGAGATCGCGATCGAAAAATAGGCCGGCACCAGCACCAGCGTCAGCAAGGTCGAGAAGATCAGACCGCCGATCACGGTGATCCCCATCGGCGCGCGCCAGCTGTTATCGCCGCTGAGCGACATGGCCGTCGGCAACATGCCGGCGACCATCGCCACGGTCGTCATCACGATCGGCTGCGCGCGCTTGTGCCCCGCCTCCCAGATCGCCGCGTCCTTGGCCATCCCATGATTCATCATCTCAACCGCGAAGTCGACGAGAAGAATGGAGTTCTTAGCGACGATGCCGAACAGCATGAGAATCCCAATCAGCACGAACAAGGAGACCGGCTGGCCCGCAATGTGCAACGCGACCGCTGCGCCAAGCGGAGCCAGCAGCAGAGATCCCATGTTGACGAACGGCGATAAGAACCGGCGATAGAGAAGCACCAGCACCGCGAACACCAGCAGCACGCCCGAAATAAGGGCAATGGCGAAGTTGAACAGCAGCTCGGCTTGCCATTTCTGGTCGCCAAGGTTCATCTGCTGAACGCCCTGGGGCAGGTTCTTGTAGCTCGGCAATTCCCTGACCTTGGCCCAGACATCGCCTTGAACGACACCGGGCGCGAGGTCGGCACCGATCGCCAAACGGCGCAACTGGTTGGAGCGCTGGACCGTCGTCGGTCCCGAACCAAAACCGATCTCGGCGACCGCCCTCAGCGGAACCGAACCGCCGTCGGAGGTTGGCACTGGCAGGTTCTCAAGTGTTTGTAGGTTCCGGCGGGAGTCTTCGGACAAGGATACCTTGATGGGCACCTGGCGGTCCGAAAGCGAGAATTTGGCGCTGTTCTGCTCGATGTCGCCAAGGGTCGCTATGCGGATCGTCTGGCTGAGCGCGGAGGTCGTGACGCCGAGGTCGGCGGCGAGGTCGAAGCGCGGCCTGATCGTGATTTCGGGTTGCGCCAATTGGCTTCCCACACGCGGCGCACGGAGGCCTGGAACGCTCTCCATCTCCTTGGCTATGCGGTTGGCAACCGCCGTCAGTTGATCGGGATCATCGCCACCCAAATACAGCATGATGTCCCGCGAGTCCGCGTCGGGCCCGCCGCCTTGCTGGGATTGGAAGCTGACGCGGGCGTCGGCAACCGCCGCCAAGGTCGGCGCCATGCTGCGCTCGAACTCGGTGCTGGTCATCTCCCGATCTTTTTTGAGAACGACATTCACCCGCCCGTTTCCAACATTGATTCGCTCGAACACGCGTTCAACGGTCGGATCCTTGGCGACGATGGCGGCCACGCGGTCGACGACTTCCTCGGTCTGCTTGAGGGTCGTGCCCGGCGGCATCGTGATATTAACGCGGGTATAATCGGAGTTTTGCGGCGGGAAGAACGACTGCGACAGCGTGCCGAACAAGGCGACACTCAGCAGAAGGATGCAGGCGCCGGCAGCAACCATCGCCAGCCGGTGGTCGTGCATCGCCGCGCCGACATGCCCCGAAACTACCCGAAACCAGTGCCCGAAGCCGGCATTGCCAAGTTTAGGAACGCCCCAGGCGGCGAGCTTGCTGGCGGCATAGCCGGCAGCAGCGCCGGCGAGCGCCGCGATTGGAAAGGCAATGGCGCCGTGCAGCCCTAGCCCCATCAGACCGTTAAGCGCCGTCATCGTCATGCCGATGAAGACGGCCACGATTAGCAGCACCGGAACGATGCTCAGCAGCCAATAGACGGCTTTGCCGTTGGCCGCGGGCAAAGCGGCACGAAGGGCATGCGCCTTGCTGGTATCGAGGCTCCAATTGAGAACCCTCAGGTACATGTCCATCCACCGCCAGTTTGCGTGCGGCTGAACGCCCTGCGAGCGGAGGAAGTAGGCGGCCATCAACGGCGTGATCATGCGCGCAACGAGCAGGCTCATCAGCACCGACATGACGACCGTAAAACCGAACGCCTTGAAGTACTGGCCAGCAATCCCCGGCATCAGCGCGACGGGCAGGAACACCGCCACAATCGCCATCGTCGTCGCCACCACCGCAAGCCCGATCTCGTCAGCGGCATCGAGCGAGGCCTGATAGGCGGATTTGCCCATCCGCATGTGGCGGACGATGTTCTCGATCTCGACGATGGCGTCGTCGACCAGCACGCCCGCGACCAGGCCCATGGCCATCGTGGACATGAAGTTGAGCGTGATGCCGAGCATGCTCATGAACCAAAACGCGGGGATAGCCGACAACGGAATCGCAACCGCCGAGATCAGGGTGGCGCGAAAGTCGCGGAGGAAAAGCAGCACTACAAGGACGGCGAGGATCGCGCCTTCGATCAGGCCTTCAATCGCGGAATGATATTGAGCCTTTGTGTAATCGACGGTGTTGAAAATCTCGGAGAAGCCGACCTTGCTGTTCTCTTGCTCAAGCTTGCGTAGTTCCTTCCAGACCGCGTCGTAGGCAATGACCTCCGACGAGCCTTTGGCGCGCTGCACGAAGAAGGTCACGACCTGGCGGCCGTTCATCTTGGCTATCGAGCGCTGTTCAGACGAGGAATCGCGAACTTCGCCTAAGTCGACGAGCCGAACGAAGCGGCCGCCCGGCAAGGCGATCTGGGTCTGCCCAAGCTGAAAAGCGTCGCGAGCGTTGCCGAGCACGCGCACCGACTGTTCGGAGCCAGCGATCTCGGCGCGTCCGCCCGGGGCGTTTATGTTGCTCTGGCGCAGCTGCGAATTGACCTGTGCGGCAGTTAACCCCTGAGCATTGAGCGCCGCTGGATCGAGGATAACGCGAATGGTGCGATCGACGCCGCCGACGCGGCTCACCGCCGCAACCCCAGTTACTCCGAGCAGCCGCTTGGCGACCGTGTTGTCGATGTACCAGCTCAGCTGCTCGACCGTCATATCAGTTGTCTGAGCACCGATTGCGGTGATCGGCTGGTCCTCTGCGTCGACACGGGTGATCTGCGGCTCGAGGATGCCCTCCGGGAGATTGCTGCGGATCTGGGCGACCGCATTGCGGACGTCGTTGACCGCCCGGTCGCTAGACGTGCCGAGCACGAACGAAACGAAGGTCGTGCTGTTTCCTTCACTGATGGTGCTGCTGATCTCCTCGACGCCGGTGACCCCGCGAATCGCCGATTCGACCCGTTGCGTGACTTGCGTCTCGAGCTCGTTGGGCGAGGCTCCGGGCTGGGTGACCGACACCACAGCAGCCGGGAAGTCGATGTCCGGAGCGTTGTTCACCTGCATGCGGGCAAAGGAGATCAATCCCGCCAGCATCAGCCCGACGAAGAGGACGATCGGGCCGACCGGGTTGCGGATGCACCACGATGAAATGTTGCGGAAGTTCATGTCATCTCGACTTCTGTTGGTGCGCTGTCTGGCTCGTCAACGGGCCGCCTGCCGGCGCGGGTTGACCTTCTGACCAGGGTTGAGGAACGGACCCGCGGAGAGAACCACGGCTTCGTTGCCCGAGAGGCCCGAAATGATGGTGACCCCGTTATCCTCGACCGTGCCTATCTTGATGTCACGGCGCTCGACCTCGTTCTTGGCATTGAGAACATAGAGGTAACTGCCGCCGTCGTCGCTGAGCACGGCGCTTTGCGGGAGCAGGGGAGCAGTCGTCGTGCCGCTGCTGATCCGCGCTTCGGCGAAGCCGCCGGGACGGATGACAGGGCTGTACGGAATTGCGATGCGCACTTCGCCCAGGCGGGTCTGCGCGTCGATCACCGGCGCGACCTGCCACACGGATCCGGTCAGCGGCTGCATGGACCCGACGGGCGTGACAGTGACCGGCATGCCGGTGCGCACGAGGGCGAGGTCCTGCTGAGACATCTGGGCACGCATTTCCATCTGGCCGCCTTCCGCGATCCGGAACAAGGCCGGCGAGCCGGCGCCGACCACCTGGCCAAGCTCGACATTGCGCTCGAGGATCAGGCCGCCGGCCGGA
This sequence comes from uncultured Sphingomonas sp., assembly GCA_902806275.1. Lineage (GTDB taxonomy): Bacteria > Pseudomonadota > Alphaproteobacteria > Sphingomonadales > Sphingomonadaceae > Sphingomicrobium. The sequence goes on along the minus strand of CADCVY010000104.1, from coordinate 36,219 downwards.
GCAACGACGTTAAGGCGGCCGATCTCGGCGCGAGTGGCGCCAAGCTGCGCCTGGGCGACGCGGACCTGGGCGTAAGCGGCGTCGCGGGTCGCGCGCTTGGAGTCGATCTCGGCTTTGGACACGAAGCCGCGAGCCTGCAGCGAGACCGCGCGGTCGTAGTTGTTCTGAGCAAGGCGGGCGTTGGCGCGCGCCGTGTCGATCTGGGCGGCAA
>CADCVY010000104.1:0-35998 GCA_902806275.1 uncultured Sphingomonas sp. | reverse complement strand
GCAAGCTGCGATGCTTGCTGCGCCTGGACCGAGCGGTCGATGACAGCGAGCACCTGGCCGGGACGGACCCAGCTGCCGGCGTCGATGAGGACGCGCTCGACCCGGCCGCCCTGGCCGGCGATGCCGACCGGCTGGTCACGCCGTGCCGCGAGCGGGCCGCTGGCGGTGATGGTGCGGCCGACTTGGCTGCGGCCGGGCACGACCACTGTGACGGTCGGCACCTGGCCGGCCCCGCCGGCAGCAGCGGCGCCGGCCGCGGCCGCCGCCTCGTCGCCGCCTCGTGTCAGGAAGAACAGCAACGCAAGCGCCGCAACCACTGCCGCCGCAGCGATCATCAGCACGCGCCGGCGGCGCGAACGGTCGACCACGACCAGCGTATCGGAGGAGCGGAGTGTCGTTTCCCGGTTCATCATTCCCTGCCCAATTCCGTGAGTCTCAGCTGCAAGTGGCGACTGTGTTACTCCTATAACTCACCACAAGCAACAGACGACCGAGCCACGGCAATTGCATCTGGTTTTCGACAAGTGGCTGGCACTTGTCTGGTAAGTGCGCGTTACGGCAACTTGGTGACGGGGTATCGGGGTTTGAACCGATACTGCAAGAAAAAGGGGACGCACCGTGGAACAGTATGGGATCATCGGCTGGATCATCATCGGCGGCATCGCCGGGGCAATCGCGAAGTTCCTGATGCCGGGCAAGGACCCGGGCGGCTGCTTTATCACCATATTGCTCGGTATTGCCGGCGCGCTGCTGGCCGGCTGGATCGGCAAAGCCGTCGGCTGGTACGACACCAACGAAGGTGCCGGCTTCGTCGCCGCCATCGTCGGCGCCTTCATCCTGCTCGGCATCTACCGGCTGATCGCCGGCCGGCGGAACCGCGGCACCAAGCGCTAACGGCCGTTCAGCAAACAGCCATTGCCGGAGGGCGAGCGTTGCGCATTGGGATGCGCAACGAAGGACGACGACCGATGAAACATGCTTTGCTTGCGGCGCTGCTTGCCGGCGCCGTCCCGCTTCCTGCAGCCGCCCAGGCGCAGCAGGCGGTCGCGTTCACGCAGCCGATCTCGGGAACCCGGCTGGAGATCAGCGCGACCGGCGACGCCACGCGGGTTCCAGACATCGCCATCATCTCCGCCGGAGTGATCACCCGTGCAGCGACCGCCAAAGCGGCGCTGGCACAGAATGCAGCGCAGATGGAGCGGGTGCGGGCCGCTTTGAAGCGGGCCGGCATCGCCGACCGCGACATCCAGACGGCCAACATTAACCTCAACCCCGAATACCGCTATGTCGAGAACCAGCCGCCGGGGCTGACCGGCTATTCGGCCTCGAACCAGCTCAACGTCCGCTTCCGCGACATCGCGTCTACGGGCGACATCCTCGATGCGCTGGTTGCGCAGGGGGCGAACCAGATCAACGGCCCGACGCTCAGCATCGACAAGCCGGAGGCGGCGCTGGACGAAGCCCGGACCAAGGCGCTGGCAGTAGGCCGGGCGCGCGCCGAGCTCTACGGACGGTCGCTGGGGATGCGGGTCGTGCGGCTGCTTTCGGTCAGCGAAACCGGGCGCGAATATGGCGGGCCGCGGCCAATGGTGATGATGGAACGGGGCATGGCAGCTTCGGCCGACACCAAGATCGATCCCGGCGAGCAGAAGCTTGAAGTGACGCTCGCGATCACGTTCGAGCTGCAATAGGCAAAAAGAAAAGGCCGCGGGGCGACTGCCGCCGCGGCCTTTCCAACGCTTCGTTCGAGTGGCGTTGTTTAGCGGACCGAGCCCCTGCGGATCAGGTTCACGATCGCCAGCAGGATGATTGCACCCAGCAGCGAATAGAGGAACGTCTCGATCGTGATCGCGTCGTTGAGGCCGCCGCCGAACAGCAGGCCGGCAATGACTGCGCCGACAATGCCGACGATCACGTTGAGGATGATCCCCTGCTGCGCGTCCGTGCGCATGATCAGGCTTGCGAGCCAGCCGCAAATACCGCCAACGACCAGCCAAATAAGAATACCCATGAGCTTACCTCCCTGTTGTTGCGCCGCCTGAGGGGCAATGCGGCGCCGTTTCCGGCATCACAGACGCGTAATGCGCCCCGATTGTTCCGGATAAGGAAGGGTCTGTCGGGTTTCGTGGTTAACAGCAATAGGCAGTAAGCCGCGGCAAAGCTCGGTAGATGCTGCCCAGTAACAAAGTTGTAATGGGCGCCGGCAGCTTTTTCGGTTTAGAAGCGCTGCTGACGCTCGTACTGGTCGCGATAGTGCTTGATGCGGGTGACGCGCAGGCCGGGCATGCCGCTGCGGTCGACGGCGCGCTGCCAGCTGGTGAACTCTTCAAGGCTCAGCGTGTAGCGCTTGCAGGCGTCGTCAACGCTGAGAAGCCCACCGGAGACGGCAGCGACGACCTCCGCCTTGCGGCGAACGACCCAGCGGGTTGTGCCGACCGGCGGCAGGCTGTCGATCGTCAGCGGCTCGCCAAGCGGTCCGATGACCTGGGCCGGACGAATCTTCTGGTTCTCGAGCATTGCCGTTACACCTGCTTAATCATTGCCAATGCGACCCTCTTAAGTGTCGGGCGTTGAAGATATTCTGAAACGCGCTGGTTAATCCTCCGGTTAGTCGGGCTTACGCGCACTTTAACCCTGCTCCATCGAGGTCAAGCGCGTCGTGAAGTTGCTGGCCCACTCTTCGACGCTGAGCGGCTCGCCGCATCGGCCTGCAATCTTCGCTCGTGACCCGCCAAACCAGCTCCCGTGCGGCCTCATCTGGACCAAGCCCTAGGCGGCAGGAGTGAAATTCGAGTAAAGAGCCCCACGATACTTCTCCATTGCAGATCGATTTCGACCTTGATCGCCCATCAGGCGAGACCCGCATCGTCGTTGCCATGTCCGGCGGCGTCGACAGCTCGGTAACGGCCGCGCTCGCCGCGCGCACCGGCGCGGAAGTGATCGGCGTCACGTTGCAGCTGTACGATCACGGCGAAGCGGTCAGGCGCTCCGGATCGTGCTGCGCCGGGCAGGACATCTACGACGCCAAGCAGGTCGCCGACCGGCTCGGCATCGCTCACTACGTGCTGGATTACGAAAGCCGCTTCCGGTTAGGGGTGATCGACAAGTTCGTCGACGAATATGCGCACGGCCGCACGCCGATTCCCTGCGCCTTGTGCAACCAAGGCGTGAAATTCATTGACCTGATCGCTTTCGCGAGAGAGCTGGGCGCCGACTGCCTGGCGACGGGTCATTACGTGCGGCGCCTGGTGACCAGTGGACGGGTCGAGCTGCACGCAGGTGCCGACCTCCGGCGGGACCAAAGCTATTTCCTTTACGGCACCACGGGCGAGCAGCTCGACTTTTTGCGTTTCCCGATCGGCGATCTGCCGAAGAGCGACGTGCGGGCGATCGCTGCCGAGATCGGTTTGTCGGTCGCGGCCAAGCCCGACAGCCAGGACATCTGCTTCGTTCCGGACGGCGATTATGCTGGGCTGGTGAAGCGCATCCGGCCGGAGACGGAAGCCCCGGGCGAGATCGTCGATGTCGCCGGGCGGGTGCTTGGCAGCCATCGCGGCGTCGTCCACTTCACGGTCGGACAGCGGCGCGGGATCGAAGTCGGCGGCCAGCGCGAGCCGCTCTATGTCGTGCGGATCGAGCCGGAGCAGCGGCGGCTGGTGGTCGGACCGCGGCGGGCGCTGGCGGTCGAGGCGATGCGAGTCACCGACTGGAACTGGATCGGCGAGGAGCAGCGGCAGCTAGCGGTCAAGGTGCGCTCGCTGGCGCCGCCGGTCGCCGCGGTGCGCGACGGCGATTGGCTCCGGTTTGCCGAGCCCGAATATGGCGTTGCGCCCGGTCAGGCGGCGGTCACTTACGAAGGCACGCGCCTGCTTGGCGGCGGCTGGATCGCCGAGACTGCGCTCGACAGCGCGGCGACCGTGGATGCCGCGGCCGCTTAGCGCGGGCATCCTGCTGTTCCGCATGGCCCGCGGGCAGCTGGAGGTGCTGCTGGTCAAACCGGGCGGGCCGTTCTGGCGGAACAAGGACGTTGGCGCGTGGATGATCGCGAAAGGCGGCATCGAGCCCGGCGAGACCCCAGCTGAGGCTGCGCTACGCGAGTTCGAGGAGGAAACCGGGACCCGGCTGACCAAAGGGCCGTTTCCGCTCGCCACCATTCGGCAGACCGGCGGCAAGGTGGTGGAGGCATTCGCGCTCGAAGGGGATCTCGACCCGAAGACGGCACGTAGCAACGACTTCGAAGTCGAATGGCCGCCCCGCAGCGGTCACCGGCAACGCTTTCCGGAAATTGCCGAAGTGCGGTGGATGGCCATGGACGAGGCTCGCGCGATGATGCTGCCAAGCCAATTGCCGCTGCTCGATGCGCTAGAGGCGAAGATCAGCGGCGCCGGTTGACGGCGGCGAACAGCAGTAGGCCGGCGAGCGCCAGGGCGCCAAGGGTCAGCCACGCTTTGGCGTCGGCTTGCGCGGCGGCCCAGATGCAAATGGCGATGCCCACGGCACCACTCAGCCAATGCAGCAGGTTGAGTCGCGGCCGCTCGGGCGCGCGGGGCAAAGCGGCAATGGTGACCGAATAGATGATCATCCGGGCCAGCGTGCTGACCACGGCCAGCCAGACGAAGCTGCCGCTAACCGCCAGCAGTCCGGCCACGACCGCAAGGAAGACGATCGAATTGGCCGGCGTGCGGTAGGTTGCGCTAACCGCGGCGAACCAGCGCGGAAGGTCGCGCCGTTCGCCCATCGCCCAGGTGAGGCGCGGAACGGCTGTCATGATCCCGTGCAGATTGCCGCCGAGCGACGCGATCGCCGCCATGGTGAGCAGCACGGCTCCGGTCGGGCCAGCCAGCCGTACGCCGAGATCGATCAGCGGAGCTTCCGACTTGGGCCCGCCGTCCGGAAAGACGGTGACAAACGCGAGCTGGACCAGGAAATAGAGCAGGGTGGTGGCGCCGATCGTCAGGAAGATCGCTCGGGGCAGCGTAGACGCGGGCCGCCGGGTCTCGCCGGCGGGCACGACTAAATTCTCGAAGCCGACAAAGGCGTAGAAGACCAGCAGCGCGCCGGCTTCGAACTCCGATAGTGGCGGCGCTGCACCCGCCGCGGGGATCGGCCCGAACAGCAGCAGCGCTGCGATCGCGGCGACGGCGAGGGGCAGCGCCTTGAGGAGGGTGAAGCCCGCCAGCAGGCGCATTGCACGCTCGACGCCGACGATGTTGGCGACGGCAAGCGCGGCGCACAGCAGGATGAGGGTAAGCGCCCGGGCAACGCCTTCTTCGAGCGCGGGCATCCAGCGGCCGAGATAGGCGATCAGAACATTGGCATTCGCGGCAAAGGCGGCGGCGCGCGACGCGTAGTAGATCCAGCCAAGCTGAAACCCCGCAAGGCGGCCAAACGCGCGGCCGTAGGCCGCCGGCCCGCCGCTCTCTGGAAAGGCGGCGACGCTGCGCGAGAAGGGAACGATGACAAACAGCGCGCCCAGGGCGATCAGGGGAAACAGCCAGGGCGAGAATGCACCGAAATCGGCGGCGAGCGTCGCCGGCAAGGCGAATATGGCCGCCCCCACCGCGCCGTTGAACGACAGCAGCACGGCGCCCCACAGGCCGATCCGGCGCTCGAGCTGGGGAGCGGGCGGGCCGGTCAAAGCTGGAAATTGCCGACGATCACCGTGCGGCATGGCCCGCCGAGCACGACGCGGTCGCCTTCCAGCCGGCAATGGAGCAGGCCCGTGCGCCTGCTCGCCTGCAGCGCGGTGAACGCGTCGCGGCCGAGGCGATCGGCCCAGAACGGCACCAACGCGGCATGGGCGGAGCCGGTCACCGGATCCTCGTCGATGCCATGATAGGCGGCGAAGACCCGGCTGGCGATATCCTCACGGTCGCCCGGAGCGGTAACGATCACCAGCCGGTTTATCGTCCGCAGGCGCGCGAAGTCCGGCGTGACGGCTCGAACGGCGGCCTCGTCCGGCAGAACGACGATCGCGGAGCCGTTGCCGGAGCGACCGAGGAAGCTTTCGCCTTTGACCCCGAGCGCTTCCACCAGCCCGGGCTCGATGCCAGTGTCCACCTGGTGCGCCGGAAGATCGAGCTCGAGCAGGTCGTCCTTGCGGCTGACGGTCAGGATGCCGGAGCAGGTCGAAAAGCGCACCGGCTGCCCGGTCAGAAGAACGTGCCCGGACGCAAGCGTCGCATGGCCGCACATCTCCACTTCGGTGGTCGGGGTGAACCAGCGCAGGTCGAAATCGGCATCGTCGCGCTCGCTGGGGACAGTGAAGGCGGTTTCGCTGAGATTATTCTCGGCCGCGATGGCCTGCATGAGCTCGTCGTCTAGCCAGCGGTCGAGCGGCATCACGGCGGCCGGATTGCCGGTCAGCGGACGTTCGGCAAAAGCGTCGACCTGGAAGAAGGGGATGGAACTCATCGGGGGCTTTCCGTCAGCTGGGAGGGGAGCAGGGTTTCCCGGTCCACCTGACCTTCCGGGTCGACGTGCATCAGGATCTCGGTGCCCGGGAAGCGGTGCTGAAGCTGCTCCTCGATGGGGTCGAGGCGGTCGTGGGCCTGCCGAACCGTCCAGTCCGCCGGAACCCAGACGTGGAACTGGACGAAGCGCAAGGTGCCGCTTTTGCGAGTGCGCAGATCGTGCAGCCCTTTGAGCTCCGGAAAGGCACAGGCGGCTGCCAGGAACTCCCGCAGCTCATGCTCCGGCCATTCCTTGTCCATCAACTGGTTCACGGCCTCGGCCGAGGCACGATAGGCGCTCAGCAGCAGCCAAAGGGCGATGGCGATGCCGAGCACGGCGTCGGCGCCCCGGATCTCGACAACCTGGTCGAGCACCAGCGCGACGATCACTGCGGCGTTCAGGAGCAGATCCGAAGTATAATGGACGTTGTCGGTCTTGATCGCGACGGAGCCGGTGCGGGCAATCACGCCCCGCTGGTACCACAGCAGGGCCAAGGTGGCGGCGATTGCCAGCAGCGACACGGCAACGCCGAGGTCCAGTGCCTGGGTCTGTTCCCCAGTGCGGAGCTGGTCGGCCGCGTGCCACGCGATGGCGGCGGCGGAGACCACGATCAGCGCCACCTGCGCCAGCGCAACAAGGGCTTCCGCCTTGCCGTGGCCGAAGCGATGATCGTGGTCGGCGGGAATGGCGGCAATGCGGATGCCCGCCAGCGTCGTAAGGCTGGCGATCACGTCGAGGGCCGTGTCCGCCAGGGATGCGAGCATCGCCGTTGAGTCCGTCTCCCACGCTGCCCAGGCTTTGCCGACCAGCAGCAGCAACGCGAGGGCGACGCTGGCGATCGCCGCCCGGGTTGCGTGGCGCGAGTGGCTGGCGGCGACGGCGGCGGTGGTCACGGGTAGAGCAAGCTTTCGGTCCAACCATCCCCCGACCGCGTGAACAGGCGCCGTTCGTGCAGCCGGTGCGGGCGGTCCATCCAGAACTCCATCCGCTTCGGCACGACGCGAAACCCGCCCCAGTGCGGCGGTCGCGCGACGTCCTGTCCGGCAAAGCGCTGCTCCATCTCGGCAAAGCGCTGCTCGAACCTGTCGCGGCTGTCGAGCGGGCGCGACTGGTCGGAGGCCCAGGCGCCAAGCCGCGAGTCCCGTCCCCGTGACGCGAAATAGGCGTCGGCGGCTCCATCCGACACCCGCTCGACCGGCCCTTCGATTCGCACCTGGCGGCGGAGCGATTTCCAGTGGAACAGCAGCGCCGCCTGAGCATTCGCCCGCAGCTGCTCGCCCTTGGCGCTTTCTCCATTGGTGTAGAAAACGAACCCGTAGGGCCCGTGCCCCTTCAGCAGCACCATCCGCACCGAGGGCTGGCCGGATGCAACCGCAGTGGCCAGCGCCATCGCCTCGGGGTCGTTGATTTCGCTTGCTTGCGCCTCGGCGAACCACGCGTCGAACAGGGGAAATGGGTCGCTCATCGGGGCCTGCGATTAGGCTTGGAGGGAGGCGGCCCGCAACCCATCTGGTCAGGCACATCCTGTTGCTGCATGGATGATGGATGGCACTCGACTTGTATCAACGCCTCGGCGTGAAGCGCGGAGCGAGCGACGAAGAAATCAAGAAGGCTTACCGTAGCCTGGCCAAGCAGCTGCACCCCGACCGCAACACGGACAATCCCAAGGCTGCCGAGCGCTTCTCGCAGGTGACCAACGCGTACGACTTATTGTCCGACAAGGACAAGCGCGCGCGCTACGACCGTGGCGAGATCGACGAGGAGGGCAATCCCAAGATGCCGTTCGGCGCCGGTTTCGGCGGCTATTCGCCGGGTAACGGCGCGCGGCCGGGCGGAAGCGGCGGGCCGCCGCCAGGGTTCGAGAACTTCAACGTCGGCGGGGACACGGCCGACCTCAGCGACCTGTTCGAAGGGCTGTTCGGCGCGGCCGGCGGCTCGCGGGCACGGCCCAATGCCGGCGGCGGCTTTGGCGGTTTTCGACAGCGCTCGCGCGCATCGCAGAAGGGCGCTGACATCGCGTACCGGCTAAAGGTGCCGTTCGAGGATGCAGTGGCGCTCAAACCGCAGCGGATCATGCTGGCGGACGGCAAGTCGATTGACCTCAAGCTTCCCCAAGGACTGGAGGATGGGACCAAGATTCGCCTTGCCGGCAAGGGCGAGGAGGGGCTCGGTGGGCGCGGCGATGCCATCGTCAGCGTCGAGATCGTGCCGCATCGCTATTTTACCCGCGAGGGTGCCGACATCCGGCTGGCGCTGCCGGTGACGCTCAACGAAGCCGTGCTCGGCGCCAAGGTCCGGGTGCCCACGCCCGAGGGTCCGGTGATGCTGACCGTTCCCAAGGGTACGACGTCCGGCAAGATACTTCGCCTGAAAGGGCGAGGCTTTACGGGCAAGGACGGCAAGCGCGGTGACCAGCTAGTGACGCTGGAGATCGATCTGCCGTCCGATGACGCGGCCTTGCAGCGATTCGCCGAAACGTGGACCGGCGGCGGCAACCCTCGAGCTTCCCTCGGGGTTTAGCCCTGCTGCTGAATGAGAGACGTTTCCCCCCAGTCACCGGAAGCCAGACGCAAGCGCCTCGCCAGGATGCGGGCGGCGTTCGGCACCATCGTGGAAGAACGGCTTAAGCCGCGCCAAACGCCTTGGGAGGTGACCAAGCGGATCGCCGTGGGCGTTTACAACGACGGCTTTATTCACGCTGGCAACCTCGCGTACCTCTCGATCCTGGCGCTGTTCCCGTTTTTCATCCTGGCCGCAGCCGTGGCGCAGCTGTTCGGCCGCGGCGAGGACGGGCAGAAGACAGTCGCCACGATCCTGGCCGAACTGCCGGCCGATGTCGCCATGACCTTGCGGGCGCCGATCGAGGAAGTGCTGACCGCCCGCACCGGACCTTTGTTGTGGTTTGGCGCGCTGGTGGGGCTGTGGACGGCAGCGAGCTTCGTCGAGACCGTCCGCGATATCCTACGGCGGGCTTACGGCGTGAAATACAGCGCGCCGTTCTGGGAATATCGGCTGGCGTCCATTGCCATGATCATGGGCTCGGTCGTGCTGCTGATGTTCGCCTTTGCTGCCAGCGTCGCGCTGAGCTCGGTACAGGCGGCGGTCGAGCGCTGGTTCCCGATCTCGGACGAAGTGATCGGCACGTTCGAGTTCTTCCGCGTAATCCCCGCCGCGGCCCTGTTTCTGACCGTCTACACCTTGTTCTACGCGCTGACGCCATCGCGCTACCGGCGGTCCGGCTGCCGCAAATGGCCGGGAGCGCTGCTGATCACCGGATGGTGGCTGGGCACGGTCGAGCTGCTGCCGCTCGCGATCGGCTGGGTGGGTGGATACAGCCTGACCTACGGCAGTCTGGCCGGCATCATGATCGCGCTGCTGTTCTTCTTCGTGGTCGGGCTTGGCGTGGTGATGGGTGCGGAATTGAACGCCGCGCTGGCGGAGAGCGGCGCCACCGCGCTAAAGGGTGAAGTCTATACCGGCCCCTACACCGACGAGTTGGAGGTCGAGGAGCCGCAGCCCGGCGAGGATGTCGAGCCGGCGCTGGAATCAGGGGGACCGCAACTTTGACGGGATTGATGCACGGCAAGCGGGGGCTGATCATGGGCCTCGCCAACGATCGCTCGCTCGCGTGGGGAATTGCCAGGGCACTCGCCGACCAGGGCGCGGAGCTCGCTTTCTCGTACCAGGGAGAGTCGCTCGAGAAGCGCGTCCGCCCGCTCGCCCAACAGGTTGGTTCGGACTTCCTGATCGATTGCGACGTCAGCAGCTTGGACGCGCTGGACTCGGCCTTTGCCCAGCTCCGCGACCGCTGGGGGCAGCTGGACTTCCTGGTCCACGCGATCGGCTATTCCGACAAGAACGAACTGCGCGGCAAGTTCGTCGACACCAGCGTCGACAATTTCCTGATGACCATGAACATCTCGGTCTACAGCTTCGTCGCGGTTACCCAGCGGGCACGGGCGATGATGAAGCCGGGTGGCTCGATCGTGACGCTGACCTACTACGGCGCGGAAAAGGTGATCCCGCACTACAACGTGATGGGCGTTGCCAAGGCAGCGCTCGAAAGCAGCGTCAAATATCTCGCTATGGACCTCGGGCCCGAGGGCATCCGCGTCAACGGCATCTCCGCGGGACCGATTAAGACGCTGGCGGCCAGCGGCATCGGCGATTTCCGCTACATCCTGAAGTGGAACGAATATAACTCGCCGCTGCGGCGGAATGTCACGATCGAGGATGTCGGCGGGGCGGCACTTTACCTGCTGTCAAACCTCGCCAGCGGTGTCACGGGCGAGATCCACCACGTCGATGCGGGATACAATGTTGTCGGCATGAAAGCCGAAGACGCCCCGGATATTGCGACGGTTTAGGGTTTCTCTCGTCATGCCCGCGCAGGCGGGCACCCATCTCCCGAGGCCTCGAATTGCGTCGAAGTCGCGAACCTGCCGTCTATATCCTCGCCAGTCACCGCAACGGCACGCTGTACACAGGGGTGACGAGCGACCTGCCGGGTCGCCTCTGGAAGCATCGGGAAGAATTCCATTGCGGCTACACGAGCAAGTACGGCGTTAAGCGGCTGGTCTGGTTCGAAGCGCACGAAATGATGGAGTCCGCGATCGTTCGGGAGAAGCGAATCAAGAAATGGAATCGCGCTTGGAAAGTGCGGTTGATTGAGGAATCGAACGCAGACTGGAGGGCTCTAAGAGTCGATTTTGGGTTCGAAATGCAGCCATCCATGCGGTTGAAGACGTTGGGAGATGGGCTCCCGCCTTCGCGGGAGTGACGGTCACCCGGCGAACGGATCCCTCACCAAGATCGTATCCTCTCGTTCCGGACTGGTACTCACCAGCGCGACCGGGCAGCGGATCAATTCTTCGACCCGGCGGACGTATTTGATCGCGCGGGCGGGGAGGTCGGCCCAGCTGCGGGCACCTCGGGTCGACCCGGCCCAGCCTTTGACCTCCTGGTAGACCGGCTCCACCCGAGCCTGGTCGGCAGCGTGCGGCGGCAGGTAGTCGAACTCGCGGCCGCCGATGCGGTAGCCGGTGCAGATTTTCACCGTCCCGAAGCCGTCGAGTACATCGAGCTTGGTCAGGGCGACGCCGGTGACGCCGGACACCGCGAGCGCCTGCCGCACCAGCACGGCGTCGAACCAGCCGCAGCGGCGGCGGCGGCCGGTGACGGTGCCGAATTCATGTCCGCGCTCGCCCAGGCGCTGGCCGGTCTCGTCCTCGAGCTCGGTCGGGAAGGGGCCGGAGCCAACGCGGGTTGTATACGCCTTGACGATGCCGAGCACGAAGCCGGCGCCCGACGGGCCGATGCCGCTGCCGCTGCCGGTGGTGCCCGCAACCGTGTTGGACGAGGTCACGAACGGGTAGGTGCCGTGATCGACGTCGAGCAGCACGCCCTGCGCGCCTTCGAACAGGATGCGCTTGCCGCCGCGCAGCGCAACGTCGAGGTCGCGCCACACGGGCCTGGCGAAGGGAAGGACGAAGTCGGCGATCTCCGCCAGGTCGCGGCGCAGCCGCTCGCGGTCGACCGGCGGCTCGCCGAAGCCCGCCCGCAGGGCATCATGGTGCGCGCACAAACGGTCGAGCAGCGGATCAAGCTCGTCGAGATGCTCTAGGTCGCAGACGCGGATGGCGCGGCGGCCGGCCTTGTCCTCGTATGCGGGGCCGATGCCGCGCCGCGTGGTGCCGATCTTCCCGGCGCCCGACGCGTCCTCGCGCAGGCCGTCGAGGTCGCGATGGATCGGCAGGATCAGCGGGCAGGTTTCGGCGATCATCAGCACTTCGGGGCTGACCTTCACGCCCTGGCCCGACAACGTCTCGATCTCGGCCTTGAGCGCCCAAGGGTCGAGCACGACGCCGTTGCCGATGACAGACGGCGTGCCGCGCACGATCCCGCTCGGCAACAGGGATAGTTTGTAGGTCTGTTCGCCGACCACCAGCGTGTGACCGGCATTGTGGCCGCCCTGGAAGCGCACCACCATGTCGGCGCGGCTGGCCAGCCAGTCGACGATCTTGCCCTTGCCTTCGTCGCCCCATTGGGCGCCGATGACCGTCACATTTGCCACTTTGTTTCCCTGCTGAACGCGCCCCACGCGCTCCTACGGGTCAAGCGCCAATGCGTCTAGGCTGCGGCATGCACTTACATTCCTGCTCCGCCACGGCTATGTAAGCGAGGCTACTAGTCGCAAACGGACGGACCCTAAGGGCGCTTTGCGGCTCCTCATTCCTTCTCTTGGCCTCTCGCAGCGCGGCGAACCGGTTGTCGGGGCGCCGAAGCAAGAAGGAATACAAGCATGCCAGTCGGCACCGTAAAATTTTTCAACGACTCCAAAGGCTACGGCTTCATCAGCCCCGATGACGGCGGAACGGACGCGTTCGTCCACATCACCGCGGTGGAACGCGCCGGCCTGCGGACTCTGCAACAGAACCAGCGCGTCAACTACGACCTGGAAGAGGACCAGCGCGGCAAGACCAAGGCCGTCAACCTGCAGGCCGTCGACGCTTAAGCCTTCCTCACGCCGGGCGGGAGGAACCCGCCCGGCGCTTCCCCGGAGCTTCATGAGCACGCAATTGCAATTCTATCTCGATCGCGCCGCCCAGGCCCGGGCGGACGCGGATTCGGCGGTGCTCGACAATGTTCGCGATCGCTGCCTCCGGGCAGAAGACGCGTGGAGCCGGATGGCCGAACGCGCCGCGCGCACCGAGCAGATGCGCAGCGAGAAAAAGCCCTAACACCAACGGGTCAGATGCACGTCGCCCGGCGGCGCGAGTTCGGGATAGGCTCCGGATCGGCTGGCGAGTCGCTGCCGAGTTGGGGTGCCCATGCGTTTCCGTATGTTCGTGTTACTGATGCTGGGTTTTGCCCACACTCATCCCGCTGTCGCGCAATTTGCACCCGACACGGCCGACCAATACGGACCAGCTCCGGCGACCCCGCTGCAGTGGAAGTGGAAGCGCCTGCCGGACAATGCCTATCTTCACTGGGTCGAGAAACCCGGCCGCCCGATGATCCTAGCAGTCCCCGCTGCACCAGGTACCGGTGGTTCGGGTTTCAGCGGGCACTTCGCGCGCTTTCTCTACGATCAGGGATACGCCCTCGGCGTTATCGAATGGCGCGGTGACCGCGCGCGCAAACAACCCCCAACTGTCTCCGCCATGCAAGTCGGGGAGCAGTTCGCGCAGTTGCGGGCGATCGGCGGACGGGGCGCGTTTGATCCTAACCGTGTAGTGCTCTTTGGAAGCGGCGAGGGCGCATTGCTCGCTGCGCTGCTGTCGGCAGACCGGCAGAGGCTTGCTGCGAACGGTGCGGCACCGCCGACCGTATGCGGGACGCTCTTGTTGGGGCCGATGAACCTCGATCCGGCCAGACCGGACACTTACATCGCCCGTAGCCTGTTTGCTCGCGACACTGAAGCGGGCTCGACGTTGTCGCCACTCGCCAGAGCAGCGTCGATGCAGCAGACCCTGGTGATCACCGATGCTAGCGATCGCCAGCAGCAGGTCCGGGCTAATCCCTTTATCCTGGCCGTCCGCGGGGCAGGCCGGACGATCGAGCACGAGACGCTGCCCCGTTTCAGCTCGAGCGACGAGCGCACTTATCTGGGCCTGTCTGGTGATCGCGCCACGCCAGCTGTAGAAAGGTTCCTTGCGCGTTACTGCCGTTGAGCAGCTAAAAGCTTAGCGGCACGACTTCGCGGACGCCGGGCAGCTCCCGCAGCTGACCCGCCAATTCCGGCGTGATCGGGTCGTCCACCGCCACCAGCGCCACCGCTTCGCCCGCCCCCATGCGGCGACCCAGGTTGAAGGTCGCGATGTTGATCCCGTTCTCACCCAGGCTGGTGCCCAGCGCGCCGATAAACCCCGGCTCGTCGGTGTTGACGATGTAGATCATCTGCCCGGCAAGCTCCGCCTCGACCGGGATGTCGAAGATCTTCACCAGCCGCGGCGCGCGATTGCCGAAGAGCGTGCCCTCCACCCGTCGCACCCCCTGAGGCGTGCCGACGTTCACCGCGACAAGCGTATGGTAGTCGCCCTCGCGATCGTGGCGGATTTCGCGGACGTCGAGCCCGCGCTCTTTCGCAAGGAATGGCGCGTTCACCATGTTCACGCTTTGCGAATAGGTGCCCATCAGCCCCGCCAGCACGGCGCCGGTGATGGGCTTCATGTTGAGCTCGGCAGCGGCGCCTTCCACCTCGACATCGACCGAGCGCACCTCCTCGCCGACGATCTGCCCGACCAGCCGCCCGAGCTTCTCGGCCAGCGCCATGTACGGGCGCAGCCGCGGCGCTTCTTCGGCCGACAGCGACGGCACGTTGATAGCATTGCTGACGCCGCCCAGCAGCAGGAAGTCGCTCATCTGCTCGGCGACCTGGATGGCAACGTTGACCTGGGCCTCGCTAGTGGAGGCGCCAAGATGCGGCGTCGAGATGAAGCCGGGCGTCCCGAACAGCCGCGAATCCTGCGCGGGCTCCTTGGCGAACACGTCGAGCGCGGCGCCGCCGATGTGACCGCTGTCGAGCCCGTCCTTCAGCGCCGCTTCGTCGATCAGCCCGCCGCGGGCGCAGTTAACGATCCTCACTCCGGGCTTCGTTTTGGCGAGGTTCTCGCGCGAGAGGATGTTGCGGGTCTGGTCGGTGAGCGGCGTGTGGAGTGTGATGAAATCGGCGCGGGCGAGCAGCTCGTCCAGCTCGGCCTTTTCAATCCCGAGTTCAAGCGCGCGCTCGGGCGTCAGGAATGGGTCGTAGGCGACGACTTTCATGCGCAGGCCCAGTGCGCGGCTGGCAACGATCGAGCCGATGTTGCCGGCGCCGATCAGGCCGAGGCTCTTGCCGGTGACCTCGACCCCCATGAAGCGGTTCTTTTCCCACTTGCCGGCCTGGGTCGACGCGTCGGCCTCCGGCAATTGGCGGGCGAGGGCGAACATCAGCGCGATGGCATGCTCGGCAGTGGTGATGGAATTGCCGAACGGCGTATTCATGACGACGACGCCGCGAGCGGTCGCTGCGGGGATTTCTATGTTGTCGACCCCTATCCCGGCGCGTCCGACGACCTTGAGCCGAGAAGCGGCGTCGAGAACTGCCGCAGTGACCTTGGTCGCGGAGCGGATCGCCAGCCCATCGTAGTCGCCGACGATGGCCTTGAGCTCGTCCGGGGTTAGGCCCGCCTTCTCGTCGACGGCGATCCCGCGCTCGCGGAAAATCGCCGCCGCCTTGGCATCCATCTTGTCGGAAATGAGCACTTTGAGTTGGTTCATATGATTGCCTTAAGCAGGACTCAGCGGTGATCAGGAGCTAGTCTCCGCCCAGGCCCAGTCCAGCCACGGCCCGAGAGCTTCGATATCGGCGGTGTCGACTGTCGCTCCGCACCAAACGCGAAGGCCGGGCGGGGCGTCTCGGTAGGCACCGACGTCGTAGGCCGCGTCCTCGGCTTCGAGCAGCTTCACCAGCGCCTTCTGCCTGGCCCCGTTCGCCTCGATGTTGGAGCGGTCGGCGAATTGCAGGCAGACCGAAGTATTGGATCGGATCGCTGGATCGGTGGCAAGGTGCTCGATCCAGCCGGTGCCCCGGACCCATCCGTCGAGCGCGGCGGCATTGGCGTCAGCGCGGGCGATGAGCGCGTCGAGGCCGCCCACGCCCTCGGCCCAGTCCAGCGCAAACAGCCAGTCCTCGACGCACAGCATCGATGGCGTGTTGATCGTCTCGCCCTTGAAGATGCCGTCGATCAGCCTGCCGTCCTTGGTCAAGCGGAAGATCTTGGGCAGCGGGCGGGGGGCCGGCTCGCGCTGGAGGCGCTCCACGGCACGTGGGCTGAGCACCAGAATGCCATGCGCGGCCTCGCCGCCAAGCGCCTTCTGCCAGCTGAAGGTGCCAACATCGATCTTTCGCCAGTCGATGTCCTGCGCGAAGGCGGCCGAAGTGGCGTCGCAAATGGTGAGGCCGGTCCGGTCCGAGGCGATCCAGTCGGCATTCGGCACCCGGACGCCGCTGGTGGTTCCGTTCCAGGTGAACACGACGTCGCTCGCCGGGTCGGTGCCGCCGAGTTCGGGCAGGGCGCCATAAGCCGCGGTGCGCACCTCGGCATCGAGCTTGAGCTGCTTGGCGACGTCGCTGACCCAGGTGGCGCCGAAGCTCTCCCACGCTAGCATCGTCACCGGGCGCGGCCCGAGCAGCGACCACAAGGCCAGCTCGACCGCTCCGGTGTCGGATGCGGGAACGATCCCGAGCTTGTAGTCGGCAGGCAGACGGAGCAGCGCGTGGGTTCGCGAGATCGCGTCCTGCAGCTTGGCCTTACCGATCGCTCCGCGGTGTGAGCGGCCGAGCGCCGCTGTATCGAGGGCTTGGGGGCTCCAGCCGGGCGGCTTCGCGCACGGACCGGACGAAAAATACGGGCGCGCCGGACGCACCACGGGACGTTCAACCATAACACTCTCCTCGCAGAGAGCTCGCGCCGCGTTGGGACGGCGTGGCCCGCGGCGGGGTTTAACGGCTGTTCGCCCATGCGCAACCGGCCCGCGAAAGAATCGCGTGCTGCAGTGCACAACGGCTTGAATTTGCTCGAATCTGTCTCGTGATCCGCCGATTTTGAACGCTTCACCGCGCAAGTTCGGCGGTTCGTCCCGCCGGGCGGAACCTGCTGTTGAGTTTGTTAACCAACCGGGGTCAGTCTCTCCTTCTGTCACCGGGGGCGGGCAACCGCCGGGAAGACAGGGGGCTGGGGAGCTCCTGCAACGATGATGTTCATGCGACCGCGCAGATCGATGCGCGGCGTCGAGGTTTGGAGCGAGGGGTTCTATGACGCAAGTTCTGGCGACGGCTACCGGGCTGTTTAGGGATCGCGATCTCTTCGTCCACGACGGTTCCAAACTGCGTCGCTTCCGCGTCTCTGCCTCGCTTCAACTGCTTGCCCTTGCACTGCTCATGGCGCTGGTCACCTGGTCGTCCTACGCCGTTGCGCGGCTGGTCGCTCCGGCTCCGGCTCCGGCTCCGGCTCCGGCAGCTGCCGTAATCGTTACCGCGTCGGGCGACGGCGATTATTCGGCCAAGCTGGCCGAGCTCACCGCCGAGACGGAGCGCCGCGTGGTGCTGATCGAGCAGCGCCAGCTGGCGCTGGCAGCGGCGCTGCAGGACGCGGACATCGACGCCGCCTCGCTTCGCCGCCTCGGCTTCTTCCCGTCGACCGATGCCACTGCTGCTCGCGGCGGCCCGCTCGAAAGCGCCGGCAACGCGACCTTCAAGGCGCTGTTCAACAGCTGGAAGAAGCTCGACTCGCTGCAGGACGGCGTCATCTCGGTCCCGTCCGACAAGCCGGTCAGGACCGCAGCATTCACCTCCGGCTACGGCGTTCGCTCCGACCCGTTCAAGGGCGGCGCCGCAATGCACGCCGGAATCGATCTGTCGGGCCCGGTCGGAACGCCGATCTACGCCACTGCCGATGGCGTGGTGACGACTGCCGGGTACAACAACGGCGGCTATGGCAACCTCGTCAAGATCGAGCATGGGCGCGGCATCGAAACCCGCTACGGCCACCTTGCCTCAATGGCGGTTGGTGCCGGGCAGCGCGTCACCCGCGGCCAGGTCATCGGCCGCATGGGCTCGACCGGCCGCTCGACCGGCAGCCACCTCCACTACGAAGTGCGCATCGACGGCCGCGCCGTGAACCCGATCCCCTTCATGAAGTCGACCGACTACGTGCTGGCGATGCAGAAGAAGGCCAGCGCCGCGCCGATGGAATCGCTGGCTCTCGGCGGACCGAGCGCGGCCAAGCGCTAAGCTTGCCGCCTAGCTTACGCGACCCTATCTCGCTCGGGTGAGCGAGCCCCAGATCAGCCTGACGAGTAGCGCGGCCAAACGCGTCGCCTGGATCGCCGCGCGGCAGGACAAGCCCGCGATCCTCAGGCTCGCCGTCGACGGCGGCGGTTGCGCCGGCTTCACCTACAAGTTCGAGCTTGCCGACCAGGCGGCTGGCGAGGACGCAATTGCCGAGACCGACGGCGTGCAACTGGTGGTCGATCCAATGAGCCTGGAACTGGTAAAGGGCTCGGCCGTCGATTTCGTCGAGGATCTCGGCGGCGCTGCGTTCAAGGTGACCAATCCCAACGCCCAATCAGGCTGCGGCTGCGGGTCCAGCTTCTCGGTCTAGCCGCCCCTCGACTTCGCTCGGGACGAATGGTTAGGGCGAGGCCATGAAACTCGCGACATACAACCTTAACGGCATCCGCGCGCGCCTGCCGCGCTTGCTCGAATGGCTCGAGCGCGAAAAGCCGGACGTCGTCTGCCTGCAGGAACTCAAGTGCGCCGATGAATCGCTGCCGATCGCCGACATCGAGGCGGCGGGCTACGGCGCCGTCTGGCACGGGCAGAAGGGCTTCAACGGCGTCGCGGTTCTGGCGCGGGGGGATACGCCGGAGTTGTGCCGCGTCGGCCTACCGGGCGATCCTGACGACATCCACAGCCGCTACATCGAGGCGGAGGTGGCGGGCCTGGTGGTTGGCTCTATCTACCTGCCCAACGGCAATCCGGTCGGCACCGAAAAGTTCAGCTACAAGATTCGCTGGATGGAGCGGCTGTGCGCACACGCTGCCGAGCTGCTGGAGTTGGAGCGACCGGTCGTGCTGGCCGGCGATTGGAACGCAGTGCCTGAGGACCGCGACGTCTTTTCACCGGCTGGCACGGCGCACGACGCGGTGATGCAGCCGGAAACGCGGGCCGTGTGGCGGCGGATACTCCACCAGGGCTGGACCGACGCCCTCCGGGCGCTGCACCCGGACGAGCCCAAGCTCTACACCTTCTGGGACTACACTGCGGGCTGCTGGCAGCGCGATCTCGGCTTCCGCCTCGACCACCTGCTGCTGTCCCCAGAAGCCGCCGACCGCCTGCGCGACGCCGGCGTCGACCGCTGGGCACGGGGCGAGGAGAAAGCGTCGGATCACGCGCCGACCTGGGTGGAACTGAACTAGCTCAGCGCTTTTTCGTACACCAGGTAACGGTGATTGACCCGCGCGCTGGGCAGCTCGGCGATCGACAGCATTCCCTTGTTGTCCTCGAGGATCCAGCCGAACTCGCCCGTTTCGATGCCGAACTTGGCGACGCAGGCGCGGCGGGTGTGCTCGATCAGCATGAAGGCGAGTTGGGAGGCGATACGGGTGCCGTGCAGCTTGCTCGCGACGCCCATCAGCGGGACGCGCGCGCGCCGCACCCTGGGCTTGCGCAACCGCCACAGCAGCTTGGCCCAGCCGAACGGGACCAGCCGGCCATCGAGGTCGCGGATCAGCTCGTTGATGTCTGGTAGGGTGATCATGAACGCGACGGGCTCCCCATCATATTCCGCGACCCGCACCAGATCCTCGTAGATGATCGGCTTTAGCTTCTTGCCGGCGTAGGCGATCTCGCTCTCGGTCAGCGGCACGAAGCCCCAATTGCCAGACCAGGCGTCGTTGAGCAGGTTGAGGATGATCTCCGCTTCCTGAGTGAAGCGCGACTTGTCGACCTTGCGGATGCGAATGCGGGCGCTGCGCTCGCCGGCCTTGACCAGGCGGTCGATCATCAGGTCGGACCAGTGGGCGATGTCAACTTCGTAGGTCAGCAGGTCCCTGGCCTTGGCGTGCCCGGCCGCCTCGATCCAACGCCGGTACTCCGGCCGATGGTGGGCCATCATCACCGTCGGCGCTTCCGCAAAGCCTTCGATCTCGAGGCCCGGTTCGTCCCAGATCGAGAGGCTGAACGGCCCGAGCGCACGTGCCATGCCCTGATCGCCCAGCCATTGCTCGGCGGTCCCGATCAGCGCCGCCGCCGCGTCGGCGTCCAGGGCTTCGAACATGCCCCACTGGCCGGTGCCCGCGCCCATGTGCGTGAGTACCAAGTCATCAACTTGCGCGCTGATCCGGCCCACGGGCTGGCCGTCGCGCTCCGCCAGCCACAATTGCGCGCGGGCATGCTCGAACCACGGGTTCCTGCCCGGCGTGATCAGCCCATGCACTTCATCCTTGAGCGGCGGCACCCAGGCGGGGTCGTCCTGGTAGACCTGCCATGCCAAGTCGACGAACGCCTTCCGGTCCGCTTTAGTCTGGACGGGACGGACGGTCACGGCGGCGGCGTTCATGGCTGTTGGCTAGCCGGTCTGCCGAAGGGGCGCCAGTTGGCCACCCCGTTCATTGTGTCGCCACGATGACGCCACTATCTCCGTGCAACCCCCCGATTTCGGCAGAACCCATGAAGCATACCGCAATCCTGAAGCGCGAAAGCGCGACCGCCATTCCGCAGCCGCATGGCCCGGCGGTAGTGACGCCCATCAACGACGATGCGGCGATGCTCCGTGTAGCCGCCAATGTCACGCGCGACCTCAACGTTCCCCATGCCCGCATCTACTGGGCCGACCTCGGCGCGTCGGCACTGATCGGCTACCTGGCGCTGTTCGCGGCAATGGCGGCCAACTCGACTGTTCCAGCAGTCACGGCGGGCATCGTTGCCGTGCTTGCACTCTACCGCGCGGGATCGTTCATCCACGAGCTGACGCACATCAAGAGCGGTGCGGTCCGCGGTTTCCGCCTCGCCTGGAACATGCTCATTGGCGTGCCCTTGCTGGTGCCGTCGTTCCTCTACGAGGGCGTCCACAACCAGCATCACGCGAAGCGCTATTATGGAACGGCCAACGACCCCGAATACCTCCCGCTGGCGCTGATGAGGCCGTGGACGCTGCCCGTCTTTCTGGTCGCCGCGGCGCTTGCGCCCCTTGGCTTGCTGTTCCGCTTTGCCGTACTGGCGCCCTTGTCGCTGCTCTCGCGCCGGCTGCGCGTTGTCGTGGTCGCCCGTTATTCCGGGCTGCAGATCAATCCACAGTTCCGCCGTCCGGCCCCCGAAGGCAAGTTCGCGCGCGATTGGGCGGTGCTGGAGACGGCCTGCAGCCTGTGGTCCATTACCCTGCTGACCCTGGTCGCAACAGGCGTTGTCCCGCTTGGCGCCTTCCTTACGTTCCTTGCGGTGGCTTCCGGCGTCATGTTCCTCAACCAGGTGCGCACCCTGGTCGCGCACCTGTGGGAAAATGAGGGCGAGGCGATGAGCGTCACGGCCCAGTATCTCGACAGCGTCAACGTGCCCCCGCCGGCGACGCTGCCGGTGCTGTGGGCGCCGGTTGGACTGCGCTACCACGCGCTGCACCACCTGCTCCCAGGCCTGCCGTACCACTCGCTTGGCGAAGCGCATCGCAGATTGGGCCGGGAGCTGGAAGCGAATTCGATCTATCACAGGTCGAGCCATCCGGCGCTGGCGCCGCTGGTCGCGCGCCTTGCCGTAAGCAGCTGGCGGCGGCGGGAAACCTTGACTGGAGAGCGGATTTCCGCTTGAGGCCACCGCGTCCGGCGGGGCCTTGCGCTCGCTGATTGCTTTGCGGGGTAAGGGCGGTCCCCCCAAGAACCGCCTGGCCGGAGCTACCTAGAACGGGCTCCCGACGAACGAAAGGACTAACCCATGCGCCACCGCGTTGGCCATCGTAAGCTTCAGCGTACCTCTAGCCACCGTGCGGCCCTGTTTCGCAACATGGCGGCGGCGTTGATCAAGCACGAGCAGATCACCACCACCCTCGCCAAAGCGAAGGAGCTGCGCCCCTACGTCGAGAAGCTGGTTACCCTGGCCAAGCACGGCGGGCTGTCCAACCGCCGCCTGGCGCAGTCGCGGCTGATGGACGATGCCCAGCTGGTCAAACTGTTCGACGTCCTCGCGTCGCGATATGCTGGCCGGGACGGCGGCTACACCCGCATCGTCAAGGCGGGTATCCGCATGTCGGATGCGGCGCCGATCGCGATCATCGAGTTCGTCGACCGCGACGTCACGGCCAAGGGCCAGGACTCCGGTCCGGTGATGACCGACGAAGCGTTCGAAGACGCCTGAGGCGCGATCGCAAACGCCCATGCAAGCTGGCAGCTATGTGAACCGCAGCAAACGCGCGGTTCAGTACCGCTGCAGTTGTATTGCCATAGGTACCTGAAACATCTCCCCGTGCGTTGAGTCGTGCGAACCGGGAGTTTGCGTTTTTAGGAGATTGGCCATGATGGCTTTGATGAAGATTGCTGCGGGTGGTGTTGCTGCCGCCGCGCTGGTCAGTGCGGCGCCCGCTGCCGCGCAATATTATCCGGGCTACGGCTATGGCGGCAACGTTGTCGGACAGGTGATCAACCAGGTGCTCGGCGGTGGCTACGGCGGTGGATATGCCGGCGGCTACGGCGGTGGATATGCCGGCGGCTACGGCGGTGGATATGGCGTCAATCAGCAGGCGGTGGTCGGCCAGTGCGTCAACGCGGTCCAGGCGCGCCTGCAAAGCAACTACGGCTACGGTGGCGGCTATGGTGGCTACGGCGGGTATAACGGATATGCGGGCGGCGGCGCTCGAGTGCTCGGAATCAGCCGGGTCGAGCCCCGTTCGCGTGGCGGAATCACCGTCCGCGGTGTCGCCAACAGCGGCCGCAGCGCGGGCTACGGCTATGCCAACAACAACATCGACCTGACGTTCAAGTGCAGCACCGACTATCGCGGTTTCATCACCGACATCGATGTCGACCGGGCACAACAGAACTACGGGTACAATTACAACAACGGCTATTCGAACGGCTACGTGCCGAACGATCCGTATGCCGCCTATGGCTATCGCCGCTACTAAGCGGTTCTAGTTTAGGGAACAGCGATGCGCCGGGTTCGCGAGAGCCCGGCGCATTTCTTTATGTCCGGCCCGCGGCCCAGGTGACGAGCTTGACCGGCTCGCCAGGGCGGATCGGCTGGTCGGCGCGGCGGCCGTTCAGCATCAGGAAATGCTCGAGCTTGTTGTCGCCAGCCATTCGTGCCGCCAGCGTCTGGACGGTGTCGCCGGGAGCGGCGCGCAGGGAATCGATGACGCGCGGGCGCAGGCTGCGCGCCTCCGCTTCGTCGATCAGCCGGAACGAGGCGAACAATTGCGCCAGGGCCGGGGGCGCCGCCGCCTCGGGGCTCGACAGCATGATGAAGTGGTAGGCATCGGGCCCGGCGCCGTAAGCCGCAATGGAAAGGGCGACGCTCCCCTGCTGCGCCGCAACGGTCGCCTGGGTGATCAGCGCCGGCAGTCCGTTGACCCGCACGGCTTCGACCACCCCCTGCTCCACGGGCGCGTCGCCGAGAAGCTGGCGCAGCGCCGTGGCCGTGTAGGCCTCCAGCCCGCCCGGCGGCATCGCCCCGCCGCCGAACTCGCCGCGCATGCCGTCGGGCCCTTCGATCAGGATCGCCTGCGGGCTGTTGGTGAGCGTAAAGCCCGCCGGGGCCTCGAAAGCGATCCGCATCACCGGGTGAGCAAAAGCGCGGCCGATGACGAAGCCCTGCTCGGGATCGTCGCCGTAGAGCAGGCCGTCGACCTCGGCGATGTAGCGCAGCTCGTGCTCGGGCAGCCGGTCAGGCTGAACCCCCGTGGCCGCAGCGCCTTCGCGCGCGCGCTGCATGCGGTTCTCGGTCAGCGGGTGGGTGCGCGCCCATTCGGGGATGCTGCGTGCCTGGTCGCGACCGCGCGTGCGCACCATATATTGCTCCTGCCGCCCGAGTGCCTCGAGCATGTCGACCGAGGCGTAAGGATCATAGCCGGCGGCGCGCAGGAACTTCAGCCCGAGGTCATCGGCCTGATATTCCTGCCCGCGCGAGTAGCGCAGCGTGAAATAACCCGCGGCGGCGCCCGCGATCTGGCTCAGGCGCTCCGAACCTGTCAGCACTTGAACCGCGATCACGCCGAGCGTTCGCCACAGTGAGCGCCGCTGTTGGCGCTGCGAATGCTTGCCGACGATATGGCCAACCTCATGGGCGAGCACGGCGCCAAGCTCGGCCTCGCTGTTGACGATCCCCATCAGACCGCGGGTGACGTAGATGTAGCAGCCGGGCACCGCGAAGGCGTTGACGACATCGCTGTTGACGAGGGTGAACGTGCATTGTCCGTCGAGGTCCGCCGCCTTGGCGAACTGGCTGCCGAGCCGCCGCAGATAGGCGGCTTCCTCGCCGCGATACTCACCGCCGAACTCGGCTAGCAATTGCGGATGCGCTTCAGCCCCAGCGGCACGATCTTCGGCGGAAATGGTCGGACCGCCCCCAAACCCGCAAGCGGCTAGCAGCAGCGCTGAAGCTGCAATGAAAAAGGCTCTGGAGCGCATGGTCGGCAGACGAGATGGCGACCGAGCGGTTCCGCCGCAATGCCAACCCCGGCGAACTTTACACCACGACAGGAATGGCTATCGGCTCGGCCATGACGGTCCAACCCGCAGAATCCATCCTCATCGTCGACTTTGGCAGCCAGGTCACCCAGCTGATCGCGCGCCGCATCCGGGAAGCGGGCGTCTATTCGGAGATCGTGCCCTTCAACGCCGCCGGCGCTGCCTTTGAGCGGATGCGGCCCAAGGGCGTGATCTTCTCGGGCGGACCAGCGTCGGTTACGCTGGAGGACAGCCCGCGCGCACCGCGGGCGATCTTCGACAGCGGGCTGCCGCTGCTGGGCATCTGCTACGGCCAGCAAACCTTGCACCAGCAGCTGGGCGGTAAGGTCGTCACCTCCGACCAAAAGGAGTTCGGCCGCGCGTACATCGACGTGATTGGGGAAAGCGCTCTGTTCGACGGGCTATGGTCGGTCGGCGAAAAGCATCAGGTATGGATGAGCCATGGCGACCGCGTAGAGAGCCTGGCGCCCGACTTTCAGGTGGTCGCCCGCTCCGAAGGAGCGCCGTTCGCCATCGCCACCAACGAAGCGGCGAAACGCTACAGCCTGATGTTCCACCCGGAGGTGGTGCACACCCCCGACGGCGGCAAGCTGCTCGCCAACTTCGCGCGCCATATCTGCGGCTGCGCCGGGGACTGGACCATGGCCGGATTCCGCGATGCCAAGATCGACGAGATCCGGGAGGCTGTCGGCTCCGGCCGCGTAATCTGCGGCTTGTCCGGCGGCGTTGACAGCGCTGTGGCGGCGGTCCTGATTCACGAAGCGATCGGCGAGCAGCTGACCTGCGTCTTCGTCGACCATGGCCTGATGCGCCAGGGCGAGGCGGAGCAGGTCGTCTCTCTGTTCCGCAACAGCTATAATATTCCGCTCGTGCATGTGGATGCCGAGGAGCTGTTCCTCGGTGGCCTGGCCGGCGTCACCGACCCGGAGGCCAAGCGCAAGTTCATCGGCAAGACCTTCATCGAGGTTTTCGACGAGGAGGCGGGCAAGGTCGGAGGTGCCGACTTCCTCGCCCAGGGCACGCTTTATCCGGACGTGATCGAGAGCGTCAGCTTCACAGGAGGGCCGAGCGTCACCATCAAGAGCCACCACAATGTCGGCGGCCTGCCCGAACGCATGAACATGAAGCTGGTCGAGCCCTTGCGCGAATTGTTCAAGGACGAGGTGCGCGAGCTCGGCCGCGAGCTTGGCCTGCCCGAAGCCTTCGTCGGCCGCCATCCGTTCCCCGGGCCCGGCCTCGCCATCCGTATTCCCGGCGAAGTCACCCGGGAGCGGTGCGACATCCTGCGCAAGGCCGATGCCATCTACCTCGAGGAAATCCGCAACGCCGGGCTGTACGACGCAATCTGGCAGGCGTTCGCGGTGCTGCTGCCGGTCCGCACCGTCGGCGTGATGGGCGACTTCCGCACCTACGACAGCGTCTGCGGCCTGCGCGCGGTCACCAGCGTCGACGGCATGACTGCGGACATCTACCCGTTCGACGCTGCCTTTCTCAGTCGCGTCGCCACCCGCATCGTCAACGAAGTCCCCGGCATCAACCGGGTCGTGTACGATTATACGTCCAAGCCGCCAGGCACGATCGAATGGGAATGAGCGGCAATCCTGGCGGTTAATCAGCAACTTGGCGTTAACCTGCTGATTGACGGCAAAGCCGCTGTGCGCTGTGTCCAGTTAAAATCGAATCGTGGGGGAGCGTTGGAGTGCGCAGAGGCTTGAAACGGTTGGTTGCGGTGGCTGGCGCCGCGTTGCTTGCCGGCTGCGCAACCGCGCCGACGCAGGTCGCCAGGGCCCCTGCGGCACCGGCGGCTCCGGTGGCGCGCGAGCTGCCGTACCGGTGGACGCAGGGCAACGCGCCCGCTGCTTACAAGGACATGGTTGCGACCTTCGGCACTCGGGGCATGAAGCCAGGAGAATATGTCTGGGCATCTTCGGTCCCCAAGGAGGGCGAGACGCGCGTCGTCATCGATCTGCTGACCCAGATGGCCTACGCCTACCGCGGCGACACGCTGGTCGGCGCGACGACGATTTCGAGCGCCAAGCGCGGGATGGTGACCCCGCTCGGCTTCTGGTCGGTGCTGCAGAAGAAGCCGTTCCACCGCTCGCGCAAATACAACAATGCGCCGATGCCGTTCATGCAGCGGCTCGATGAATATGGGATCGCGCTGCACGGTGGCGCCAATCCTGGCTACCCGGCGAGCCACGGCTGCGTCCGCCTGCCGATGAAGTTCGCCGAGAAGCTCTACGGTCTGACCAAGATCGGGTCGAAAGTGGTGATTGAGGGCTGACGCTAGAGCGGGGCCGCATTGCGGCCCCGCCCATCCAAGCCTTGACCAGAATTAAGCACCCCGCCGCGTGGTCTCCGGCGTCTGGCCCATTGTCGCACCGCCATCGCCGCTGACGGTCGCCGACATCGGCTCGTTCGATGCGTCCGTGCTCTTGCGCGAAAGCAGGAGCTCGTCGTTACCGCCGCCGGTGCCCGACTCGGCTGACAATCCAGTGCTGCCGGTCGGCGTTGTCGATCCCTGCCCCTGGTTCGATTGACCGCCGCCCTGCTGGCTCGACTGGCCTTGGCGGCCCTGCCGCCAGCTGTCGAAATCCTGGTGGAACTGCTGCTCGCGCTCGCGGCAATAGTCCTGGTAGTCGCGGTCGAGGGACTGCATCTGCTTGTCCCGCCAGCTACGGTAATGCGCGTCCGGATGGTTGCTGAAGCGTTCGCGGTCGCCGTGCAGGTCCCAGTCGCCGCGCCCTCCGAAGCCGCCCTGCTGACGTCCGCCGCCGAAGTCGCCCTGGAACCCGCCTTGGCCATGCTCACGGCCGTAGCGGCTCATTCCGCCTTGCTGACCGCGCTGGCTCTGGCCGCGACCGCCGAACCATTCGTTCGAATCCGAGTCATGCGGCCGCTGGCCGCGGCCTTGGCCGCCCTGGTCATCATCGTCGCCGAACCGTGACCCGGCTTGCTCGCCCATGCGCGAAAAGAAGCCGCCGCCCTGATGCCCTCGGTTGCGCGAGCCGGCTTGTCCGCCCGACGAGCGGCCGCGGTCCTGGTCATCGAACATAAAGTTGCGCCCGCCGCCGCCGCGATCCTGGTTGCCCCAGCGGTCTCGGTCGCTGCCGCCGCTCCAACCACGCTCCTGCTGGCGGTCGCCGCCGCCCCAACCGCGCTGGCGGTCGCTGCCGCTGCCCTCATCCGCGTCATAGTTGGGATCATATTCCGAGCCGTAGTCGTCGCCCAGATAGCCATGTCGCGCCATGATTGGTCTCCTTGTTGAATTGCGCAGGGGTTAACGATCAAGGGGGCGAACCGGGTGCGCTCGTCGTCGCTGGCCAAGCGTCGCCCGCCGCAATGCCGTGCGCCCCGCACGCGGCCTTTGCCTCCGAAGCCGCGGGCGGCTACCTTCGCGCGCGACCATGATCGCTCAGAAAACCCGCTATGCTCTCCGTTCCTTGCTGTTCCTTGCCGAGGAGCAGGCCGGTCGGCCCGTCCAGCTCAGCCGGATCGCGGAAACGCAGCGGGTGCCGCCCAAATATCTCGAACTGATCATGCTGGACCTCAAGAAAGCCGGGCTGGTGAAAAGCAATCGCGGGCCCAAGGGCGGCTATGTCCTCGCCCGCACGCCCGATCAGATTTCGTTCGGTGAGATCGTGCGCTCGATGGAAGGGCCGATCGCGCTGGTGTCGTGCGCCAGCGTCAACTTCTACGCGCCGTGCGGCGACTGCCACGACGAGGCGACCTGCGCTATCCGCCGGGCCTTTGCAGTGCTGCGTGACCAGAGCACCGCCGTGCTGGACTCGATCTCGCTCGCGCAAGGGGCGGAATGGGAGGAGCGGCTCGGCAACGGGCAATAGTCGGGGGACAGGGGAACATGGACGACCAATATGCGCCGCGGCCGATCGCGCGATGGTTCATGCCGGCGGCAGTGGCTTCGCTGCTGTTCATGGCGGTGGGTTGTGCCAGCTACTTGATGCACGTCTCCACCGACCCGGCCGCCGTGCCGATCGACCGGCGAGCCGCGCTGCAGGCGGAGCCGATGTGGGTCACGGGCGCTTATGCGACGGCGGTTTGGGCCGGCCTGGCCGGAGCGATCCTGCTGGTGATGAAGCGCAAGCTGGCCGAGCCAGCGCTGCTGGTTTCGTTGGTCGCGGTCCTGATCTGGCTCGCCGGCTTGCTGCTCGTCACTCCGCTGCGCGAGGCGATGTCGGCCAACGACCTGGCGGTCGCCATCGTCGTCGCGGCTCTGGCCTGGACGATCTTCTGGTTTGGGCGCCACTCCCGCCAGCGCGCCTGGCTGCGCTGAACTTAGCCGCCCCCCGCCGTCGGCAAGCCAAGCGATACGGCCGCGCGCCGCGTGAACGGAAATCCTGATGCTCACGTTGCGAACACGTAACGACGAACACTGGCGGTGAGGAGATGGCGCAGCTAGAAGCCGCATTCATGTCGACCTTCACCATCGACACGGCGACGAGCCGGGCGACGCCGTCGCCGGTGCCCGGCAAGCGCATCACCGTGCCGGGGCTTCGTGCCCGCAAGATCCCGGCCGGCGATGGTTATCGTACCGAGCAGCCGATCGTGATGCTGACCGCCTACACCATGCGCATGGCCCAGCTGCTCGATCCGCACTGCGACATGCTGCTGGTCGGCGACAGCCTGGGCCAGGTGATCTACGGCCTGCCGTCGACGATCCCGGTGACAATGGAGATGATGTGCGCGCACGGTGCCGCTGTCGTGCGCGGCAGCTGGCACGCGCTGGTCGCGGTCGACATGCCGTTCGGAAGCTACGAAGGCTCACCCGAGCAGGCGTTTGCCGGCGCCGCACGGATCATGAAGGAAACGGGCTGCGCCGCGGTAAAGCTGGAAGGCGGCGAGGCGATGGCCGAGACCATTGCTTTCCTCACCCATCGCGGCGTCCCGGTCATCGGCCACGTCGGCCTGACCCCGCAAGCGGTGAACATTCTTGGCGGTTACGGCGCTCGTGGCAGAGAAGCGAGCGAGGCGCAGAAGATCGTCGCGGACGCGCGCGCTGTCGCCGATGCCGGCGCCTTCTGCATCGTTGTCGAAGGGGTGCTTGAGCAGATCGCCACCGAGGTCGCGGCCTGCGTCGCTCCCCCGATCATCGGGATTGGTGCGTCAACCGAGTGTGACGGGCAGGTCTTGGTGACCGACGACATGCTTGGGCTGTTCGAGCGCACGCCGCGCTTCGTCAAACGCTACGACGACCTTGCCGCGCGGATCGGCGAAGCGGCCGCCACTTATGCCGGGGAAGTGCGTTCGCGCA
This sequence comes from uncultured Sphingomonas sp., assembly GCA_902806275.1. Classification (GTDB taxonomy): domain Bacteria; phylum Pseudomonadota; class Alphaproteobacteria; order Sphingomonadales; family Sphingomonadaceae; genus Sphingomicrobium. The sequence continues at coordinate 6,057 of CADCVY010000104.1, read as the reverse complement.
CCTTCCCGACCGCGGACCAGACCTACCGCCCCAAGCCTTAAACGCACTTTGCCTTTGGCTGAGGCAGCCGCTAGACGGCGCGTGCCAGCTTCCGTTCATCAAGGGTGGGGAAGGAACCGCGGGCAAACCCGAGTTTCGGCCCGACCGCATCAGAAGGCTCGTCTTTGGCGCTTCCTCCCGATACCAATGACACATTCCTCCGCGAGGTTGACGAGAACCTGCGGCGGGACCGCGCGCGCGACTTTGCGAAGCAGTACGGCAGCTGGCTGATTGGCGCCCTGGTCCTGTTTCTGCTGGCAAGCGGCGGATACATCTATTGGAAACACCGCCAGCAGCTGGACGCCGAACGCCGGGTGGAGCAATTGGCGAGCGTTTACCGCAACATCGGTACCGGCAAGATGGCAGGCGCGCCGCAGAAGTTGAACCAGTTGGCTGAAGACGGCGGCCCCGCGCTGCGGGCGTCGGCGTTGATCACCTTGGCGGCGATTGCGCTCGAGCAGAACGACGTCAAGGCGGCAACCGCCAGGTTCCGCGAGATCGCCACGGACGAGGACTTGCCCAAGCCGTACCGCGACATCGCGCTGATCCGGCAGACCGCGCTGGAGTTCGACAGCCTCAAGCCCGGAGAGGTGATCGCTCGGCTGGACCCGCTCGCCAAGCCGGGCAGCCCATGGTTCGGAAGCGCCGGGGACATGACTGCGGCGGCGCTGTTCAAGCAGGGCAAGAAGGCGGAAGCCGGCCGGTTGTACGGCGCCATCGCCAAAGACCGCACCGTTCCGGATTCAATCCGCGCGCGCTCCGTTCAGATCGCGTCCAGCCTCGGCGTGGATGCAAGCTCGGCACTGCCGGGCCTGGCTCAATAGGATAGATGATGATCACCACGAAGCACCTTCGCGTATCCCTGCTGATCGCGGCGACGATCGCGACTAGCGGCTGCAATCCGTTCAAGAAGGGGACGCCCAAGACGCCGGTGGTCGGCCAGCGCATTTCGGTGCTGACCAGCGAAGGTGACATCCAGGTGGACCCCGCGACTCTCGCGCTGCCGATGACCTTGCCTGCCGCGGCTGCAAACACCGAGTGGGCGCAGTCGGGCGGCAATGCCGGCAAGTCGATGGGTCACCTTGCGCTCGGCAATGTGCTCGGCACGGCGTTCACTGTCCAGGCCGGACGCGGGAGCAGCTTGACCGCGCGGCTGGCGAGCGAGCCGATCGTGGTCGGCGACCGGGTCTACACCATCGACACGTTGGGCACCGTGCGGGCGTTCAGCACTCAGAACGGCGCGCTGCAGTGGGCCAGCCAGACGCCCAGCGACCGCGGCAACGAGGCCTCGCTCTATGGCGGTGGCATCGCGCACGAGAACGGTCGCATCTATGCCACCAACGGGTTGGGCTACGTCGCGGCGCTCGATCCGCGCACCGGCGGGATCGTTTGGCAGGTGCGTCCGGGCGGACCGCTACGTGGCGCCCCCAGCGTTGCCAACGGCGCCATCTACGTGATGAGCCAGGACAACCAGATCTTCTCGCTCAAGGAAGCCGACGGCAAGACCAACTGGTCGCAGCCGGCTTCGCTCGAGATTGCCGGCGTTTTCGGCTCGGCCGCTCCGGCCATCGCGCAGGGCACGGTGGTTGCGGGGTTCTCCTCGGGCGAGCTCAACGCCTACCGGTATGAGAACGGGCGGCAGGTCTGGCAGGACACACTGCAGCGCACCAGCATCCGCACCAGCGTATCCTCCCTGACCGATATTGACGCCGATCCGGTGATCGATAGCGGCCAGGTGATCGCGCTGGGACAGGGCGGCCGCATGGTTGCGCTGGAGCTGACGACCGGGCAGCGCATGTGGGAGCTGAACATCGCCGGCATTTCCACCCCTTGGGTGGCCGGCGACTGGGTGTTCGTCGTCACGGACGACGGCAAAATGGTGTGCATCGCGCGGCAGACTGGCAAGATCCGCTGGATCAACCAGCTTCCGCAGTTCGAGCGCGCGAAGTCCAAGAAGGGCCAGATCGATTATTCCGGCCCGGTGCTCGCCGGCAACCGTTTGATCGTCGCCGGCTCAAACGGCGTCATCGTCAATGTCGATCCGGCCACGGGCAGCTTCCAGAGCCAGACGCGCGTGCGCTCCGGCATTAGCTTGCCGCCGGTGGTCGCCGGTTCGACGCTTTACGTGCTGGACGACAACGCCACTTTGTACGCTTTCCGCTAGGCGAACACTCCCCGTGGCGGGCGAGCGCTGCTAGGGCGCCGCCATGCCGCTGCCTACCGTCGCCATCGTCGGCCGACCGAATGTCGGAAAATCGACCCTGTTCAACCGGCTCGTCGGCAAGCGTCTGGCGCTGGTCGACGATCGCCCGGGCGTGACCCGCGACCGCCGGGAGGGCGACGCGACCCTGCTCGGACTCGAGTTTCGAGTAATCGACACCGCCGGCTTCGAGGATGAGGACGCGCAAAGCCTGCCCGGGAGCATGCGCAAGCAGACCGAGGCCGCGGTGCGCGAGGCCGACGCCGCTTTGTTCATGATCGACGCGCGCGAGGGGCTGACCCCGCTCGACGAGGAGATCGCCCGCTGGCTGCGGGTGGAGAAAACGCCGGTGGTGGTGGTCGCTAACAAGGCGGAAGGCCGCTCTGGCGAGGCCGGTGTGCTCGACGCCTACCGGCTCGGGTTGGGCGACCCGCTCGCGATTAGCGCCGAGCATGGCGAGGGCGTTGCCGACTTGTTCGAAGCGCTTCGCCCGCACGTCGAGCGCGAAGAAGGCGAGGTCGATGACGAGCCGAGCGAAAGCGCGCCACTAAGCCTGGCGATTGTCGGGCGGCCCAACGCCGGCAAGTCGACCCTGGTCAACCGGATGCTTGGCGAAGAGCGGATGATCACGGGCCCGGAGGCGGGGATCACCCGTGATTCGATCAGCCTGCAATGGGAATGGAAGGGCCGTCCCGTGCGGCTGGTGGACACCGCCGGCCTGCGCAAGCGGGCCAAGGTCGACGACAAGCTAGAATGGCTGTCGGCGCAGGATACCCGCCGCTCGATCGACTATGCCGAAGTCGTCGTCCTGCTGCTGGACGCGACCCGCGGGCTCGAGGCGCAGGACCTGCGCATCGCCGACCAGGTGGTCGAGGAGGGGCGGGCGCTGATCATCGCGCTGAACAAGTGGGACGTGGCGGAACATGGCTCTTCCCTGTTCAACGGGGTCAAGGCGGCGCTGGTCGAAGGACTGTCACAGCTCAAGGACGTGCCGTTGCTCACCGTTTCGGCGAAAACCGGCAAGGGTATCGACACCATTCTCGAGGTCGCCTTCGAGCTGCGCGAGGCGTGGAGCAAGCGCGTATCCACCGGCGAACTCAACCGCTGGTTCGAGCGAGCGGTCGAGGCTAACCCACCTCCGGCACCGCGGGGCAAGCGGATCAAGCTGCGCTACATCACGCAGGTGAACAACCGGCCGCCGAGCTTCGTGGTGTTCGGCAACCGCGTCGACGAACTGCCCGATAGCTATCGGCGGTACCTGCTCAACGCGATGCAGCGCGATCTGAAGATCGGGCCGGTCCCGGTCCGCCTGACCTTCCGCGGCCGCGCCAATCCGTTCGACCCGGACAAGGGCCGCTAAGCCTAATTTTACTCTTTGCCCGCTAGTGACCGGGCAGTGGGTCTCCGGCCTGCGGGCGATCGGGAACAGGACAGGGCATTTGAGCAACGAGCTTCCCGACATCGTCGAGTGGGCGCACTTCGAAAAGAGCCGGGCGGAACTCGGTCCGGGCTTCATCCGCATCCTGAGCTATTTCCGAGAGGACGGCGCCAAGTCGATCGAGCAAATCGAACTGGCGATGCGGCAGCAAAATACAACCGCGCTGGTGCTTCCGGCGCATACCATCAAGGGGGAGTCGCGGCAGCTTGGCGCGGAGCCGCTGGCGAAAGTCGCGGAGCTGATCGAATCGACGGCGCGCATCTGCGTCGAGACCCACCGCTTCCCGGACGAGCTGGTGCCGAAGGTGGTCGAGCTGCGGCGCCTGTTCGGCCAGACCGTAGAACTGTTCGAAAAGGCCACCAACCCGCTGGTCAGCCGCGCACCCGCCGCACCGGGCGGGTTCGGCCGCAAGGTCGCCAACCAGGGCTTCGGCCGAATCTAGTCCTCGGCCAGCCCGCTCTGCAGCTGGACGTAGTTCTGGATGCCGATCTGGCGGATGAGCTCGAATTGGGTCTCGATGAAATCGATGTGCTGTTCCTCGTCGGCGAGGATTTCGCGGGCAAGGTCGCGGGTCACATAGTCGCGGACGGTTTCGGCGTGGGCGATCAGCTCGCGGTAGACCATCGCCCCTTCGAGCTCCGCCTCCAAGTCGGCGCGCAGCACTTCTTCGACATTCTCGCCGATGCGCAGGCGACCGAGCGCCTGTAGATTGGGTAGCCCATCGAGGAATAGCACCCGCTCGGTGATCCGGTCGGCGTGCTTCATCTCGTCGATCGACTCGTGGCGCTCGTAATCGGCGAGCTTGGTCACGCCCCAATTGTCGAGCATGCGGTAGTGCAGCCAATATTGGTTGATCGCGGTCAGCTCGTTCTTGAGCGCCTGGTTCAACAGCTGGATGACCTGCGGATCGCCCTTCATGCTACACACTCCTGATGCGGAACCGCTCTACGCCGGGCGGCGTGGACATGGAAGCGAACAAATGGCGGAAAACTAGGAAAAACTTGCGAGTGATTGTCAGTCGCAAATGGCGTCAGGCAGCGACGGCGTCGACCTGCAGCAGTTGTGCGCGTTCTTCGTCTACTATCTCCTGCGCGAAGCACAGGCAGCTGCCGCACTGCGCTTCGCAGCCGAGGTGGGCGTAGGCGCTTTTGGCGCAAGGCGCTCCGGCACGGGCCGCAGTGCGGACTTCGTCTTCGCTCAGCGCGTTGCAGATGCAAACGATCATCGCCGAATCATGTACCGCTAATGCGAGGCGTTCGCAACTGTTTCGGCTACAGCCAACTGCTGATCTGCTCCAGCGGCTTTTTCTTCGTCGCATGGACGGGCACGACCGCATCCTGGGCCGGCAAGCCGGCGACGATCACCATCACCGGCTTCTCATTGCTTGGGCGCCCGCAAATCTCCCGCAGAAACCCCATCGGCGACGGCGTGTGGGTCAGCGTCGCAAGGCCGGCGCGGTGCAGCGCGGCAAGCAGAAAACCGCACGCAATCCCGACGCTCTCGGTAACGTAATAGTTGGTCCGGTTGTCGCCCGGCTCGATGCCGCCGCGGCGCTGGCCGAACACGACGATGTGCCAGGGGGCGATGTCTAGATAGGACTTGTCCGCGTCGGTTCCGAGCGGCGCCAGCGCCTTGAGCCACTCCTGCCCGGCCTTGCCGGCGTAGAAGGCACGCTCCTCCTCCTCGGCAGCTAGGCGGATCCGGTGCTTGAGCTTGGGCGAGGAGACGGCGGCGAAATGCCACGGCTGGTGGTTGGCGCCCGAAGGCGCGGTGCCGGCGGCGAGGATTGCCTCTTCGATCACGTCGCGGGGCACCGGCGCGTCCGAGAACATACGGCAAGTTCGCCGGCTGGCCATATCCTCGCGGAAGGCGCGGGCGCGGGCAATGCGATCGCCGTCGGCGAGGTCCGGAAGCTGAGTGTAGGGGAGCGAAAGGACGGTTTTCATTACGCCAGCGCGGCGTCGGCGCTCATCAGCTTGGGGAAGAAGCCCTCGTGCGCCGCGCGGAGGTCGGCGAGGGAGAGTTGCCGGCCTTCAACGACCAGAGCTTCGCCCCCGGTCACTCCGAGTTCCCGGCAGCCGCTCGACATCCATCCGACCGTGCGGGCAATGGTGCCCGGTTTGAACGTGCTGACAAGGTAGCGGGCCTGCTCCTCGCCGAAGTAGAAGGCGGCCGCGCTCATCCGACTGCGCAGGCGGCCGCGCTGGCCTTCGCCGGGGTCGTCGAGCTCGCCGAACGGATTCAGCGTCGCGCCGATGCCTCCGGCGAGCGCCATTTCGGCAAGGGCAACTAGCAAGCCGCCGTCGGAAATATCGTGGACTGCGCTGACGTGACCATTGGCGATCATCACCCTGATCATCTCGGCCACTTCCCGTTCCTC
>CADCVY010000103.1 GCA_902806275.1 uncultured Sphingomonas sp. | reverse complement strand
AACGAGATGCTCTACCAACTGAGCTAACCGCCCAGGCCGCGCTTCTGCCGCGCCCGTGCCATGGCGAAGCGGCGCTAGCAAGCCGAACTAAAGCTGAATCCAGCCCAGCAGGACCAGGAGGACAAGCGTGATCGCGATGCTGACCAGCAGCGATCTTAGGCAGCCAAACCGGTTAGAGAAGAATAAGAACAAGGGGTCGAACCTCCCGGTGCCGTTCAACAACCGACCGGTCGGTCAAAGGCTCCGGACGAGTTTTCGGGCGACCGCAATCCATGGCGGGTTGGCAATGATCTGCTGCCGTGCGCCGGAGCCGAGCGGCAGCAATTGCAGCTTGTCGTCCGAACGATCGATCAGTCGGCCGAACACAAAGCGGCCTGCCGGGCGCGGCACCAGCACGTCGCGGTTCAGTGCCCGCGCGAACTGATCCGGAGACAGAGTGTCGCACCAGATTTCGTCGCTGGCACGATACTCACCGACACTGCCCGAGACCGTCACTGCGACCTGGTCCGTGTCGGCCCGCGGTGGAACAACGATCGCTGCGCGTTTGGGGGCCGTCGCGCCTGCCGGTCCGATCACGGCAGCAACCTTGAGCTCGCCAGCACCGGCGGCTTCCACGAGGTGCTGCGCCTCCACTCCCAAGGCGCGCGCAATCCTGTTCAGCCAGCCGACGGACACCGTTCGCGTGCCCGTTTCCAAGCGGCCGATGGTTTGCGGGGTGGTCGGGGGCTGGCACGCTTTTGCGACGTCGTCGAGCGTCATGCCGCGCGCTCGGCGGACATCCCGGATACGAGTGATCACGTTTGCTAGCTCCTATAATGCTAACCAGCCAGGTTTTCTTCTCTTCTACAGTTACACCGATCTGGCAAGAGCATGGCGGAAGCAAGCGGGCGTTTGTTGCGGGAGCGGGAAACCGGAGCGGCGTCAGGTCGGGGGGCCAACGACGGCGCAAATAGGAAGGCAAGCCGGTCGGTGACCGTGAACCTCGCCGAGTTCCCGCTCGGCTGGCTGTTCGCACGCGGACACGTCACGCAGCGGCAGTTCGACGCCGGCGAGCGGCTGCGATGCGATTGGGAGCGGGCGCAACTGGCGCCTCGCGTAACAATGGCATGGGACGCCGCACCGCTGTCGAACGGCCGCGGCGGTTCGGCGCTCGATGTGGATCTTGGCGGCGCTCAGATCGATGCGCGCGACCGTTTCCATGCCGCGGTCGCGAGCGCCGGTCCGGGATTGGCGGACGTCCTGTGGCGCGTGGTCTGCGCTGGCGAAGGCATGCGCGAAGCAGAAACGGTCTTGGGGAGCCGGCGCGTGCCGGGAAGCTGGTCCTGACCTTGGCATTGGAGCGCGTGGCTGATTACTACCGGCTCCGGTAAGTTCGCCCGTTACCGAAAGGATGTCCTGCTCATGATCTTATACGGTTCTTCGCTGTCGCCCTACGTTCGCAAGGTGCTGGTGGTCGCGGCCGAGAAGGGCGTCGACTTGCAGCTGGAGCCGACAGGACCGACGCCGGGGCAGCACAGCGAAGGCTTCCTGGCTGCCAGCCCATTGCGCAAGATGCCGGCGTTGCGCGATGGCGACTACCTGCTCGCGGATTCAAGCGCGATCATTCACTATCTGGAGGCGAAATTTCGCGAGCGGCCGCTGATCCCGGCCGAGCCGCGGGCGCGGGGCACCACCATCTGGTTCGAGGAATATGCCGACACCGTGCTGATGGCGTGCGGCGCTAAGATCTTCTTCAATCGAGTGGTGGCGCCGGTGTTTCTGGGCCGTCCAGGCGACCTCGACGCGGCGGCAGCGGCCGAGCGCGACGACATGCCGCCGATCCTCGATTATCTTGAAAGCGTCGCTCCAGAGCAAGAAGGGTATCTCGTCGGTGATCGCCTGACCTTGGCCGACATCGCCGTGACGAGTCCGTGGGCTACCCTGGCGCACGCCGATTGCGCTGTCAGTCCGAGCGAGCATCCGCGGCTGGCGAACTATCTGGGCCGCATGCTTTCGCGCCCGAGCTTCACCGACTGGACGAACCGCGAGCAGGCGCTTCTGGAGCGGGTGCGTGCTGCCTGAGCATAAAAAGGCCGCGCTCCCGTTGGAGAGGCGCGGCCAATTCGATCAGCGGGAGAGTAAGCTGCTACAAGCCGCCGCCACCGCCGCCGCTTCCCGCGCCGCCCGAGCCGCCGGTCGTGTCACCGCCGCCTGAGCCAAAACCGGACTCGTCTTCATCGTCCTCGGTCGCCCCCTGGCCCTGCTCGGCAAAGTCCGAACCGCCGGTTGCGCCGGCACCGGACGCTCCGCCCTCCTGCAGGTAATCGTCGGAGCCGGTGCCCTGTTGGGCGATGAAGCCTTCGCCTTGGCGATCGCCGCCGCCGCCCAGGCCGGTCTCGCCGCCGCCAAGGTCCGACGCATTGCCGAGCTGACCCGCGCCCGCAAGCGTTACCTGATCGGCGCCGGCGCTGCCGTAATCAGCCTGGCCGCTCGAGCTTGCGCCGCTCGAACTGGGACCGCCCGAACCGATGTCGCTGCCTTGGCTAAGCGTCGTGCCCGAACCGGTCTGGCTGTCGTTGCCGCCGATCGGCTGCGCGTTCTGGCCGCCCAGGCCGGTGCTGCCCTGGTCGCTGATCCCGCCCTGGCTGCCCTGGCCGCTGCTCATCTGCTGCTGGCCATGCTGCTGGCCGAATTCGTTCTGTTGGCTTTGCTGGCCGGTGGTCTGCTGCTGCTGACCGCCGCTGCTCTCGTTCGTGCCGAATTGGTCCTCGTCGCGTTCTTCAGCCATTGCGAAATTCCTCCACATGGCCCCCGCTATGCTCTGCTGCCTAAACATGAGGTGGGGCACAACCGTTCCGCGCGACGGACAAAGGCTGCGACGAACCGCTGGCCGCAAAGAAAAGGGCTGCCCCTCGTCCGACCGGCAGCCCCTTCATTTCCTGTCAGAGGAGCCTCTTACTGGGGGTCGTCCTCGGCCGGAGCGGCCGCAGCCGGAGCATCGCCGCCGGCAGGCGGTTCCGCCGTCGCGCCCGGCTCGGCATTCGGGTCATAAGCTTCGGTGAACGCAGCGCTGTCGCGCTCGAACATCTGCGCCATGACATCGATGCCCTGGGCCTGGAGGTCGGCCTCTTCCGGCGAGCGGGCGACGTTGACCTTCACCGTCACCGACACTTCCGGGTGCAGCGCAATCCTGATCTCGTGCATGCCGATGCCCTTGATCGGCCGGTCGAGCACGACCTGGCTCCTGGTCACCTTGGCGCCATCGGCTTCCAGCGCGTCGACGATGTCGCGGGCGCTCACGGAGCCATAGAGCTGGCCGGTGTTGGACGCCTGGCGGATCAGCTGAACCGTCTTGCCGTCGACGTTCTTGGACGCCTTTTCCGCTTCCGCGCGGCGGTCCGCATTGTCGGACTCGATGCGCGCGCGATTGCTTTCGAACAGCTTGCGGTTGGCATCGTTCGCACGCAGCGCCTTCTTGTTCGGCAGCAGGTAGTTGCGCGCGAAGCCGTCCTTGACGGTGACGACATCACCAATGGCGCCAAGCTTCTCGACGCGCTCGAGCAGGATGATTTGCATGTCGAAGCGCTCCTTACTTCACGACATAGGGAAGCAGGCCGAGGTGCCGAGAACGCTTGATCGCCCGGGCCAGCTCGCGCTGCTTCTTGGATGACACCGCGGTGATCCGCGACGGGACGATCTTGCCGCGCTCGGACACGAAGCCCTGCAGCAGACGGACGTCCTTGTAATCGATGGTCGGCGCGTCCTTGCCCGAGAACGGGCAGCTCTTGCGGCGGCGGAAAAATGCGCGAGCCATTATTGGGCCTCCTCTTCACGGGCGCGGTACTCGGGGCGGAACTCCGAGCGGTCGCCGCGGTCCCCACGATCGCCGCGCGACCCGCGTTCCCGTTCCTTGTCGCCGCGGCGCATCATCGCCGACGGACCCTTTTCGTGCGCGTCGACGCGCAGGGTGAGGAAGCGGATGATATCCTCGTTGATGTTCGACTGACGCTCGAGTTCGGCGATGGCCGCCGGCGGCGCGTCGATGTCGAGCATGACGTAGTGCGCCTTGCGGTTCTTCGCGATCCGATAGGCGAGGCCGCGCAGGCCCCAGGTCTCGGTTTTGGCGACGGAACCGCCATTGTCCTTGATGATGGTGGTGGCGTTTTCCGCGATCGCGTCCACCTGGGCCTGGGCGAGGTCCTGACGCGCGAGGAAAACATGCTCGTAAAGCGGCATGCTTGATTCTCTTCTTGTTGGCCGATCGCTGACGCCGCACGATGCGAAGCGCCCCTCCGGCTGTCGTTCAAACAATACAGGCGTGAGGGAGTTCTCCTTCACGCCAGCGCCGCGCCTATGGTCGAAAGCTCGGGAAAAGGCAAGCTGGCCGTCCCTAAGCTGCTGCACAACAAGCGCGGCTTGTGGCCATCATTGGACAATGGCAAGCGCACGGCATGGGCAAGCATCTTCTCGCATGCGCGCTGCTGCTGACTGCCTGCCGCGAACAAGCCGTGCAGCCGCCTGACGATCAACAGCTCGCCGGAGCTGGGGCAACACCTAGCCAGATTGCGCAAGCGGCGCCGCGGCCGCCGCCGCCGCGGCCAGCACCGCCGGTGGCCGGTCTGGTCCCGCTTTCGGACGCGGCAATAACGCGCGAGCTGGAGCCAGGCGCCGCTTGTTCGCTGGACGGCGGCACCGCCGGACCGCTGCTTGTCGCCGTGGCCGGCGACGCTCTGGTCAACGACAATGGGCGGCTGGTTCACCTCCGGTCGGAAGCGGGGGGCCTGGCGGAGCTCAGCCGCGGCGGCCGCTTCTCGGACGGCCGCCTGACCGTCGAAGTTCAGCGTGAAGCGGAGATCGAGACGGTGGGCGAAGTGACCAGCTGGGGCGCGACCGTGCGGGTACGGCGCCAGGGAAGTGACACCGCAATGATGTCGTTCCACCATCGCTGGAGCTGCGGCGCCTGATTGCGGCGGGTGGCTGCGCGTGGCATTGCCTGACCATGGCCACCAAGCTAAAAACTGTCGCCGCAATAGCCGATCCGCTCGAGGACTGGAGCCTTCCCGGCTGGCTGTATTTCGACCCGGAGTTCCTGGAGGCGGAGAAAGCGGCTTTCCTGCGCGCAGCGCCGCAGGTGGTCTGCCACGAAAGCGAGATCGGGCTGGCGGGCGAATGGCGGAGCCTGGAGTATTGCGGCGAGAGCGTGATCGTGATCCGCGGCGACGATGGGGAGGTGCGTGCGTTCGCCAACGTCTGCCGGCATCGCGGGTCGCGGCTGGTGGACGGCAGCAGCGGCTGCGCCAAGGTGCTGACCTGCCCCTACCATGCATGGAGCTACGGCCGCGACGGGCTCCTGGTCGGCGTTCCGCACCGGCGGGAATATCCGGGGCTGAAGGTCGAAACGCTGGGGCTGGTGCCGGTCGCGCTCGAGAACTGGCGTGGGTTCCTGTTCGTGACGCTGGAGCCTGGCGCGCCTTCGGTTGCGGAGATGATGGCGCCGTATGAGGAAGAGGTCGCGCCGTACCGCTTCGAGGACCTGAAGGTTCTCGGCCGCGTGACGCTGCGCACCCGCCAGCTCAACTGGAAAACGATCGCCGACAATTACTCCGACCACCTGCACATCCCGGTCGGCCATCCCGGGCTGACGCGGCTGTTCGGCCGCAATTACCGCATCGAAGCGCGCGAGCATGTCGACCGCATGGAAGGCGACCTGGTCGAGAGGCCATCGGAGAACCCGTCGGAGCTGGCCTACCAGCGGCTGCTGCCGGAGGCGGGGCACCTGCCCGCGTCGCACCGGCGCAAGTGGCTTTACTATAAGCTGTTCCCCAACGTCGCCTTCGACATCTACCCCGACCAGGTCGACTTCATGCAGTTCCTGCCGGTCAGCGCTACCGAGACCGTGATCCGCGAGATCAGCTACGCGCTGCCCGACGATCGCCGCGAGATGAAGGCGGCACGCTATCTGAACTGGCGCATCAACCGGCGGGTCAACGCCGAAGACACCGAACTGATCACCCGGGTACAGCTGGGCATGCAGTCGCGCAGCTATGCGGCCGGGCCGCTGGGCACGAGCGAAGTCTGCCTGCGCAGCTTCTCGCGCAAGCTCAGGCGGATGATCCCCGAGGCGCGGCTGGATCAGTCGCCGCCGCCGGGCTGGAGCGGCTGCGCGAACGCATAAGCCAGTAGACCGGGATGCCGGTCGCCAGCAGCACCAGCCCCCAGCCGGTCGCCTCGGCGCCGGCGCCGTAGAAGGTCCAAACGGCGTATGCGGCGCTGATCATCCCCGCGGCCACCACCCCAACACCACCAGCCTTGCCGCGCCTGACGAAGGTCAGCACCGCCAGCGCCCCGGCGAGGTACAGCACCAGGGTCGCGACCGTCGCCAGCAGCACGATGAACGAGAAGATCGCGATCATCCCACTGCTGAGGTTCATGGCGATCAGCACGACGCTCAAGGTGCAGCCAACCGCGTGGGCGATCACTGGCATGCCTTTCGCGTTCACTCGTGCAAACAGGCCCGGGAAGACGCCGCGTTCCGCCAGCACCAGCGGCACTTCCGCCTGAAGGAACACCCAGCCGTTGAGCGCGCCAAGCGCGCTGATTGCGGCAAAGGCGGCGACCAGCTGGCCGGCACCGCTGCCCCACACCCGGCTGATGAGGTCGGCGAGCGGTGCCGTTGAGCTCGCCGCAGCTTGCGAAGGCAGCAGCAGGAACACCGCAAAGGTGACAAGCAGATACACGACGCCGACGAACAAGGTGCCGATGAGCGTGGCACGGGCAATCGTTCGTGGCGGATCGATCACGCGCCCGGCCGGAACGGTGCCGGACTCGAATCCCAGCATCGCCCACAGCGCCAGCGCAGCGGCGCCGGCGATTGCCGGCCCGGTGACCGGGGCCGGAGCGACGTTGGCTGTGCTTGCGGCCGAGGTGTCGCCGCTGCCGATAACCGCAAATACAGCGACGATCACGGCGAACAATGGCAGCATCTTGAGCACCGTCGTGGTGATCTGCACCGTCCCCGACGCGCGCACGCCGCGCAATGCGATCGCCGTCATCAGGATCACTAGCGCGATCGCAAGGAGCGGCCCGATTTGCGCGTCGCGGAACAAGGCCGGGGCAAGCGGCTGTAGATAGCTGACCCCCCCAATCGCAACAGCGGCATTGGTCACCCAGGTGGAGATCCAGTAGCTCCACATCACAAAGAAGCCGACCGACGGTCCGAATGCGCCGGCGATGAAGTCGTAGGGACCGGCGGCATCCGGCATCAGGCGAGCGAGGGTAGCAAACGCGTAGGCCAGGCACAGGCCGCCGGCGATGGTGATGGCCCAACCATACATGGCATTCCAGCCGAAGGGCGCGAGCGCCGCCGGAAGCAGGAAAATGCCGGTGCCGATCGTGTTGCCGATAACCAGCGCGAGGCATGTCCAGAAGCCAATTTGCCGCGGCGGCGCGTGGGTCTGCTGGGCCATTGGCGCGGGTGTTGCAGCTTCTCGGAGCCTGTGCAATCGGCGGTCCCTGCAATCGAGGGGCTCCAATGCGCGCTTTCATTTTCCCAGGGCAGGGGAGCCAATCCGTTGGCATGGGCGGCGCTCTTGCCCAAGCGAGCCGGGCCGCCCGCGACGTCTTCGACGAGGTCGACGAGGCCCTTGGCCAGAACCTGTTCCGGCTGATGCGCGAAGGCCCGGACGACGAGCTCAAGCTGACGGAGAACGCGCAGCCGGCGATCATGGCGCATTCGCTTGCGGTGTTCGGCGCGCTTACCCGTGAGGGGAAGGTGGATCTCGCCAAGGTAGCGAACTTCGTGGCCGGTCACAGCCTTGGCGAATATTCGGCCTTGTGCGCGGCGGGCGCTTTCGACCTCGCGACGACGGCCAAGCTGCTTAAGCTGCGCGGCCAGGCGATGCAGGCGGCAGTGCCGGTCGGCGAAGGGGGGATGGCGGCATTGCTCGGCGCCGACGTCGAACTCGCGCAGAAGATCGCGGATGCGGCCGCGCAGGGCGAAGTCTGCACCGTCGCCAACGACAACGATCCTTCGCAGGTCGTGCTGTCCGGTCACAAAGGCGCGATCGACCGCGCCATTGGGATGGCCAAGGGCATGGGCGTCAAGCGCGCCGTGCCGCTGCCGGTGTCCGCGCCATTCCATTGCCCATTGATGCAGCCAGCCGCCGAGGCGATGCAGGACGCGCTCGGCTACGTCGTGCTCGAGGACCCCGCCGTGCCGGTGTTCGCCAACGTCACCGCACAGCCGGAGAGCGACCCCGATGCGCTGCGCAATCACCTCGTGGAGCAGGTCACCGCCATGGTCCGCTGGCGCGAAAGCGTCGCCAACATGGTGGAGGCCGGCGTCGGGGAGTTCATCGAAATCGGCGGCAAGGTGCTCGCCCCCATGGTCAAGCGCATCGCCCCCGACGCGAAAGTCACGAGTGTGGTGACGATCGACGACATCGAAGCGCTCGCGAAGGAGCTGGCTTAGCAACGCCACCCATCACCCTTCGGGCTGAGCTTGTCGAAGCCCGGTCTTTTCCCCAGGAGCTAAGAAGGACAGCCCTTCGACAAGCTCAGGGCGAACGGAGTTTGTGAATATGTTTGATCTCACAGGAATGACGGCGCTGGTGACCGGCGCGTCCGGCGGCCTTGGCAGCGCGATTGCCAAGTCGCTGGCCGGGCAGGGCGCGCGGCTGGCGGTGTCCGGCAGCAATGCGGAGAAGCTGGAGCGTTTCCGCGGTGGGCTCGGCGGCGACCACGTGGCGCTGCCCGCCAACCTCTCTGAAGGTGCGGAAGTCGACCGGCTCGTGCCGCAGGCGCTCGAGGCGCTTGGCGGCAAGCTCGACATTCTCGTCAACAATGCCGGGGTGACGCGCGACAACATCCTCATGCGGATGAAGGACGACGAGTTCGCCGACGTCCTCCGCATCAACCTCCAAGCCGCCTTCCGCCTGATGCGAGCGGCCGCCAAGCCGATGATGAAGGCGCGGTTCGGGCGCATCATTTCGGTCGCCTCAGTGGTCGGCGTTACCGGCAATCCGGGTCAGGCCAATTATGTCGCGTCCAAGGCCGGCCTGATCGGCATGACCAAGGCGCTCGCCGCCGAGGTGGCAAGCCGCAATATCACCGTGAACCTCGTGGCTCCGGGCTTCATCGAGTCGCCCATGACTGACGTGCTCAACGACAAGCAGCGTGAGGCCATTCTCGGCACCATCCCCGTGGGGCGGCTCGGCCGGGG
>CADCVY010000102.1:9090-9395 GCA_902806275.1 uncultured Sphingomonas sp. | reverse complement strand
TTGTATATCTCACGATTGATACCTTCACGAGCCGAGATGGCCGTTAACTCGATTAGGGTTCTGTTAATTAACGGCAGTTCTAGAGACCTGGTTAACGGGCGAGTTGCCACGGTTCAGGTCTAACCAGCTCGTCATCGCCGCTTCTCTGTTCATGGATTGTCCTCGACGCGCTTGACGATATGATATTGGCACCCGAACGATTGACCGAGTTACTGAGGGCGTTTCCGGAAAGGAGCGACGAGTCTGATCAGCGGAGGCGAGAAGAGCTCGCGCTGCGAAGACGAACAGGGAGGGAGCCCTGAACC
>CADCVY010000102.1:0-9080 GCA_902806275.1 uncultured Sphingomonas sp. | reverse complement strand
ATTTCGCCGAGCGCCTGACCGATCATCGACAGCGCATCGCCGCGCTCACCGCGGACATCGCATCGCTCGAGCGACAGCTCGCATCCAGCCAGCGCCGCATTACGCCCGATGTCATTGGCCGGTTCGGCAAGCTCCTGAGCCAGGGCATGCGGGGCGAGAGCCCTGCACTGCGCCAGGCCTATGTTCGGCTACTCATCGATGAGGTGACCGTCGAAGCTGACACCATTCAGATCCGAGGCTCGCGGAAAGCCTTGGAGAGGGCCGTGATCGCCACGGCAGCAAGCGGTGGGACGAAGGTGCCCAGTTTCGCACGGCATTGGCGCGCCCGGTAGGATTCGAACCTACGACCTCAAGCTTAGAAGGCTCGCGCTCTATCCAACTGAGCTACGGGCGCGTGGGCACCGAAATAGCCGCAATTGACGGCTAGCGGAACCGCGCTACTCGGAGCCGATGCGGGGGCATGAACTGAAACACGTCGAAGCTGGGGACGTGGCTGGGCGCCGGTTCCGCTACTTTGATTTCGTGATGGCGGCGTTCGTCACCATCCTCCTGCTGTCGAACATCCTGGGCGCCGGCAAGGTCGCGACCGTGGCGCTGCCGGGGATCGGCGACTGGCCGTTCGGAGCGGGCATCCTGTTCTTCCCGGTCGCCTATGTAATCGGTGACGTGCTGACCGAGGTCTATGGGTTCGAGCGCGCCCGGCGGTGCATCTGGGCGGGTTTCGTGGCGCTCCTCTTCATGGCGTTCATGAGCTGGGTCGTAGTGGCGCTGCCGCCCGCGGCGGACTGGCGCGGGCAGGCGGCCTATGAGCAGGTGTTCGGGCAGGTCCCGCGCATCGTCTTCGCGTCGATGATCGCCTTCTGGGCCGGCGAGTTCGCCAACAGCGTCGTGCTGGCGAAGATGAAGGTGTGGACTGGAGGGCGCCACCTGTGGTCGCGGACGATCGGCTCGACGGTGGTCGGGCAGGGGGTCGACAGCCTGATCTTCTACCCGCTCGCCTTTTGGGGCGCGACCGGCTGGACCAGCGACCTGGTGCTCAAGGTGATGGTCACGCAATGGGTGCTGAAGGTGGCGTGGGAAGTGCTGCTGACGCCAGTCACCTATGCGGTGGTCGGCTGGCTCAAGCGGCGCGAGGGTTTCGATGTCTACGATGACAAAACGGAGTTCACGCCTTTCGGCATAAGGGCCTAAACCCACCAATTCTGCTCATGCTGAGTAGCTGCGCAGCAGCGTATCGAAGCAGAGTCCTTCGATACGGGCCTGCGGCCCTAGTCAGGATGAGCGGGATGACGCTTCAGGCCGCAACCGTCTCCAGCAGTCCTTCGAACAGCCGCCGGCCGTCCGTATTCCCGTGCGCAGGCTCGAGCGCGCGCTCCGGGTGCGGCATCATGCCGAGCACGTTGCCGGCATCGTTAACGATGCCAGCGATGGCGCGCGCGGAGCCGTTGACCTGGTCGAGGTAGCGGAAGGCGACGCGGCCCTCGCCTTCGAGGCGGTCGAGCGTCGCTTCGTCGGCCTGGTAGTTGCCGTCGTGGTGCGCGACGGGAAAGACGACCGTCTCGCCGGCATCATATCGCGAGGTGAACAGGCTCCGGCTGTTCTCGACCTCGAGCGGCACCGGCCGGCAGACGAAATTCAGGCCGGCGTTGCGCATCAGCGCGCCCGGCAGCATTCCGGCTTCGGTCAGCACCTGAAAGCCGTTGCAGACGCCGAGCACCGGCACGCCGCGGGCCGCCGCATCCTTGACCGCGCGCGTGATCGGCGAGCGCGCCGCCATCGCGCCCGAGCGCAGGTAGTCGCCATAGGAAAAGCCGCCGGGAATGGCGATGAAGTCGGTGCCGTCGGGCAGCGCGCTGTCCTGGTGCCACACCATCGTCGGCTTGCGGCCGATCACCTGCTCCAGCGCCACGGCAAGGTCACGGTCGCAATTGGACCCGGGGAAAACGATCACCGCGCTGTTCATGCCACCTGCTCCAGCCGCTCGATGCGGAAGTTCTCGATGACGGTGTTGGCCAGCAGCTTGCGGCACATCTCCTCGATGTCGCCGTCGCTGGTGCTCTCGGCCAGGTCGAGCTCGATCAGCTTGCCGGCCCGGACGTCGTTGACGCCGCTGAAGCCGAGCCCTTCGAGGGCGTGGTGAATGGCTTTTCCCTGGGGATCGAGGACGCCGGGCTTGAGCGTGATGAAAACGCGCGCTTTCATGAATTCGCCTGCGGGTGGGGTGTGCGACGGGCTATGGCGATGCTCGCCCGCGCGGGCAAGCTTTACCATCTGTTTACCTTCCTGGCGGCATCAATGCGGCGCAGACGGAAGGGGGGATCGGAACAGATGGTCGTCGGCGTCGCATCCGCCATGTTCATCGCGCTGTTCGCGTGGGGCGCGCAATATTTCGGCTGGTCCGATCCGGACGGCAAGGTGCAGCTGGCGCTGGTCACCAGCTTCATCCTCGGCATCCTGGGCGGCTACAAGGCCAAGGGCGGCTAATAGCCGCTGAGCTCCGCGACCCTCGCGCGGTGGAAATAGACATTGCCGAACAGCTCGCCGAGCACCGCTGCGCGTTTCATGAACAAGCCGGCGTCATGCTCGTCGGTCATGCCGATGCCGCCGTGCATCTGCACGCCTTCGCGTACCGCGAGGGACGCAACGGCTGCGGCCTTGGCCTTGGCGACTGAGGTGAAGAGCTCGGACTGCTCGTCGCCGCTGTCGATCAGCTGCGCCGCCTTGAGCATTGCCGCGCGAGCGATCTCGATTTCGGCATGAAGGTGCGCCGCCCGATGCTGCAGCGCCTGGAACTCGCCGATGGCCTTGCCGAACTGCTTGCGCTGCCGAAGATAGGCGAGCGTCATCGCCGACGATCCGGCCGCGACGCCGACAAGCTCGGCGGCGGCGCCGGCGCGGCCAGCGGCGATGGCCCGGCTGAGCGGATCCCAGCCCCGGTCGACCTCGCCGACGACGGCGTCGGCATCCAGCTCCACATCGGCGAAGGTCAGCCGCGCCGCCTTGCTGCTGTCGGCGAGCGTGACGTTCTCCGTCTCGAGGCCGCGCGCGCCTTTGGGCACCGCGAACAGCGTGATGCCGTGGCGCTCGCCGCGGGCGCCGGCGGTTCGCGTGGCGGTGATCACCATGTCCGCCGACGCGCCGTGCACGACGAACTGCTTGGCGCCGCTGAGCGCAAAGCCGTTGCCGCGGCGCTCGGCGGTAAGCGCCGTCTGCTCAGGCGCGTGGCGGCGGTCCTCGTCGATCGCCAGCGCCAGCACCGCCTCGCCGGCAAGGATCGGGGGGTACCAGCGGTCCCCGTGCGCGCTGCCCGCGATCGCCCGCGCCGCCGCCAATGCGGTCGTCAGGAAAGGCGAGGGCGTCAGGTTGCGCCCGATCTCCTCCAGCACCAGCGCGGCCTCGGTCACACCGAGCCCGAGCCCGCCATGGCTCTCCGGCACCGCGATCCCGGTCAGTCCCAACTCGCCGAACTGCCTCCACAACGCGTGCCCGAAACCGTCCTTGCACCCGCTGTCCCGCCAGTGCCGCAGCTGCTTGGTCGGCCCACCCTCGTCGGAAAGAAACGACGCCGCAGTCTCGTGCAGCATTTTCTGGTCGTCAGTGAGCAGCATCACGCGCCGGGAAGCCGCAGGATGTGCTTGGCGGCGATGTTGAGCTGGATCTCGCTGGTGCCGCCTTCGATCGAATTGCCTTTGGAGCGCAGCCAGTCGCGCGCCGGTTGGCCGCCGCGGGTGCGCTCGCTCTCCCATTCCAGCGCGTCGGAGCCCCCCGCCGCCATCACCAGTTCGTTGCGACGCTTGTTCAGCTCGGTGCCGGCATATTTCATCATGCTGGGAGAGGCGGGGTGCGCTTCGCCCGCCTTCCACATGGCGATGAACCGCTCGCTCATGGCGCCGAACGCTAGGGCATCGACATCGAACGCCGCGATCTCGGCGCGGAGCAACGGATCGCCAGGGCGCATCGCCGCTCCAAGCGAGCCGCCGCTCCCAAGCCCCATTCCAGCGATCATCTCGCGCTCGTGGCCGAGCAGGTATTTGGCGACGTCCCAGCCTTTGTTTACCTCGCCGACGATCTGGTCCTTGGGCACGGCCACGTCGTCAAAAAAGGTTTCGCAGAAGGGCGAGTAGCCGCTGATCAGCAGGATCGGCTTGGTCGAGACGCCGGGCGTCGCCATGTCGAACAACAGGAAGCTGATGCCGCCCTGCTTCGACTGGCTTGAGGTCCGGACCAGGCAGAAGATCCAGTCGGCCTTGTCGGCGTAGCTGGTCCACACCTTCTGGCCGTTGACCAGCCAATGGTCGCCGCGGTCCTCCGCGCGCGTCTGCAGTCCGGCCAAGTCGGACCCCGCGCCGGGCTCCGAATAGCCCTGGCACCAGCGGATTTCGCCGCGCGCGATCTCCGGCAGGAAGCGGCGCTTCTGCTCTTCGGTGCCGAACTTGAGCAGCGCCGGCCCGAGCATCGAAATGCCGAAGCTGTAGAGCGGCTGGCGCGCCCCGATCCGCGCCATCTCCTGTTTGAGGATACGCGTCTCATCAGCCGAGAGCCCGCCGCCGCCATAATCGCGTGGCCAGTCGGGGACGGTCCAGCCGCGCTCCGCCATGGCCTCGAGCCATTGCCGCTGGGCATCGGATTGGAAGGTCCAATTGCGCCCGCCCCAGCAGGCGTCATCCTCCGACCGCATCGGCTGGCGCATCTCGGGCGGGCAGTTGGCTTCCAGCCCGGCGCGGGTGTCGCTGCGGAATGAGTCGAGGTCGGTCATTGCCGACTCTCTAGCCGAACGCACGCGTTTATCCGAACAGCCAGCGGCCCATGAGGCGGCCGAACGGAAACGTGAAACAGCCCGCGACCAGCAGCGCGCCCGCCACCGCAAAGCGGATCCCGACCCGGTGGGCGGCAACCTTGTGCCGATGGGCTGCCATGATTGTCAGCGGCACGCCCATGATCGTCAGAACGGAGAGCAGGTGAATCGGGCTGAACCGGCCCGGCCCGCTTTCATGAACGAACATGCTGATGACTGCAGTGCTGAACATCGCGGCCGCCCATGCCCAACCCAGCTGCCGGTGCAGCGCCGTGCCGCGCTTCTGCAGCAGGAGAACGGGCGTCAGCACCAAGGCTGCGATAATCGTGAGCAGGTGGGCCCAGACCGTCGGCTTCAGGCCTCCCCATTCGGAACGCCCGCGCGCGATCGCGACAACAACCACCAAGAGCATGATCACGGTGCCGAGCGCGAGTAGCTTTTCAAACAGGTCCGGCCTGATCGACTTCAGCTTTCGCCTCGGCGACCGAGCGGCGACGATGGACGGCTGGCTCATCCCCGATCAGTTTATGCTGTTGCGCTCCGAACGCAAGCAACGGTGGGCAGCCTCGGCTCGATCCGCGTTGTCCTTCAGGCGGACAGCCGTGTCGGCATCAGCGTGGCAACCAGGCGATCGTCCTGCCAGATCTCGCAGGTGGCGTCGCCATGCCTGGCTTTGACGTGCGCCACGGCGTCACCGTCGCTGCCGGCTTCAAACCATTCGGCGCTATGCAGATCACCGGTGCTGTCGAGGCAATAATAGCGGTATGCGGCGAGCAACATCTACGAGCACTCCACAAACAGCGGGAGCTCTCCGTTCGCTCTCGGCTACCGACTGCTGTGGTCATGTCGGCAGTGGAAGAAGGTTACGGTAAGACAATCATCGTCGCTACAACCTGCATCAAGGGACGCGTCGCTGCGGGGTTTCTGCCCCTAATGCCAGTTTGCGTCCGGCTGCAGGTCGAGATCTTCGGCTGCGCGCCTGATGTCCTGGAGGTCGACAGGCTTGTCGAACGGGTCGGCGTCGAGCTGCTCGACCCGGTTGAGGCGCCGCTGCCAGCGGCGCAGCGCCTCGACATAGGGCAGGAACGGCTTGCGCATCAGCGATCCGTCGGGAAGCTGCTCGACGTCGGCGATCCCCATGTGCAGCCACTTGCCGTTGTGCCAATCGGTCATGTCGACCGCGGGGAAGAGGCAGATGCCGTGCAGGTCGACGCCGCGGTTCACCGCCGCGAGGCTTTCGCAGACGATGTCGTTGAGCCAGTCGGCGCGGCCGCCGAACAGGCCGGAGGTCTCGGCGATGATGCACGGCCGCTTGTACTTGGCCCAGCCTTCCTCGAGCAGGTCGCACAGCGAGCGGATGCGGTCGTCGCCGGGCTTCAGCGGCTGGTTGGGCTTGCCGCCGCCGCCATATTCCATCTGCCCGAAGCTGTAGTTGTTGAAGCCGAGGATATCGATCGCCTCGAGGCTGCCGCCGAACTCGGGGTGCTTGAGGCCGGAGATCACGTCCCAGGCGATGTAAGCGTCCTCATACGCCTCGCGGTGCGCTTCGTCGGCCAGGTCGGGCCGGTCGCGGGGGGGGACCACCCAGATCAGTGGGTCGATATGCACCATCCGCGCGTCGGGAAAATCGGCGCGGATCGCCTTGACGGCGGCAATGTCGGCTCGGGCCAGCGCCAGGGTGAAGCGGCGGCGGTCATCAGGCGTTTTGCCGAACGGCGCGCACCAGCCCCATTCGCCGCCCATATAGCCCCAGAAAGTCGGCTCGTTGACCGGCGTGAAGCACAGCGGCGCATGGTGTGCATGGCTTGCGACATAGCGGGCAGCGGCGCGGGCATAGGCTTCGAAGCGGCGCACGAAGCCTTCAACATCCCCGAGCGCGTCGAGATCGTCCGGATAGCCGTAGTGGCACAGGTCCCAGATCGGCAGCACGTTGTAGCGGCGTTGCGCCGCGAGAAAGCCATCGATGCAGGTGAAGTCGTACTCGCCCCGGCCCTTGTCGGCCAGCGGCCAGGGCACGCCCTCGCGCGCCACCGCAATGCCGAGCGACTGCAGCATCGCATAATCCTCGTCGGCATGTTCGTAGTGGCGAAGCTCGGCATTAAGGTCGCGGCGCTTGCGATCCTTGCCCCACAGGAAGGTCGAACATTCGAAGCCAGACAGGAAGAAGGTCGGGAAGATGCCGTCGCGCTGCGCCATGGCGATGGTTACGCGTGAACGGCCGTAACGTTGCTTATGCTTGCACCGTTGTCAGCAGCGGCTTAGCGGCGGCTCTAAACGCGCGTGCTTCGATACGCCGCTGGCAGCGGCTACTCAGCATGAGCGGTGTCGGGCTTGTCCGCTCATCCTGAGTAGGGACTGAGTAGGCGAAGCCGTAGCGAAGGCCCGTATTGAAGGACCAGCCATATGACCGACGTTCTCGACGCACCCACCACCGACCCGATCTCGACCCGCAAGCATGGCGACGTGCTGATCGTCCTCAGCAACAACCCGCCGGTCAACGCGCTCGGCGCGGCGGTGCGGCAGGGGCTGGTGGCGGCGATCGAGCAGGCGGAAGCAGACGATAGCGTCAATGCGGTGGTGATCGCCTGCGAGGGCCAGACCTTCTTCGCCGGCGCCGACATCACGGAATTCGGCAAGCCGATGCAGCTGCCGATGCTGCCGCAGGTGGTCGACCGCATCGAGGCCTGCACCAAGCCGGTGGTGGCGGCGATCCATGGCACCGCGCTCGGCGGCGGGCTCGAAGTTGCGCTCGCCTGCCACTACCGTGTCGCCGTCCCCAACTCGACCATGGGCGTGCCCGAAGTGAAGCTTGGCCTGTTGCCGGGCGCCGGCGGAACGCAGCGGCTGCCGCGCGTGGCCGGCGTGCAAAAGGCGCTCGAGATGGTCACCAGCGGGGCCCCGCTCAAGGCCAGGGAAGCGTACGAGTGCGGGCTGGTCGACCGGCTGATCGAGGGTGAGCTGATCCCCCACGCGGTCGCTTATGCCGAAGAGGTCAAGGATGTCCGCCCGCTGCCCAAGTCGTCGGAGCGCGACAACAAGCTCGAGGAGGCCCGCGCCAATCCGGCGCTGTTCGACGAGTTCCTCAAGGCCAACGGCCGCAAGTTCCGCGGCTTCGAGGCGCCGCTCAAGAACGTCGAGGCGGTGCGCGCCGCTGTCGGCAAGCCCTATGCCGAAGGCGTACTCGACGAGCGCCGCCTGTTCATGGAGCTGATGACCGGCACCCAGGCCAAGGCGCAGCAATATTTCTTCTTCGCCGAGCGCAAGGCGGCCAAGATCGAGGGGCTGCCCGAAGGCACGGTGCCGCGCGACATCAAGCGTGTCGGTGTTATCGGCGCCGGCACCATGGGCGCCGGCATTTCGATGAACTTCCTGTCGGCCGGCATTCCGGTGACCATCGTCGAAATGGGGCAGGAAGCGCTCGACCGCGGCACCGGCGTGATGCGCAAGAATTACGAGGGCACCGCCGCCAAGGGCAAGATGACCGCCGAGCAGGTGGAGGGCGCGATGGGGCTGCTCAACCCGACGGTCGACTTCGGCGCGCTGGCCGACTGCGACCTCATCATCGAGGCCGTTTACGAGGACATGGATGTCAAGAAGGAGGTGTTCGGCCGGCTCGACCAGATCGCCAAGCCCGGCGCGATCCTCGCTACCAACACGTCGTATCTCGACATCGACGAGATCGCGGCCAGCATCTCGCGGCCGAAGGACGTCGTCGGCCTACACTTCTTCTCGCCCGCCAACATCATGAAGCTGCTGGAAGTGGTCCGCGGTGCCAAGACGGCGCCCGACGTGCTGCTGACGGCGATGACCCTGTCCAAGAAGATCCGCAAGGTCGCGGTCGTCGCCGGCGTCTGCCACGGCTTCATCGGCAACCGCATGCTGATGCCGCGCCAGGTTGAGGCCACCAAGCTGCTGCTGGAAGGCGCGACGCCCGAGCAGATCGACAAGGTCCATGTCGGCTTCGGCATGCCGATGGGACCGTTCCAGATGGCCGATCTGGCCGGCGTCGACATCGGCTGGCACCGCGACCCCAGCCGCATCGAGAACGTCCGCGACGCCTTGTGCGCGATCGATCGCTGGGGCCAGAAGAAAGGCGCCGGCTTCTACGATTATGACGACAACCGCCGCCCGACCCCGTCACCGGTGGTCCAGCAGATCATCGAGGGTTTCGCCAGCAAGCAGGGCGTCGAGCGGCGCGAGATCACCACCACTGAGATCGTTGAGCGGACCCTGTTCACGATGGTCAACGAAGGCGCCAAGATCCTCGAGGAAGGCATCGCCCAGC
>CADCVY010000101.1 GCA_902806275.1 uncultured Sphingomonas sp. | reverse complement strand
CCCGCTTCGCGCCGAGCCCAACCGGATTCCTGCACATCGGGGGCGCCCGCACCGCCCTGTTCAACTGGCTGTTCGCCCGCCATCACGGCGGCAAGTTCCTGCTGCGGATCGAGGACACGGACCGCGCGCGCTCCACGACGGAGGCCATCGACGCAATCCTCGACGGCATGCGCTGGCTCGACCTCGATTGGGACGGCGCCGAATATCACCAGTCGCGGTTCGCGGCCCGGCACGCGGAGGTGGCGCAGCAGCTGCTGGAGCGCGGCGCGGCCTACCGCTGCTACATGACCTCCAAAGAGCTGCAGGCCCAGCGTGAAGCGGCCCAGGCCGAGCGGCGGCCGTTCCGTCTCGAAAGCCAATGGCGCGACTGCGCCGACGCCCCCTCGCCCGACGCGCCCTTCGTGGTCCGCCTCAAGGCTCCACGCGAGGGCGAGACGGTGATCGAGGATCGCGTCCAGGGCCGGGTCACGGTACAAAATGCCGAGATCGACGACTTCGTCCTGCTCCGCTCGGACGGAACCCCGACCTACATGCTGGCGGTGGTGGTCGACGACCACGACATGGGTGTGACCCATGTGATCCGCGGCGACGACCACCTCAACAACGCCTTTCGCCAGCTCGGCATCATCCGCGCGATGGGCTGGGCGGAGCCGACTTACGCCCATGTGCCGCTGATCCACGGCGCCGACGGGGCCAAGCTCAGCAAGCGGCACGGCGCGCTGGGCGTCGACTCCTACCGCGACGAGCTCGGCATCCTGCCCGAGGCTCTGTCCAACTACCTGCTCCGCCTGGGCTGGGGCCATGGCGACGACGAGATCATCAGCCGCGAGCAGGCCGTGCAGTGGTTCGACCTCGACCACGTCGGCAAGAGCCCGAGCCGCTTCGACCTCAAGAAGCTGGAGAACCTCAACGGCCACTACATTCGCGCGGCCGACGACGCCCGGCTCGCGACCCTGGGCGCGGCGCGGCGCGGCGGACTGGAAGGCGACGACCTCGCCCTGCTGGAACGCGCCATGCCGGAGCTCAAGGCCCGGGCCAAGGACCTCAATGAGCTCGCAGCGGCGGCCGACTTCCTGTTCGCCCGGCGTCCGCTAGCGGTGGAGCCCGCCGCGGCCGCCCTGCTCGACGATGGCGCCCGCAGCCTCCTCGCCCAGGTTCATCCCGCCCTCGCCCGCATGAGCGACTGGACCCACGAGAGCACCGAAGCCGCAGTACGCGAGGTGGCGGAGGAAGCGGGCCTCAAGCTCGGCAAGGTCGCCCAGCCGCTGCGCGCGGCGCTGACCGGCCGGACCACCAGCCCGGGCATCTTTGACGTGCTCGTGCTTCTCGGGCAGGGCGAAAGCCTCGGTCGGATCGAAGACCAGATGATGGAGCAAGCTTGATGCCCGATGCCAACGCCACCCTGAAGCTCGGGAACGAGGAGAAGAGCTTTCCCGTGCTGTCCGGCAGCGTCGGGCCGGACGTGATCGACATTCGCAAGCTCTATGCCGAAACCGGCGCCTTCACCTACGATCCGGGCTTCACCTCCACCGGCAGCTGTCAGAGCGCGATCACCTACATCGACGGCGAAGAAGGCGTCCTGCTCCACCGCGGCTACCCGATTGACCAGCTGGCGGAGCAGTCGACCTTCCCAGAAGTCGCCTATCTGCTGGTCAACGGCGAGCTGCCCAGCAAGGACGAGCTCGATCAGTTCACCTACACCATCAGCCGCCACACCATGCTGCACGAGCAGCTGGCGAACTTCTACCGCGGGTTCCGCCGCGACGCCCACCCGATGGCGATCATGTGCGGCGTGGTCGGAGCGCTGTCGGCCTTCTACCACGACAGCACGGACATCACCGATCCCAAGCAGCGGATGATCGCCTCGCACCGGCTGATCGCCAAGATGCCGACGATTGCTGCGATGGCCTACAAATACACCGTCGGGCAGCCGTTCATGTATCCCGACAACAGCCTCAGCTACACGGGCAACTTCCTGCGCATGACCTTCGGCGTCCCGGCCGAGCCGTACGAAGTGAACCCGGTGATCGAGCGGGCGATGCGGCGGATTTTCATCCTCCACGCCGACCACGAGCAGAACGCGTCGACCTCGACGGTGCGCCTGGCCGGCTCATCGGGCGCCAACCCCTTCGCTTGTATCGCCGCCGGCATCGCTTGCCTGTGGGGTCCAGCGCACGGCGGCGCCAATGAGGCGGCGCTCAACATGCTCCGCGAGATCGGCCGTCCCGAGCGCATCCCGGAGTATATCGCCCGCGCCAAGGACAAGGACGACCCATTTCGGCTGATGGGCTTCGGGCACCGGGTCTACAAGAACTTCGACCCGCGCGCGAAGGTCATGAAAGCGACGGCGGCGGAGGTCCTGAAGGAACTCGGCAAGTCTGACCCGGTGCTGGACACCGCTCAGGAGCTCGAGCAGCTCGCGCTTCAGGACGAATATTTCATTGAAAAGAAGCTGTACCCGAACGTCGATTTCTATTCGGGCGTGATCCTCAACGCGATCGGCTTTCCGACCGACATGTTCACGGCCTTGTTCGCGCTGGCCCGCACGGTCGGCTGGGTCGCGCAGTGGAACGAGATGATCTCCGACCCCGAGCAGAAGATCGGCCGCCCGCGCCAGCTCTACGTCGGCGAGCCGCAGCGCGACTACGTGCCCGTGGAGCAGCGCTAGGCGGCGGGCAGCGTCAGTGTGAACTGAGCGCCCTGTCCGGGAGCGCTGTCGAGCGTGACGTCGCCGCCAAGCGATCGCGCCAGCCGGCGTGAAATCGCCAGGCCGAGGCCAGTGCCGCCCGCTTCGTCGTTGGCCCGCTCGAACCTTTCGAAGATCCGCTGCTGGTCGCCGGGAGCGATGCCTGGACCCTCGTCCGACACGGTGACCGATGCCGTGCCCTGGGTCCGGACGAAGGATAAAGTCACGGTGCCGCCCGCGGGCGAGTGCCGCACCGCATTGCCGATCAGATTGACGAGCACCTGGATCACCGCGCGCTCTTCGCCGCTGGCATGAAGCGGCGCGTTGGCGCCGAGCGCGATCGTGATGCCCCGCTCCTCGGCAGGCGCGTCGAGCATCACCACCGCTTCAGCGGCAAGGGCAGCCAGGTCGACGGTTCGGCCGTTGCTCGGGTCCTCGCTCATCGACTGAATGACGGACAACAGGTGCCTGGCGGCAGCCGCGATGTCATTGCCGTAGCCGGCATAGTCGCTGCGCAGCGGCCCATCGGCGCGCTCGACGATCCGCTGGGCCGTTTCGATGATGCGGTCGAGCGGGGATCGCAGAGCTTCGTCGAGCGCCAGGTCGAATGCCGCGGTGCGCCCGGCGTCCGTGCTCGGCGCTTCGGCGCCTTCGACCTCGGCAAACCCGCTAAAGCCAGCGAACTGGCCATCGGCGCCGGTGACGACCTCGCCACTGAGCTGGACGGACTTCCCTCCCTGACTGCGGCCGCGGCCACGCTGCGCGGAGAAGCCGCGGCGCGCGGCAACCGCGCTGATCAGCGGCATTTCGCCCGCTTCATCCTCTTCGAGCTTGACGAGCCGGGTCAGCGCCTGCCCTGCGGCTTCGGCCAGGTCGACGCCAAGATGCTCGGCAAGTTCCGGCGACAGGCTGATCACGCGCAATTCCTCGTCCGTCGCCCACTCGAAGCGCGGCTGGGACGCTTCAGCTTCGCTGCCGCCGCCAAGCAAGGAAGCTAGGCGCGGGCCAGCCGCCGGGCGAACGTTCCAGCCCTCGATTACAAGGGCGATCTCTTCGCCTTCGGGCGTTGCCCGAACCCAGAGTTCGAGGTCGTGGTCGGCCGCCGCCGCAACTGCCGGCCTGGCAACCGGAATCCCGAGCTTCCGCGCGAGCTGCGCGACCGCGGCGATCTGCGGCAGTGCCAGGGTCTGACCGATGCGCGACCCGGCAGCTTGCTGCAGCGCCTCCAGCGCCGGCTCGGCCCCGATCAGCCGCCCCGAGCGGTCCACCCGGCCAAACACTGGGCGCGGGTCAGACGGTGCGCTTGCCATCGGTGGCCCCCAGTGCGTTGACCGCCTCGCGATAGGCGGCGTCCGTGGTCAGCCAAGTCCGAGCATTCTCGACCTCAGCCTCGCTCAGGCGATCGAATGCGTCGATGGCGCGGCCAGGGTCCGAAACACCGAGAAGGTCGCCGATGCCCGCGAGCAGGCTGGCGGCGACCTGCCGGGAGACGCCCGCTGCGCGCAAGGCGGTCATTGCGCGGCCCGCATCCCCGGAAAGCAGCTCGTCCATCGCGACATCGGCAGCGATGCCTGAACGCCGTGAGAGCGTTTGCGCAACGAAGGTCATCTCGCCTTCCATCGCGCCGGCGATCAGCAGGTCATCGCTAAGATCGCCTTCCTCATCGAGCAGGCGGACCAGATTGGCGGTCAGCGCATCGATTCCGTTACCGGGATCGTGGCTGGCAAGCACCTGGGTGGCCGCAGCTTTGAGCATCCGGTCGCTTTCCGCGGCACCGAAAGGGCGCATCAATTCGGCGCGAAGCGCGGCACAGACGCAGTGCACCAGAGTCCGGCCCTCCCCGGCAGAAAGATCGTCGAAGTGCAGCAGGCACTGGCCGAAGCGATCGCGCCGGCGACCGCGCGCGAGGATCAGCGCCATCGCGGCGGCGGCGACCGCGCCGTCGCCATGGCTGACCAGTCCCTGGAGCACCCTGGCCTCGCGGCGGCCGCTGCGCGCGGTGGCTGCAGCCACGATACGCTCCTCGTCGGAGCGCCGGAGAAGCAGCCGGACCAGCGCCCCGCGGTCGAGCAACCGCGCAGCCGACAAGGTGTCGATCAGGGCAAGGCGCGACTCGTCGTTGGCGGCGGCGACATTGTTGGAGAGCGCGGCCCGGACCTCGTCGACGATATCGGCGACGAGGCAGTGGAGCATGGCCGTCATCAGCGCCCGTTCCTGCTCGGTCAGCCGCTCGGCGGGATGGAGGAAGAAATCGACGCGGGCCGTGCCGAGCCGGTCGCGGCCCGGCGGCCGCGCGGACGCGTCAAGGTCGCCTGCGTGAGCAGCGATCGGCCATTCGTCAGGCAGCATTGCGGATCCGGCTTATCCGCCGTCCGTTAACTTCCCGTCAACTCGAGTGATTGTTTCGCAAGTGCTGAACAAGAAAGAACGACACCGCCGCATAGACCAGCATGGCGAGCAGATATGCGGTCCACGCGCCGGCGATGGCGAACGGGATCGCGGCGAAGACCGCGTTGCGCCGGGAGAACAACCACAGTTCAAGTCCGGGCAGGACGGCCCCCTTTTCCAGGCGCGCAGCCTCGGCAAAGGCGAGCGTGGTCCCGGCCGTTACCAGCGAGCCCCATACCTCTCCACCGCGCGACAGCCACCAACCAAGCGCAAGCAGGGCGACGCCGGCCGCCGGCCACAGCGCCGCCCGCGACAGCATCCGCGAGGGCAGCGGCCGGAGGCGCAGGGTCGCCAGGCGGTTCGCGACGAGGTCGAGCGGCGTCGAGAGCAGCAGCAGGATCAGGCCTGCACCAAGCCACCCTCGCGTGAACGCCCCGGCCGCGGCAATCGTCAGCGCCAGCGCCGCCCAGATCAGCCAGCCCGGCCGCACCGGAGTTTCCAGCAGCTGGGTAGTCGCCAGTTCTTCCACAGGCGGCAGGAGGTAGCGGCTCGCGACGTCGCTGCGCGCTCCCCGCGACGCGCTGATCAACGCGCGCTGGAAGCCCTCCAGCTGTTCGGCACGGTCGACCAGCAGCGGCTCCGGCGCCCCTTCCGCGACCGCGACGCGCCTCGCCCCGTCCTGGATGGTCCGCCGAAGCAGTGTCGATTGCAGGTCCCAGTCGCCCAGCATCGCCGCGGTTGAGCCCAGCAGGTGGGCATCGACCAACGCAATCCCGGCCCAGCGCGCCTCGGCATCGATCCTCTCGAACGCGGCATGCGCTTCGTCGTCGCGCACGGTCGCGACCGCCGAAGCGGCGTCTTCGGCGAGCTCGGCGACGAGTTCCGCGGGGGGCGCAATACCGTCGCCGATCACCAGGATCATCGATCCGGCTTCAAAGCGGCTGACCGCCTCGTTGACGTCGCTAACCGGGAACACGCCGATGCCGTCGAGCCGCAGCCGCTCGAACGCATCCTGCAAAGCCTGCGGCACGCGCTCGACCATGATCACGACCGGCGCTGCTCCGGCGGCGGCGCAGCAGCGCACCTGATATTCGAGGAGCGTGCGCCCGGCCAACGGCAGCAGGGCGCGAAGGCCGCCAAGGTCGTCCTCCTGATAGGCGCTGATCAGCGCGCCGAGCGCCATTTCGATTTCCCCCTCGCCCTTACGCAAACTGAGCCCGACTCTCTAATCGCTTTCTTGCGCGAACAAAGATGGTAAACTGCCGTGGCCATGAACCCGTTCGCAAAGCGCGCCGAGGCGCACCAGACGCTTGTCGATGACGAGCAGCCGCTCGAGCTCACGCACGAGTACCTCACTTTCGAGCCGGGGTTCGACCAGGAGCGATGGTCCGACAGCCAGACCGAAGCGCGCGGCGCCGGCGGCCGGCAGGTGCTTGGCGCCGCTTTGTCTGTCCTCGCGGCCTTGTGGCTCGCCTTTACCGCCTGGTCGGCGGGCGGGGTGCTGAGGGGGCAGGCGCTGTCTTCAGCCGCCCTCGCGCAGTGGGTCGCCGTTGCTGCGGGTCCGCTGGCCCTGCTCGGCCTCACCTGGCTCATGTTCGGCCGCACCCGCCGCAAGGAAGCCGAGCGCTTCACCCAGTCGGTAGTAGCGATGCGCTCCGAAGCGCGCTCGCTCGAAGCCCTGCTCGAGGTCGTCTCACAGCGCCTCAGCGACAGCCGCTCCGAGCTGACCATGATCACCCAGCACCTGATGCAGCTCGGCGATGACGCCACCGGCAAGCTGAGCGGAATCACGCGCGAGTTCGACAGCAGCAGCGAAAGGCTCGTCCGTCACGGCCAGGCGCTCGATCGTGCCGCCGAGGGCGCCCGCAACGACATTGCCGTCTTGCTCGAAGACTTGCCCCGCGCCGAGGCCACGGCTCGCTCAGCCGCAGAACAGATGCGGGCTGTGGGCGGTGAAGCTGCCGCCCGTGCGTCCGAATTCCGCGAGCAAGTGCACCAGCTTGGCGAGCGGACCAACGATGTCGACCGGCTAATGTCCGGCGCATCCGAACGGCTGGCGGCGAGGCTGGCCGAGATCGACGCGGCCGCCGCCACCGCAGTCACCCGGGTCGGCGAGGCCGAGACCGGCTATGCCGGCGTGCTCGATGTGCTTCTGGACCGCACGTCGGCGACGCTGACCGAGATTCGCGCGGGCATCGACGCGCAGTCGGCGGCGGTCTCGGCGCTCGTCGCACAGGCCTCCGCAGGCATCGGCAAGGCGGGCGCCCATGCCGCCGAATCGCTGGCGGTCAACGTCGATCACGCCAACAACTCGCTTGTGACGCTCTCCGCCCGGGTTGCCGAACAGGAGGCAGGATCCCAACGCATGATCGCGGAGATTGAACGCGGCCTGGCGCTGATCGACCAGCGCTTTGCAGAGCTTGCTAGCCACGGCGACGACCGCGCCAACCACTTCCTCCAGTCCCTCACCCGGGCCCGCACCGAACTCGACGGCCTCGCGTCCCAGGCGAGCTCGCAAGACGACGCGATCGGCGCGCTGGCAGAGCGCACCGCAGGCATCCGCGAGACGATGGAACGGCTGGCCAGCGAGATTCGCGACGAGGTCGGGGTTGCCATCGGCGAAGCGCAGGGTGGTACCGACCGGCTGGCCGCGGCGGCGCAGGCTGCGAAGCCCGAAATCAGCTGGATTCGCGAAGCCGCGGTCGAGTCGAGTGAGCGCCTATCCACCACGGCCGGTCAGATTTCCGATCAGCAGGATCGATTGGCCGCATTGCTGGCGAGCGTCGATGAAGGGGTTGGCGAGTCCAGCGCCAAGCTCGCGGGCCTGTCATCGGCGATCGCCGCGGCCCACGCGGAGGCCGGCAGCCTGACGGCGGAGACCGGCCCGGCTCTGGTCGCCGCACTGGTGCAGGTCAGGGAAGCGGCGAGCCACGCCGCCCAGCGCGCCCGCGAAACCATCGAGCAAATCATCCCCGAAAGCGCCAGCAACTTGTCGGAGCAGACCCGGGCCGCGCTGGAGCGCGTCATCCGCGAAAGCATCGAGGAGCGCTTGGCTGCGGTCGAGACGGTCGCCGCACGGGCCGTGGATTCCGCCCGCGCCGCCTCCGATCGTCTCACTTCTCAAATGCTGACGCTCGGCCAGAGTGCCGCAGCGCTCGAGCGGCACATCGAGGATACCGGCAAGGTCCAGCGCGAGAAGGACAGCGAGGCCTTCGCCCGCCGCGTCTCCCTCCTCATCGACTCCATGCACTCGGCGGCGATCGACGTCGGCAAGATCCTGTCCGACGAAATCGACGACAAGGCATGGGATTCGTACCTCAAGGGCAACCGCGGCGTGTTCACCCGTCGCGCGGTGCGGCTGATGGACGGCGGCGAAGCGCGCTCCATTGCCGCCCACTACGACGCCGACCTGGAGTTCCAGCGCTCGGTCAACCGCTACGTGCACGATTTCGAGACCATGCTCCGCCGGGTCCTGGCCGAGCGCGATGGCGGCATGATCGCAGTGACCATGATGTCGTCCGACATGGGCAAGCTTTACGCCGCGCTTGGCCAGGCGATCGATCGCCGCCGCTAAGGCCTAGTGGTAGAAGTCGAGGTCGTCCGGCGTGATCCAGCCGTAGGTCCAGTTGAGATAGTAGACGCCGAACAGCAGCGCGGCGAGTAGGGCGGCTTTCAGCAGGTGGCGCTTGAGGTCGAACCGGTGCGGCGCGCTGTCGGCCTGGCCCGCGATCCTGGGCGTGCCCGCCTCCTCGTCCGTCCTGACCCCGAACGGCAGCAGGATGAACACGCTCGCCGCGAAGAACAGCAGGTAGATCGCACTGATCGACGTCGGTTGCACGAGGCGGCGGCCTAGCGGCCCACTTGCAGCAGCGTCACATCCACGAGTGGCTTCTTGCCCGTCCACAAAGTCGCGCAGCGGCGAACCGCCAAGCGCACGGCTTCACGCGTTTTATCCGGATCTCCGCCGGGCTTGTACGCGTGGGCAGCGGCGTCGGTCGCATCGGCAATGAAGTCTTCCCGGTCCTCCTCCACCGGTACGCCGAACGGCCGGACGAGCGGCGCCCCCGCGAGCTTGCCGTCGCGACCCACCGGCACAGCGACGCTGATCAAGCCGCTGTTCCCGAGCCGCCGCCGCTCGTTGATCGTCCCGCCGTCGGCCGGCAGGATGATGTCGCCATCGAGCACCAGCTGACCGACCCGCACTTCGTCGACCTTCTTCGGCTCGCCGGGTGCAAGGCGGATGAGGTCGCCGTTCTTCTGCATAATGGCGCCGGGCACTCCATTGGAAAGCGCAAAGCGCGCGTGCTCGTTGAGGTGGCGCGGCTCGCCGTGCACCGGAATCACCATCTGCGGGCGGGTCCAGTCGTACATCTGCTTGAGCTCGGGCCGGCCGGGGTGCCCGGAGACGTGCACATGTCCCTGCTTTTCGGTGACGATCAACACGCCCAAGTCGGACAGCTGGTTCATGATCCGGCCGATGCCGATCTCGTTGCCGGGGATGATCCGCGACGAAAAGATAACCGTGTCGCCG
>CADCVY010000100.1 GCA_902806275.1 uncultured Sphingomonas sp. | reverse complement strand
GGAGGCGAGGGCGATGCAGAAGATTTTTCCGGATGCGGGCGCCGCGCTCGAGGGGCTGCTGTTCGACGGCATGACGATCTGCGCGGGCGGCTTCGGCCTGTGCGGCATTCCGGAGCGCCTCATCGACGCGATCCAGGCGAGCGGGGTCAAGGACCTCGTCATCGCGTCCAACAATGCCGGCATCGACAATGAGGGGCTCGGCAAGCTGCTCCGCACCCGGCAGGTGAGGAAGATGATCTCCTCCTATGTCGGCGAGAACAAGGAGTTCGAGCGGCAATATCTGGCCGGCGAACTGGAGGTCGAGTTCTGCCCTCAGGGCACGCTCGCCGAGCGGATGCGGGCGGGCGGCGCCGGCATTCCGGGCTTCTACACCAAGACGGGCGTCGGCACCCAGGTCGCCGAGGGCAAGGACGTCAAGAGCTTCGACGGAGAGGATTACATCCTCGAGCGCGGGATCCGTGCCGACCTCGCCATCGTCAAGGGCTGGAAGGCGGACGAGGCCGGCAACCTGATGTTCCGCAAGACCGCGCGCAACTTCAACCAGCCAGCAGCGACCTGCGGCAGGATCTGCGTCGCGGAAGTCGAGGAGATCGTGCCGGTCGGCAGCCTTGACCCCGACTGCATTCACCTGCCGAGCATCTATGTGAAACGGATGATCCTTGGCGCGCCCTACGACAAGAAGATCGAGTTCCGCACGGTGCGGCAGCGGGAGGCGGCGTGATGGCTCGCAATCCGTGGTTGGTCATCGGCGGCTGGCTCAGCGTTGCCGCCGCCCTGCTCCACGTCGCGGTGATCGCCGGCGGTCCCGACTGGTACCGGTTCTTCGGCGCCGGCGAAGGCATGGCGCGGATGGCCGAGGGAGGGAGCCCCGTTCCGTCGCTGGTCACGGTCGGGATTGCGGGGGTGCTGGCGGTGTGGGCCGCTTATGCATTCGCCGGCGCCGGGATGATCCCGCGGTTGCCGCTGATGCGCACCGCGCTGGTTGCGATCAGTGCCGTTTACCTGCTGCGAGGCTTGCTGATAGTGCCCGTGCTGATGAAGCCGGGCGCGCCGGCTTTCGACATCTGGTCGTCGCTGATCGTGCTCGTCTACGGTATGGCCTACGCGGTGGGCACTTGGCGCGCCTGGGATCAACTCCCAACAACGAAAGTCTCGCATGCCTTGGGATCGTAATCAGATGGCCGCTCGGGCGGCGCAGGAGCTGGAGGACGGCTACTACGTCAACCTCGGCATCGGCATTCCGACGCTGGTCGCCAACCACATTCCGCCCGGCGTCGAAGTTACGCTGCAGAGCGAGAACGGAATGCTCGGCATCGGTCCGTTCCCCTATGACGACGAGGTCGATCCGGACCTGATCAATGCCGGCAAGCAGACGATCAGCCAGCTGCCGTCTTCGTCCTACTTCAGCTCGGCCGACAGCTTCGGGATGATCCGCGGCGGGCATATCGACCTGACCGTGCTCGGGGCCATGGAAGTGGCGGAGAATGGCGACATCGCCAACTGGATGATCCCGGGCAAGATGATCAAGGGCATGGGCGGCGCCATGGACCTGGTCGCCGGCGTCAAGAAGATCATCGTCGTGATGGAGCACACGTCCAAGAACGGCGCCCCCAAGTTCATCCCGGAGTGCACGCTGCCGCTGACCGGCAAGAACGTTGTCGACATGATCATCAGCGACCTCGCCGTGTTCCATCGGCCAGACCACGACAGCCTGTTCAAGCTGATCGAAATGGCGCCCGGCGTGACGCCCGAGGAAGTGCGGGAGAAAACGAGCGCGCATTACGCCGAATGAGGGTTCGGCGAGCGGAGGAGGCAGCCCTTCTGGCGACGCTCCTGGCCGTGCTGCTGATGCTCTACGCGCATCTTCACCACCTGCTGCGGCATTCGCTTTGATGTGGGTGGCCGTCTTGACACTGTTGCTAAGCGCTTGCTCGGCCGCTGCACCGACCACCGTCGACGGCTCCTCTCCCGAAGCCTTCGAACGCAGCGCCAAGCAGGCACGCCACGACCTGCCGGTGGCCGATCGCATCGTCTTCGACCGGGCGCTGCGGACGGTCGCCGGCCGGCGCCACGCGATGCGCGACCCCGACGCGCTGGCGCGAACGACCTTCGATGGTATGACCGCCGAGCAGATCGTCGCCGACCAGAAGGCGCGGGACAGTTAGGGGGAAGAGTATGAAGGCATGGTTTGGCGCGGCATTGCTGGCGCTGAGTGCGACGGCATCGGTTTCGCAACCCGCGGCCAGGGCCCCCGCCCTCGAGCTGTGGCGGCTGGACTGCGGCGATTTCGACATGAAGCGCTTCGGCGCTTGGTTCTCGGACACGTTCCAGTATCCGCCGGGCCCCCGCCCGCTCGTCGGCAGCTGCTACCTCATTCGCCACGGCGACCGCTACCTGCTTTGGGATACAGGCATGTCCGATGCGCTCATCGGCAAGCCGTTCGATAACGAGCAGCAGACGCAATCGCTCAAGCGCTCAATCCTTGATCAGCTCAAGCAAATCAATGTCGCTCCGGAGCAGATCGGCTTCGTTGGCATCAGCCACTTTCACGGCGACCATACGGGACAGGCGAAGCACTTCCCCAACGCTACGCTTGCGATCGGCCAAGGCGACTGGGACCTGCTCAAGGGCAGCGACGAGCGGCTCAAGGATGTGCGTGCCAACCTCGCACACTGGCTGAGCGGGACCGGCAAGGCGGCGCCCTTTGCTCGTGACGTAGACGTGTTCAACGACGGCAGCGTCATCATGCTCGCGCTTCCGGGGCACACGCCGGGGCACAGTGGCCTGCTGGTTCGGCTGGCGAGCGGGCCGGTGCTGCTGTCGGGCGACCAGTACCACTTCACCGAAGCGGTGAAGAACCGAGGGGTGCCTTCGTTCAATATGAACCGCGCGGACACGCTGGCAAGCCATGACCGCTTCGACCGCATCGCCGCCAACCTCGGGGCCAAGGTGATCATCCAGCACGAGCCGCGCGACGTCGCCAAGCTGCCCGCCTTCCCCGCGTCGGCGCGCTAGGCACACCTCTTCGACCACCAGACTGGCCGGTTCGGCGGATGGACAAGCGGGCGGTGACCGGAACCTGGTGGCAGGCTAGCCAGGGTGGACCGCAGGGAGAGGGTTGCCATGACGCTTGGTCGCGCGTTGCTGTGCTCGTTGCTGCTGCTTTTGGCGGGTCGTGCCGGCGCCCAGCCCGCGGCGCCGGCGACCCCGCCGCCGGCACTCAGGCTGTGGCGGCTCGATTGCGGGCGCCTTGACGAGAACCGCGAAAAGCTATGGGCTTGGCAGCGGGTACCGACGCCCTGTCCGTGCTACCTTGTCGCTAACAACGGCCGCTATCTGCTGTGGGATGCCGGCATTTCGAAGCGCGGACTCGGCAATGCGCATCCGGTGGCCAAGCTCGACCGGACGATCTCGGACCAACTCGCGCAGATCGGCGTGAAGCCGGAGCAAATCGCGTTCATCGGGATCAGTCATTACCATGGGGACCACACTGGGCAGGCATCCCAGTTCCCGAAGGCGCAACTGCTGATCGGCGCCGGCGATCTTGCCGTCCTCAAAAGCTCGCCGCCGCCGCGCGGAGCGGCCCCGCCGCACATTCAACCTTGGCTGGACGGCAAGGCCCCGGTTGAAGCGCTGGTGGAAGACCATGACGTGTTCGGCGACGGCCGGGTAACGATCCTGATGACGCCGGGCCACACGCCTGGGCACTCCGCCTTGCTGGTCAAGCTGGCGACCGGGCCGGTGATCCTGGCCGGCGACCTGTGGTTCAGCCACGCCGACGCGCTGCGCGGCGAGATGCCCGACTTCAACAGCAGCCGGGCGGAAACGCTGGCGTCGCGCGAACGCGTGGGGCGCCTCGCGGAAAAGCTGGACGCGACCGTGATCCTGCAACACGAGCCGGCGGATGTCGGCAAGCTGCCGGCGTTTCCTGCTGCGGCGGAATGAGGTCGCTTGCCGCCGGTCTAACTTTGCCGGGGCAGACTGCATTTTCGTCCCCCACTTGCTCAGCTTTAGCCACCCTATGCCCATGCCATGGCGACCGCTAAGGCGCGGTCATGCGCGCCTTGCTCAGCACTGCCCCCGGCGGGCCAGCCACACTTAAGCTGATTGATGTGCCCGGTCCGCAGCCGGGTCCTGGAGAGCTGCTGGTGCGCGTGCGCGCCTGTGGCATCAACTATCCCGATGTGCTGATCATCGAGGACAAGTATCAGCTCAAGCCGCCCCGGCCGTTCGCCCCCGGCGGTGAAATCGCCGGCGAAGTGATCGGGGTCGCGGAGGGCGCCAGCGGCTGGTCGGCGGGCGACCGGCTGATCGCCGTGCCGGGCTTCGGCGGGCTGGTCGAGCAAATCGTCATCCCCGCGAACAGCGCGTTCCGGTTGCCCGGCGAGCGCAGCTTCGAAGAGGGCGCAGCGCTGCTGCTGACCTACGCCACGTCCATCCACGCGCTCTACGACCGCGGCAGGTTGGAAGCTGGGCAGACCCTGCTGGTGCTGGGAGCCGCGGGTGGGGTCGGGCTGGCCGCCATCGAGCTTGGCAAGGCAAGAGGCGCCCGCGTGATCGCTGCCGTTTCGTCGCCGGATAAGGCGGAGGCAGCTCGCGTCGCTGGCGCGGACGCGTCAATAATCTATCCACCAGGCCCGTTCGACCGGGACGGACAGAAGGTGCTGGCGCAGCTGTTCAAGGACGCGGTCGGGCCGGCGGGCGCCGACGTGATCTTCGATCCGGTCGGCGGCGGTTATGCGGAGCCGGCGCTGCGTGCGATCGCGTGGGAAGGGCGCTATCTGGTGGTCGGCTTTCCGGCCGGGATCCCCAAGCTGCCGCTCAACCTGACCTTGCTGAAGAGCTGCGATGTGTGCGGGGTGTTCTGGGGCGCGTTCGCGATGCGCGATCCCAAGGCCAATGCCGCCCATGTCGAAGCGCTGTTCCGTCTGTGGGACGAGGGACGGATCAGCCCGGTGATCAGCGGCACCTTTCCGTTGGAGCAGGCCGGTGACGCGATCACCGCTCTGGCCGAGCGCCGCGTCATCGGCAAGCTGGTGGTCAAGCTGGACTGACCGCCATGCGGCTCCTATCTCGCACTCCGCAGGCAAGAGGAACACGCATGGGCCAGTTTGACGATCGCGAACGCGCCTTCGAGACCAAGTTTGCGCACGACGAGGAAATGAAGTTCCGGGTCATCGCCAGACGCAACCGGCTGCTCGGCGAATGGGCGGCGGGCAAGATGGGCCTGTCGGACGAGGAGACCCAGTCCTACGCCAAGGACGTGGTCCGCGCCGACTTCGAAGAGGCCGGCGACGAAGACGTGATCCGCAAGGTGCTGGGCGACCTTACCGGCGCGGGCGTTGAGATCGACGAGGCGCAGATCCGCGAGGCGCTCGGCCACAAGGAAGTCGAAGCGCGGCGCCAGATCATCGAGCAGATCAACCTCTGATGCCGATGGCGGCTGGCGAGATCGAAGCCTTGATCAAGGCGGCTATTCCCGATGCCGAGGTCGCAATTCACGACCTTGCCGGCGACGGCGACCATTATGCGGCGCGGGTGGTCAGCCCGAGCTTCGCGGGAATGAGCCGGATCAAGCAGCACCAGACCGTCTATGCGGCGCTTGGGGGGCGAGTTGGGGGAGAACTTCACGCACTGCAGCTCGAAACCGCAGTGGCATAGGATTTGGAGACCAGAAGGTGAGTGATACCCAGACCCGCATCGCACATATTGTGCAGAAGAACGACATCGTCCTGTTCATGAAGGGCACCGCGCTATTCCCGCAGTGCGGCTTTTCCAGCCGGGCGATCGCCATCCTTGACCAGCTGGGGGCCGAGTACGAGACCGTTGATGTCCTCCAGGACCCGGAAGTCCGCCAAGGCATCAAGCAGTTCAGCGACTGGCCGACGGTCCCGCAGCTCTACGTCAACGGCGAGTTCGTCGGCGGATCGGACATTATGATGGAAATGTTCGAAAGCGGCGAGCTGCAGGGGCTGGTCGGCGCGAAGGCTTGAGGCAACGTGCCTGAAACTAGGAAGGGGCGGCTTTCGGCGGGACCAGAGAACCGCTTCAGCCGCCCCTTCGTTTGGCGTGGAACCAAGTGGACTGGATTATTGTAGCAACCGCCGTGCCAATTGCAGGAAAGGGCAGTTCGGCGTGATTTCCTGCACAGAGTGCCGAAGGAGCGCACCAGCATGCGTAAAGTATTCCGACGCTCCTCCCCGATCATGGCCGCTGGCACTTTGCGGATGCTGCCGGGTTGAACCTTCCGATGAGCCGAGACGAAACCGACCACCCGCGGGCATTTGGCGCCAGAACCATCTGCGACCTGACGCAAAGCTGGTCCGACGTCGGCGGCGGCGTGCGCACGTATCTTCTGCACAAGCGCCGGCACATCCTGGAGGCGACGCCGCATCGGCACCTGATGATCATTCCGGGTGCCCGTGACGAAGCGATCGAGGAGGATCGCGCGGTGACGGTGACGATCCGCTCACCCCGCGTCCCCGGCAGCCCGCACTACCGGCTGCTGCTGCGCAACGGGGCCGTGCGCCGGGCGCTGGAGCGCTTCCGGCCGGACCTCATCGAATGCCAGGATGCATACAATTTGCCGTGGGCGGCGATCGCCCATCGCAAGCGGTTCCGCGACACCGCGCTCGTGGCTGTCTACATGACCGACTTTCCGACGGTGTATGTCGCGCGGCCAGTCTCGAAGGTGCTCGGAAGCTCGGCCGGCAACCTGCTTGGCCGCCTGTGCTACAGCTATGCCGCGCGCCTGTATCGCCGGTTCGACGCAGTTTTTGCGCTGAGCGAAAACGGCGGTGCGGCGAAGCTGCGGTCCCTGGGCGTGCCCGAGGTGGACGTCGTGCCTTTGGGGGTGGAGATCGGCGAGTTCGGGTCCAACCGGCGCGACCCGCGCCTGCGCCGCAAGCTAGGCCTGGCCGACGATCAGCCGCTGCTGATCTACGTCGGCCGGCTCGACCTCGAGAAGAAGCCGGACGTCGTCGTCGAAGCGTTCCGCAGCCTGCCGAAGGAACTCGGGGCAAAGCTGGCCCTCATCGGCGAGGGCCCATTGAGGGAGCAGATCGCGTCTCATGGCGACGAGCGCATCATCATGCCCGGCTATGTGAATGGGCGTCCTGAGTTGTCGCGCTGGCTGGCGAGCGCCGACGTCTATGTGTCGGCCATGGCCGACGAGACGTTCGGCATTTCCATCATCGAGGCGCAGGCGTCCGGATTGCCGGTGGTCGGCGTCGCGGCCGGCGCCATGATCGACCGCGTGACCAGCGCCACGGGGCGGCTCGGGCCAGTCGGGGATAGCGCTGCAATGGCAGAGAACATCCTCGCCGTGCTGAACGGCGACCGTCGCGCGCTTGCCGACCGCGCCCGTGCCGAAGCCCTGCAATTCAGCTGGGACCGCAGCATGGAAGCC
Source organism: uncultured Sphingomonas sp. (assembly GCA_902806275.1). Taxonomy (GTDB): domain Bacteria; phylum Pseudomonadota; class Alphaproteobacteria; order Sphingomonadales; family Sphingomonadaceae; genus Sphingomicrobium. Next base: position 2,270 of record CADCVY010000100.1, on the reverse strand, counting down.
TTGTTCGGGCGGCTGTACCCTGCGGCGTTCGCCCGCCGCGCCGAGGCGGTGCCGAGCGGCGCATTGCCGACGTCCGCGCCGCTGGTCCGCGCCTGACCGGTTAAACCGGGGTTCACTTCCAAAATCAAAGGGCTAGTCTTCTTGGCGGGAGGACGATTGGATGATGATGCGGGTAGGGCTGGGTGCCTCGGTCGCGGCCACGGTTGCAGCGGCTGCTGCCGGCCAGCCGGCGTTGCAGCAGGGCTCGCCCAATGGCGCGGCGTCCGCGCAAGCGTGCAGCGCCCGCAAGTTCGAGACCATCGTCCGCTTCACTGGCGCCAACGGCAAGGCGCGGCAGTCGAAGGTCAGGCTGTGCGGGACGCCCGGCCAGACCGATGCCGAATGGGCGGCGACCCTGCGCGACGGCGCCCAGAAGTTCAGGGCCAACGAAGCGATGCCGCCGCAAGCGCGGCAACAGGTGGTTGCGGCGATCGAGGCGGAACTGGCCAAGGTCGCGGTGGCGGCCGCTCCGGCCACCGTGCTGGTCAATGCCCCGCCTTTGCCGGCGCCGCGAAGCGCGCTGCCGTCGCGCAGCGCATTGCCGGAATATTCGGCGCTGCCGCCGTTCCCGCCGCCCGCGGCGCCGGCCCCTGCGATCGCTCCAGCATCCGGCGGAGCGGCGGCGAAGGCCGGCGCGGCCATCGCGAAGGCACCTTCCCTCGCACCGCTTCCGGCGCCGAGGCTCAGCCTGTCCTGCTTCAGCGCCGGCGACATCGGCGACGGGCCCTGCTTCGGCTTCGAGCGCGACACGATGATCACCGTGCGCGCCGGCGAGCCACTGCAGAATACCGCATTGCGCTTCGTCCGTGGCAGCGTCGAAGCGGATCACCCGCTCCCCGCTTTGGCCAAGGGCCGGTCGGCGCGTTTCGTCCTGCCCCGCGCGGTGTGTGCGGGCGCTGTTGGCGGTTCGCTGACCATTCGCATAGTTCGCGCACCCGCCGGCCAGCCCGCGGCGGCGCAGGTCGTGGCGTCCGAGGGGCCGTACAATCTGCGTTGCTAAAGAGGCGCTTTGCCAACGCCGTGGCGGCCGTGGCACAGGCGAACGCGTGACCGGCGCACCCCCTTCCAAGCTCGAGCGACTGGAGCCCGGGATCGCGCGCGTCCTGGCGCCCAACCCGTCCGCCTTCACCTTCACCGGCACCCATTCCTATCTGGCCGGCGAGCGTGAAGTGGCGGTGATCGATCCCGGGCCTGATGTGCCCGAACACGTCGAAGCGCTGCTCGCGGCCATTGCCGGCAAGCCCGTCGCGGCGATCCTGTGTACCCACACGCATCGTGACCACAGCCCCGCCGCGCGGCCGCTCGCCGCAGCGACGGGAGCGCCGATCGTCGGCTGCGCGCCGCTTGCCCTCGATGCCGGCGGCGCACGCGCGGATGCTGCGTTCGACCCCGACTATGCGCCGGAACGGGTGCTCGCCGACGGTGAGGAGATCGTGGTCGACGGGCGGGCATTGCAAGCCATTGCCACGCCCGGGCACACATCCAATCACCTGTGCTTCGCTTGGGGCGATGCCCTGTTCACCGGCGACCATGTGATGGGCTGGTCGACCACCGTCGTCATCCCGCCTGACGGCAACATGGCGGAGTACATGCGCAGTCTGGACAAGCTGCGGCAGCGCGAGGACCGCATCTATTATCCGGCGCACGGTGAGCCGGTCGCCAAGCCGCAGCAATATGTGCGGCACTTGATGGGGCACCGGCTGCAGCGCGAGAAGCAGGTATTGAAGCTGGTCGGAGAAGCGGCGCATACCATTCCCGAGATCGTCGCCAACGCCTATCCGGGGCTCGACCGCAGGCTGGTAGGGGCGGCGGGCATGTCGGTCCTCGCGCACCTAGTGGACCTTGAACGGCGCGGCCTCGTTCACAGATCGGGAGACACATGGACCGCCGCCGCCTGAGTTCCATCGTCATTGCCGGAATTGCCGCGGCGCTGATCCTCGGCCTGCTGATCGGCGTCAGCAGCGGGCTTGCCGACCGCCTGTTCAGCGGCCCGAAGCCGGAAACGATCGCCAGTGCCAGTCTGGAATCCATGCGTGCGCAAAACCGGCTGATCGCCTTCGTCGCTCGCTATGTTTCCGTGACCAGCTCACGCACCAGCCGCTTCGGCTTCTCCGCCGAAGCGACGAGGGAGGCGAGACGGGCGAGTTCGGCTTCCGGCGGCCGCGGGCTGAGCTTGTCGAAGCGGCTGGCCGGCAGCATCAGGGCCTGAACGGCGACCGCGAGGGTGAGGA
>CADCVY010000099.1:429-9872 GCA_902806275.1 uncultured Sphingomonas sp. | reverse complement strand
GCGCTGAAGTCGATCTACGATCCCGAGATCCCGGTCGACATCTACGAGCTCGGCCTGATCTACGACGTCGCGATAAGCGAAGATGGCGATGCCCTGGTCACCATGACCTTGACCACGCCGCACTGCCCGGTGGCCGAATCGCTGCCGCAGGAAGTCGAGCTTCGCGTGCTGTCGGTGCCCGGCATCCGCGATGCCGAGGTCAAGCTGGTGTGGGCCCCCCCCTGGGACCCTAGCAAGATGAGCGACGAGGCGCGGCTCGAACTGGGGATGCTCTAAGTGAAACCGCTCACCCTGAGTAGCGCCGCAGGCGCGTATCGAAGGGCTCTACTTCGATACGCCGCTGGCGCGGCTACTCAGCACGAGCGGGGGAGTGAAATGACGTGTCCGAAGTGAAAACCCGCGCCCGACCTGCCGCGATCACCCTCACCGCTGCCGCCGAGCAGCGCATTGCCGACCTGATGAGCCGGGCCCCGGCAGGCGCCATCGGGGTCAAGCTGTCGACCCCCCGTCGCGGATGCTCGGGCCTCGCTTACTCGGTCGATTATGTCAGCGAGGAGCTGAAGTTCGACGAGAAGATCGAAACTCCGGGTGGCACCTTTTACGTCGACGGCGGCTCGGTGCTGTACCTGGTGGGATCGGTGATGGACTGGCGCGAAGACGATTTCGCCGCCGGCTTCGTGTTCGAAAACCCCAATGCCAAGGGCGCTTGCGGTTGCGGGGAAAGCTTTACCGTCTAAGCGGCTCGGCATGGACCCACGCTTCGCTCACATCCGCGACTGGATCTTCGACCTCGACAATTGCCTGTATCCCGCATCGACCGGCCTGTTCGCGCTGATCGACCAGCGCATGGGCGCCTATATCCAGCGGCTGCTCGACTGTGACCCGGTCGAGGCTAGGCGCGTCCAGAAAGCCCACTTTCATCGGCACGGCACGACGCTTGCCGGGCTCATGACCGAACACAAGATCGACCCGCACGAATTCCTGCAGGACGTGCACGATATTCCGCTCGACCGGGTGCAATGCGACGAGCGCCTCGGACGGCTGCTGCCGCGTCTGCCCGGCCGCCGCTTCATCTTCACCAATGGTGACGCGCCTTACGCCCGCCGAGTGCTCGAGAAAATCGGGGTGCACGATCACTTCGAGGATCTTCACGACATCCACACAAGCAGCTACCGGCCCAAGCCGGATCCGCATTGCTATCAGCTGCTGTGCGAGCGGTTCGGCACCGACCCGAAGCATGCGCTGCTGGCCGATGACATGGTGCAGAACCTGGCGCCAGCCAAGGCGCTAGGCATGACCACCGTGTGGGTGGACAACGGGTCGGAGCGCGGCAACCACGGCTATGACGAGGGCGTCGTCGACCACCGGATCGAAGATGTCGGCGAGTGGCTTGAAAGCATTTTGGGGGAAGACGAATGATGGAACAGGTGCAGGCCGTGATCGACCGGGCTTGGGACGAACGCGACACCATCGGACCGGACACCGGGAACGAGGTCCGTCAGGCGGTGGACGCAGCTATCGCCGCGCTCGACAGCGGTGAGGCGCGCGTTGCCGAGCCGACGGATGGCGGCTGGACCGTGAACCAGTGGCTCAAGAAGGCGGTGCTGCTGTCGTTCCGGCTCAACCCAATGCAAGCGATCTCCGGAGCGCCCGGCGGCGCGTCGTGGTGGGACAAGGTGTCGTCCAAGTTCGCGGGCTGGGGCGAGCGCGAGTTTTCCGCCGCCGCCTTCCGGGCGGTGCCGGGCGCGATCGTCCGGCGCGGCGCCTACATCGCCCCGGGCGCGGTGCTGATGCCGAGCTTCGTCAACATCGGCGCCCGCGTCGGCGCCGGCTCGATGATCGACACCTGGGCAACCGTCGGCAGCTGCGCCCAGATCGGCCGCAACGTGCACATCTCCGGCGGCACCGGCATCGGCGGCGTGCTCGAGCCGCTCCAGGCGGGTCCGGTGATCATCGAGGACGATTGCTTCATCGGTGCCCGCTCGGAAGTGGCGGAGGGCGTAATCGTCGAGCGCGGCGCGGTGCTGTCGATGGGCGTGTTCCTGGGCGCCTCGACCAAGATCTTCGACCGCGCTTCGGGCGAAGTGCACTACGGCCGCGTGCCCGCTTATTCCGTGGTGGTTCCGGGCGCGCTGCCGGCCAGGGACGGCGGACCGAGCCTGGCCTGCGCGGTCATCGTCAAGCAGGTCGACGAGCGCACCCGGTCCAAGACCAGCATCAACGAGCTGCTGCGCGACTGATAAGCACAGCTTATTGTCGGCAGGCGGACATTTGTTGGCGGGCGCCGACGCTTCGCCGCTACTCACGCCAGCATGAAACCGGTCCCCAGCGAGCAGTTTGACGGCAAGCGCGAGGAAGCGCCAAAGCTACCCGGCACCTATGCCGGCGGAATGATCCGCACCGTCATGAACCGCAGCGACTGGACCATCCTCCTGATCCTCGCCGGGATCTGGGGCGCGGCGTTCATCTTCATCGGTATCGCCGTCCGCCATGTCCCGCCGCTGACCTACGTCTGGCTGCGGCTGGCGATCGCCGCGGCGGCCATGTGGGCGTTCCTGCGCTGGAAGGGGGTCGGCCTCGACCTGCCGCGCTCGGCGTGGGGCTCGATCCTGCTGCTGGCTTTGCTCAACAACGCCTTGCCCTTCACCCTGTTCGGCTGGGGGCAGACGCACATCGCCAGCGGGCTTGCCGCCATTCTCAACGCCACCACGCCGATCTGGGGTGTGGTCGTCGCCCACTTGTTTACGGCTGACGAGCGGATGAGCCCACGCAAGCTCGCGGGCGTGCTTCTCGGCTTTGGCGGCGTCGCGTTGATGATCGGGCCGTCGCTGCTGGCCAACCTCGGTAGCTCCGCGGCTGCCCAAGCGGCCTGCGTGATCGCCTCGCTCAGCTACGCGCTTGCTGCCGTCTGGGCGCGCCGGTTTCGCAAGCAGGGCTTATCACCACTGACTGTGACCACCAGCCAGCTGTCGGCCGGCGCCCTGCTGATGCTGCCGCTCATGCTGCTGGTGGACCGGCCCTGGGCCATGGCCATGCCGCCCTTGAGCGCGTGGGCGTCGATCGCCATCCTGGCGGTCGTCTGCAGCGCCTTCGGGTACGTGCTCTACTTTCGGCTGATCGACCGCGCCGGCGCGACCAATGCCTTGCTGGTCACCCTGCTGGTGCCGCCGGTGGCGATCATGCTCGGCAGCCTGTTCCTCGCCGAAGTGCTGGCGCCGCAGGATTACGCCGGCCTCGCGCTCATCGCGCTTGGGCTCGCCGCGATCGACGGCCGCTTGCTTAGCCTGCTGGGACGCCGCCCTCGGCCAGCAGTTTAGCCGCTTGCGGTCCGGTCCAGTCGAGGTCGCCGACATAGCGCCAGACTTCGCGCCCTTCAGCGTCGAACAAGACTGAAGTCGGCAGCACCTGCGCGCCGAGCCCGCCCGACAATCCCATTCTAGGGTCGTGGTAGGACTCAAGGGTGTTGATTCCACGCCCCTTCAGGAAAGCCTCGACCGACGGATGCGGGCCCGTATCCTGACTGACAGCCGCGACCGTCAACGCCGCGCCTTTCGCTTGTGCCAGGCGGTCTAGGGTCGGCAGTTCCTTTACGCATGGCGCACACCAGCTTGCCCACAAATTGAGCAGCACCGGCTTTCCGCGAAGCTCGGCAAGGCTGGTCTCCTCGCCTTCCGGATCGTTGAAGATGACCTCAGGCGCGGGCTTGCCCTTGTTGCCGCGGTCAACGCCCTGCCCAGAGTCAGCCTCTGCCGAGTTTTCGACTTCGCTGGCCGCCGGCTGCTCCTGCTTGGAACAGCTTGCGGTAACCAGCGCGAAAGCCATCAGGAGAGAACGCATGGCCGTGCGATTAGGGTCGGCGCGACAGTGCGGCAAGCCGCTGGCGCTGGTTCGGGCGAACCGCTAGTCCCGCCGCATGACGCCTACGCGCCTCTTCGCCATCGCTCTCGTGGCCCTTGCCTGTGGATGCGGTCGGATGGGCGACCTCGAGCCGATCCCCGGACAGGAGCCGATCAAGCCGCTGATGGCCAAGGCGACGCCGACCGCCGACCAGCTTTTGACCGTGCCGCCCTACGCCCGGCCCGATCGCGTCGACGAGTTGATCCGCCGGTCGCAGGCGCGCCAGTCCGACCCCTTCGACCTGCCGCCACCCAGCGGCAGTGCGGCGCCGCCGGCACCCGCCGGAACCGACCCGCAGCCGATCAACAACGAAACAGGACCCGCCACGCCGCAATGATCAAACGCGTTCGCAAGGCCATCTTCCCGGTTGCCGGCCTCGGCACCCGCCTGCTGCCCGCAACCAAGAGCATCCCGAAGGAAATGATCACGGTGGTCGACCGGCCGCTGATCCAGTACGCCGTCGATGAAGCGCGCGAAGCGGGAGTCGAGCAGCTGATCTTCGTCACTGGGCGGGGGAAGGCCGCGTTGGTCGACTATTTCGACGTGGCGTTCGAGCTCGAGGCGACCATGAGCAGCAAGGGCAAGAACCTCGACGTGCTGGCGCCCTCGCGCGCCAGTTTCGGAGAGATCGTCACCGTCCGTCAGCAGCAGCCGCTTGGCCTCGGCCACGCGGTGTGGTGCGCACGCGAGATCGTCGGCGACGAGCCGTTTGCCGTGCTGCTCCCCGACGAACTCATGCTCGGCAAACCCAATTGCCTGAAGCAGATGGTGGAGGCTTACGACCGGGTGGGCGGCAATGTCGTCGCCGCGCTCGAAGTGCCGGAGAGCGAAACGCATCAATATGGCGTCATCGATCCCGGCGCGAGCGACGGCCGGCTGACCGAGATCCGCGGCATGGTGGAAAAGCCCGCGCCTGGCACCGCCCCTTCGAACATCATGCTGCCCGGTCGCTACATCCTCCAGCCTGAGGTGATGCGCGAGCTCGACCGGCAGGAGACCGGCGCCGGCGGCGAGATCCAGCTGACAGACGCCATGGCCCGGCTGATCGGCCGGCAGCCGTTCAACGCCTTCCTGTTCGACGGCCGGCGGCACGACTGCGGCAGCGCCGCCGGGTTCGTGATCGCTAACCTGGCGATGGCGCTGGAGCGCGAGGACATCGCTCCGAGCGTTCGCGATTACCTGCAGTCCTCCCTGTCGCGCAGCGATGGGGAGGGGGACCGCTTCGCCTAGCGAAGGGGTGGAGGGGCCCCTCCGTCAGTGCTTCGCACTGCCACCTCCCCACGCCTGCGCCGCAGGGAGGATCGGTTTACGGCTCCAGCTCGACATCCCAATATAGGTAGTCGCGCCAGCTTTCGTGCAAGTAGTTGGGCGGGAACGCGCGGCCATGCTCCTGCAGCTGCCACGTCGTCGGCCGGATCGGCTCCCGATGCGCGTGCATGTGCGCCTGTGCTGGCGTGCGCCCGCCCTTGCGCAGGTTGCAGGGGGCGCAGGCGGTGGCGACATTCTCCCAGGTCGTGCGGCCGCCCTGGGCGCGCGGGATCACATGGTCGAAGGTCAGTTCCCGGTGGGTGCCGCAATAGACGCAGCGGAAGCGGTCGCGCAGGAACAGGTTGAACCGGGTAAACGCTGGATATTCGTTGGGGCGGACGAAGTCGCGCAGCGCGATCACCGACGGCAGCTTCATCGCGATGCTGGGGCTGTGCACTTCGCGGTCGTAGTGGGCGACCACGTCGACGCGTTCGAGGAACATCGCCTTGACCGCCGTCTGCCACGGCCACAGCGACAGCGGGTAGTAGGACAAGGGCGTGTAATCGGCGTTGAGCACCAGCGCCGGGCAACTGTCGGGATGTCGGATCAGGTCAGGATGATACATGCAAGCGCCAGCAGCTCCTCGTCCGGTTGGTCCGAACTGCAGCTCCCCGGCCTCGTCGCACGCAAGGAGGAGAGGGCTGTGCGGCCCGTCTTCCCTTGTGACGCACCGGATGCCAACCCGGCGTGACATGGACATGACAGCACCTTCAGTTGCTCGCGGTCAAGAGTCCATTGGGCAACAGCATCGATGATCGTCAGCCGCTTCGCACCGTCGCCCACCGGCAGTCTGCACCTCGGCCATGCGTATAGCGCCGCGATCGGCCATGCGCGGGCGCAGAGCAGCGGTGGCGTGTTCCGCTTACGGATCGAGGATCTCGACCCGACCCGCAGCCGCGCCGAGTTCGTCGAGGGCATTTACGAGGACCTGCGTTGGCTGGGCCTGCACTGGGCGGAGCCGGTGCTCGTTCAGTCGCAGCGCACTGCGGCGTATGCGGCGGCGCTTGAGCAATTGCGCGCGCTGGGGCTGGTCTATGCCTGCTTTTGCACTCGCTCCGACATCACGGCCGCCCTGGCAGCACCGCACGGCGCCGCGAACGCGCAATACCCAGGCACCTGCCGCCAGCTCCCGGACGATCTCGAGCGCCGGGCCGCCCAGCCGCACAGCTGGCGGCTCGACGCGGCACGGGCGATCGAGCGGACCGGCCTGCCATCCTGGCGCGAGGAAGGTGGCGGCACCTTCGAAAGTGGGCGCGATGATTTCGACGACGCAATCCTCGCTCGAAAGGACGCTCCCGCCGCGTACCACCTGGCCTGCGTAGTCGACGATGCCGCGACCGGCGTGACGCTTGTGGTGCGCGGCGCCGACCTTCGGCCCTCGACGCCGATCCAGCGCCTGCTGCAGCTGCTGCTCGGCCTGCCCGAGCCCACCTACCTGCACCACGAGCTGGTCACGCACGAAAATGGCAGGCGGCTCGCCAAACGGGATCAGGCTCCGACCCTCGCCGCCATGCGGGAGCGCGGCGTGGACGGCGTCGGGCTTGCAAAAGACCTTGCTACCGGCCTTCTCCCGTCTGGTTTTCGGCTCGGCAATCCCTAGATAGTACGCATGTCCACCAGCCTCATCATCCTCCTCCTGGTCGCAATGGCGGCCACGGCCTACGTCCTCGTCCGCGGCGTCGTTGCAATGGCATCGGGCAAGGACGTCAGCGGACAGCAGCAGCAGAACTGGATGCGCAAGCGCGTGCTGTTCCAGGCGGTTGCGATCATGCTTGTCGCACTGATCCTCGTCGTTGCGGGCGGCCCGGGCAAATAGGCCCGCGGCCTTGGTCAAGCTCAACAAGATTTACACCCGCACCGGTGACAGCGGCAGCGCCGGGCTGGTCGACGGCAGCCGGGTCAGCAAATCTAGCCTGCGAATTGCGGCAATCGGCGAAGTCGACGAAGCCAACGCAGCGATTGGCGTCGCCATCGCCGCGCTTGGCGAGAGCCCGCTCGGCAAGCAGCTGCTGACGATCCAGAATGAGCTTTTCGACCTTGGCGCCGACGTCGCCACCCCTGGCGAAGTGGAAGTCGCCTTGCGCATTGTCGCTTCTCAGGTCGAGCGGCTCGAAGCCGAGATCGACGCGATGAATGGCGAGCTGGAACCGCTGACGAGCTTCATTCTGCCGAGCGGCTCCCTGGCGGTCGCCGCCCTCCATCTTGCTCGCGCCATCGTGCGCCGGGCCGAGCGGGCTGCCGTTGCGCTCAACGAACGCGAACCGCTCAACCCGCAGCTGCTCGCTTACGTCAACCGCCTGTCCGACCATCTGTTCGTCGCCGCCCGCCACCAGGCGGCGCGCGAGGGCGGCGACGTGCTGTGGAAGCCGGGCGCCAGCCGGTAGACCATTTGCCGCAAACAGCCGTGGCACCAAGCGGCGAAACAGCCGTTGTCCCGATGTTCCGCTGACGCAATCCGAGGTTACGCATGGCTCTGAGTGCAATCGCCATCAACTGCACTCTGAAGCGCAGCGGCGGCGAGCCATCGTCGACCGACAAGATGATCGACCTGCTCGCCGGCGAACTGCGCAAGCACGGCGTCGAGCTTCGCGAGACGATCCGCATTGCCGACCACGATGTGCTCCCCGGCGTCCAGTCCGATGAAGGCGACGGCGACGCTTGGCCGGACATGCGCCGCCGCATCCTTGAAGCCGACATCCTGGTTTTCGGGACGCCGATCTGGCTTGGGCAGATGTCGAGTTTGGCGCAGCGGGTGCTGGAGCGGATGGATGCGTTCCTTAGCGAGACCGACGAGCAGGGCCGCATGCCGAGCTACGGCAAGGTCGCGGTCGCCGCGATCGTCGGCAATGAGGATGGCGCTCATCATGTAACCGCGACCTTGTTCCAGGCGCTGAACGACGAAGGCTGGACGATCCCGGCCGGAGCGTCGTCCTATTGGGTCGGCGAAGCGCTGCACAAAACCGACTTCAAGGACCTGCCGGAGGTGCCAGGGGCCGTACAGCAGGGCGCCGCCATGCTCGCGTCCAATACCGCGCACCTGGCAAGTCTGCTAAAAACCAACCTCTACCCGGGAGTGCCGCAGGACCAGTGAACGCGCCCTCGCCGCTATCGCGCTCGCAGCGCCCGACGACCGATCTGGCGGACCGCCTGTTCGCGACGAGGAAGCTGACGCTCGATCTTGCCGCCCAGTTGTCGGACGCCGACGCCACCATTCAGCCGTTCCCCGACGCGTCGCCGGCCAAGTGGCACCTGGCGCACACCACCTGGTTCTTCGAGACGTTCGTCCTGCGCGACCATGTCGAGGGATACCGTCCGTTCGACGAGCGCTTCGCCTATCTGTTCAACAGCTATTATGAAGGCGAGGGCGAACGGCACGCCCGTGCCCGGAGGGGGATGCTCAGCCGGCCTTCGCTGGGCGAGGTGCTCGACTATCGCGCTCATGTGGATGCGGCGATTGTGGACGCGCTTCCGCGCGTCCCGCCGGAAGCCATTGCCCTGCTGGAGCTGGGGCTGAACCACGAGGAGCAGCATCAGGAGCTGCTCGTCATGGATATCCTCGCGACCTTCGCCGAGAACCCGCTTCTGCCGGCAATGTGGGAGAGCGCTACGCCCGCACCTTCGCCGCTTCCTCCGCCGGTGCGGTGGCTGGAGGGGAAGGTGGGCGTGCACAGGATTGGGCATGAAGGCGACGGCTTCTCGTTCGACTCCGAGGGGCCCGCCCACGAGGTCCTGCTTCGCCCGCATGTTCTGGCGGAGCGCCTGGTTAGCAACGGCGAGTGGCTGAGCTTCATCGAGGAGGGCGGGTACCGCGAGCCGACGCTCTGGCTGTCCGACGGCTGGGCCTGGGTTCAGGAGGAGCGGGTGAAGGCGCCGCTTTACTGGATGGAAGGCGAGGCGGGATGGAGCCGCTTCGGCCTGGACGGTGTGAAGCCGCTCAATCCGGCCGATCCGGTCTGCCACATCAGCTATTACGAGGCGGACGCGTTCGCTCGCTGGGCCGGCGCCCGGCTCCCGACGGAGGCGGAGTGGGAGGCGGCGGCGCAGGATGCCGATCCTGGGGGCGGGAATCAGCTGGATGAGGCGGGGCCGGTGCGCCCGCTCGGCGGCGGGGCCCTGTTCGGTGACGTCTGGCAGTGGACGATGAGCGCCTTCCTTCCGCACCCCGGCTTCACTCCCGCGCAAGGGACGGTCGGCGAATATAACGGCAAGTTCATGTCCGGGCAGATGGTACTCAAGGG
>CADCVY010000099.1:0-419 GCA_902806275.1 uncultured Sphingomonas sp. | reverse complement strand
TTTCATTCCCGCGAAGGGGACGGTGGGGGATAATACCGGAAAGTTATTTCCCGGCCAGTGGGTCCCAAGGGTGGGAGGTTGCCCCCTTCCGGGGGGCACAGCAGGGCCAGCTACCGCAACTTCTTCTATCCGCACCAGCGCTGGCAGTTCGCCGGCTTGAGGCTTGCCAAGGACCTTTGATGGACGCGATCAGCAACAGCATCGAGCCGGACGAATCCTTCCGCGACGACGTGCTCGCCGGGCTTGCCGCCCCAATCCCGGCGGTTCCCGCGCGGTGGCTCTACGACCGGCGCGGGTCGGAGCTGTTCGAGGACATTACCGACCTTCCCGAATATTACCCGACACGGGTCGAGACCGCCCTTCTTCAGCGCTACAGCCGAAGCGTCGCGGAGATGGCGGGGCGAGGCCATGCGGTGGTC
>CADCVY010000098.1 GCA_902806275.1 uncultured Sphingomonas sp. | reverse complement strand
TCCAGAACCGCGTCACCATTCGCCTGATCGTCGAGGGCGCCAACGTGCCGGTGCTGGTGGACGCGGGCGTCGGCAGCGCCAGCGACGCGGCGGTGGCAACGGAGTTGGGCTGCGACGGCGTGCTGATGAACACCGCCATCGCCGAAGCCAAGGACCCGGTACTGATGGCGCGGGCGATGAAGGCTGCCGTGGAGGCCGGGCGGCTGTCCTATCTTGCCGGGCGGATGCAGAAGCGCCGCTACGCCGATCCGTCCAGTCCGCTTGCCGGCCTGATCTAGCGCGCAAGCGCATGAACGAATTCACCGAGCTTCGCGAGCGCATGGTCCGCCGCCAGATCGCGGCACGGGGCATCGAGGATCCGCTGATCCTTGCGGCATTCCGGGTGGTGCCCCGCCACGCCTTCGTCGCCGAGGCCGATGCCGAGCAGGCCTATGGCGACCACCCGCTTCCGATCGCGGCGGAGCAGACGATCTCGCAGCCGTATATCGTTGCCCTGATGATCGAGGCCGCGCAGATCGCGCCCGGCGACCACATGCTCGAGGTCGGCGCCGGTTCCGGCTACGCGGCGGCGGTCATCAGCAGGATCGCGGCACGGGTGATCGGGATCGAGCGACAGCCGGAGCTTGCAACGCTCGCTCGGGAACGGATTGCGCGGCTTGGCTACGGCAACGTCGTCATTGTGGAGGGCGACGGCACCACCGGCTGGCAGGCTGAAGCGCCTTACGACGCCATCCTTGCGGCGGCGAGCGGCAGCCATGTGCCGCCGCCGCTTGTCGAGCAGTTGAAGCCGGGCGGCCGGCTGGTGATGCCGATTGGCGATCCGGGTGCTGTGCAGCAGCTCGTCAAAGTGACCAAGTGCCGGGACGGCACTCTTCAGCAGTCGGAGCTTGGGCCGGTGCGCTTCGTTCCCCTGATCGGACAGGAAGGCTGGACCGATGGCTGACACATTGACGCGAACCTTGCCGGAGCTGATTGCGCACGCCGCCGAGCCGCTGCCGGCCATCGACGACCCGGCGTTCGGGGCGATGTTCGACCGCTTCGGCGACGCCCGCCTGGTGCTGCTTGGCGAAGCCAGCCATGGTACCAGCGAATTCTACCGGGCGCGCGCGGCGATCTCGCAGCGGCTGATCGAGGAACACGGCTTCAACATCGTTGCGGTCGAGGCGGACTGGCCGGACGCGGCGTCGATCGACCGTCATGTCCGGCACCGTGAGCCGCGCGAAGCCGAAGACGCGCCGTTTCAGCGCTTCCCCACCTGGATGTGGCGCAACACCGACGTCGCGGCTTTCGTCGCCTGGCTGCGCGGGCACAATCAGGCGCATGCCTATGAGGACATGTGCGGCTTTTACGGGCTCGACCTCTACAATCTCAGCGGGTCGATGCGGGCGGTGATCGACTTCCTCGACAAGGAGGATCCCGAGACCGCGCGGCTGGCGCGCAAGCATTACGGCTGCCTCGAACCGTGGGCCGACAATCCCGCCCGCTACGGCGCCATTGCGTTGAGCGAAGGCTATGCCCGGTGCGAAGTTGGCGTGCAGCAGATGCTGGGCGAACTGTCGCGGCGCAACTTCGACTGCATGACGGAGGACTGCGATGAATGGCTCGACGCGGCCGCCAACGCCCGCCTCGTGAAGAATGCTGAGGCCTACTATCGCGTCATGTACCACGGCTCGGCCGAGAGCTGGAATCTGCGCGACACGCACATGTTCGAAACGCTGTGCCAGCTGCTCGACGCCAAGGGGCCGAGCTCAAAGGCGATCGTGTGGGCGCACAACAGCCACATCGGCAACGCCGCCTTCACCGACATGGGGCGGTCCCGCGGGGAGCTGAACATCGGCCAGCTGGCCAAGGAGAAGTTCGACGCGCGGGCGCGGCTGATCGGCTTCGGCACGCACACCGGCACCGTCGCCGCCGGCGACGACTGGGACGAGCCGATGAAGGTCAAGCGGGTCAACCCGTCGCTGCCGGACAGCTACGAGCGGATGAGCCACGACAGCGGCGTGCCGAGCTTCCTGCTCGACCTGCGTGAAGGCGAGGTCGGGCGCGACATCAAGGAAGCGCTGCTGGAGCCGCGGCTCGAGCGCTACATCGGCGTCATCTACCGGCCCGAGACGGAACGCTGGAGCCATTATTCGGAGAGCATCCTGCCGCGGCAGTTCGATGGCTGGGTGTGGTTCGACGAAACCAGCGCAGTGACGCCGCTGTCCGGCAAGCAGCGGCCAGGCGGGGAGGAGACCTACCCGTTCGGGCTTTGACCGGCTCCCTCGTCGCCGAGAGTCGCAGCCACCTTGGCCTCATTGTCGTGGTGCAGTGCCCAGAAGTTTGGGACCGACCGGTCTGCAATCCGTGCTTGCAACACATCAAGATGGGACATCCAACCGCCGCCGAAGTTCAGAGCGTCGTCCCTGCCGCGCAGACCTGTGTGGGTGAGTACGAGGCGGGTTTTGCCAGCTGCGTCGAAAAGCTCAATCGTCACTTCGCCCGCATCTCCCTGGCTCCAGCTAAAGGCGAGCAGGTGCGGCGGCTCGATGCGGGTTATGGTCTCGCTCCAGCGGCTGCCCACGTGCTGGACGTACTTTTCGGGTGTGGGCACCGGCTGGTCAGACAGCCGGTCGTGATCGAAGATCATCTCCATTTCTCCACCTTGCCGGTCAGCGATGTTGCCGCCCATGAACCAGCGCGCACGAAGCTCCGGCTCGACCAAGTAGCCCCAGACCGTCTCGACCGGAGCGTCGAGCACACGTTCGAAACGCAGCTCAGTCGGCGTAATCGTCTCGCGCGTCATCGCTTGAATGTCGGCCATCATTCTCCTCCTTTGTCAGCTTCGATCAGCGCTTCGAGCGCATCGAGGTGCGTGTTCCAGAACCGCTCCCACTTGCGCAGCCATTGATCCGCCTCATGCAGGGGCGCGGCCCGAAGTCTGCAGAGCTGCGAACGTCCTACGCGCCGGCGCTCGACGAGCCCTGCCCGTTCAAGCACCTTCACGTGCTTGGACGCGCCCGCAAATGTCATCGCGTGGGGCTCGGCAAGTTCTCCGATCGACTTCTCACCGGCCGCCAGGGTTGCGAGCATGCCGCGGCGGGTCCGATCTGCGAGCGCATGAAAGGTGGTATCGAGTCGTTCAACCATTGGGTTAAATGACACGATCGGCAGCGGATTGTCAACCAACTGGTTGAATGTGTGGCGGGCCAGGTCGGGGTGGCCATAAAGACCGGCGGTCTGCGGAGTGACCTTGGCTGGCTACCCGCGCTGGCGCAGCTTGCTGATCGTCGTCTGGTTGCTGATGACTTCCACGTCCGTCTTGCAGTGGAGCAAGCGGATTCCACGCTGAGCAAGCGCGCGGTCGAGGGCGGGGGCGAAATCCTCGGTGCGTTCGACCGTTTCGGCCCACCCGCCATAGGCGCGGGCGAGGACGGCGAAGTCGGGGTTGTGGAGTTCGGTCGCGGAGACGCGGGTCGGATAGTCGCGCTCCTGGTGCATGCGGATGGTGCCGTAGCTGCCATTGTCGACGAGGATGACGAGCAGGTCGGCGCCGTACTGCACCGCCGTCGCTAGCTCTTGGCCGTTCATCAGGAAGTCGCCATCGCCGGCAACGCAGACCACTGGCCGATCTTTGAAGCGCAAGGCGGCGGCCACCGCGGCGGGCAGGCCGTAGCCCATGGTGCCGCTGGTCGGCGCCAGCTGCGTCGGCATGGTGCCGTAGCGCCAGTAGCGATGCCACCAGCCGGAGAAATTGCCGGCGCCGTTGCAGACGATGGTGTTGTCGGGGAGCCGCTCGCGCATGGCGGCGACGCACGGGCCGAGATCGAGCGCCACTCCATCGCGCGGCTGCGGATCCGACCATTCCAGCCATTGGCGGTGGGCTTCATCCCCGGCGGAGAAGCGGACGCAGTCGGGGTCGTTCCAGCCGTCGACCATCTCGGCGAATTCGCCCATGTCCGAGCAGATCGGCAGATCGGCGTGGTAGACGCGGCCGAGCTCGTTCGGATCGGGGTGGACGTGCACCAGCGTCTGGCCGGGGTGGTCGGGCGTGACCAGCGAATAACCATCGGTGGTGGATTCCCCCAGGCGGGTGCCGACCGCGATGACGAGGTCGGCATCGCGCACCCGCTGCTGCAATTTCGGGTTGGGGCCGTAGCCGAGCTGGCCAGCATAGACCCCGCAGCTGTTGGGGATGGCGTCCTGGCGGCGGAAAGCGGCGGCCACCGGAATGCCGTGGCGGAAGGCGAAGTTGGCAAAATGGTGCGCCGCGCGCGGGCTCCAGTCGGCGCCGCCGACGATTGCGATGGGCGCGGCGGCGTCCTTGAGCAGATCGAACAGCGCCGCGACCGCGCCGGGGTCCGGCGCTTCGGCGACCGGCGAGACCGGCGGGCGGTCGACGGCTTCGACCTCGTCGCGCAGCATGTCTTCGGGCAGCGCCAGCACCACCGGCCCAGGGCGGCCGGCGGTGGCGACGCGCCAGGCGCGCGCAACATATTCTGAGATGCGGGCGGCATCCTCGATCCGCGCCGCCCATTTGGCGATTGGCGAGAAAAAGGCTGGGAAGTCGACCTCCTGAAAGCCCTCACGGTCGCGGTCGCCGCGGGCGACATCGCCGATGAACAGGATCATCGGGGTGGAGTCCTGGAAGGCGACATGGACCCCGCCGCTGGCATTTGTCGCGCCGGGGCCGCGGGTGACGAAGGCGACGCCGGGACGCCCGGTCATCTTGCCGTCGGCATCGGCCATGTAGGCGACGCCGCCTTCCTGACGGCAGACGGTGACATCGATTTCCGGCGTGTCGTGCAGCGCGTCCAGCACGGCGAGGAAGCTTTCGCCCGGCACCGTGAAGATGCGGTCGCAGCCCTGGATGCGGAGCTGGTCGACGAGGATGCGCCCGCCCGTTCTGGCGCCGGTGCGTGAGGTCATGGTGAGCGGTTAGCGGCATGCCGTCCATTCGTCACCAGCCGAGATCGTTGACATCTGCACTGCAGGAGGTTGCTCTGCGGGCCTGAGGGGGTGGAACATGCGACTCGCAATTTTCATGCTGACGACTTTGCTTTGCGCGTGCACGGGCCTGCCGCGCGCGCAGCAGGCGACCGTCGAACAAGCTTCCCCATACCTGATCGTCTTTGCTGGCGACCGCGACGAAAAGGACGAAGACTTTTTCACGGTGATCGACGTGCGGCCCCGCAGCCCGGCCGCCGGCAAGTCGGTGGCGACGGTTCCGATCGGCCTGAAGGCGTCGATGCCGCATCATACCGAATATGCGATGCCGTCGCGCGGCGAGCTTTTGTTCGCCAATGCCCACCATCACGAGGCGACATTGCTGGTTGATACATCGAACCCGCTGCAGCCGCGTATCGCGCGCACGCTCCGGCCACCCGCGCCGCTTCGCTTCGGGCACGACTTCGCGCGACTGCCCACCGGCAACATGCTGCTCGGCTTTCTGCGCAGCGAGGGGCCGAGCCCGGTCGCCGCGGAAAAGATCGTCCCCGGAGGGCACGGCGGGCTGGCGGAATATACCAGTGACGGAAAGCTGATCCGCATTGCGAGCGCGGCGGTGGCGAACCTCAAGCAGCCGGTTCGAGTCTATGCGATGGTGCCGATGCTGGACATCGACCGGCTGGTGACGACGAGCGCGCCGATGATGGAGGATTTCAGCGCAGACGTCGTGCAGGTCTGGCGCTATTCCGACCTCAAGTTGCTGCACACCATCGAGCTGCCGCCCGGAAAGCGTGCCGATGGATCGCCGTTGCCCGGCGCCGCGAGATATCCGTTCGGCCCGAAGCGCATGGCGGACGGAAGCATCCTAATGAACGCGTTTGGGTGCGGATTCTATCGGCTGAGCGGCATCGCCTCGGAGAAACCGCGGCTCAACAACGTCTATACGATCCAGGTGCCGGAGCCCCCGCGCCCTGACGCCAGCCGCGGCGCCTGCAGCATTCCCACGTTGGTAGGCAAATATTGGATCATGCCCGTCGGGCGCGCTCACACAGTGGTCGTGCTCGACGTCTCCAACCCAGCGGCTCCGCGGGAGGTGTCGCGGCTGGACACGCCCGCAGACTTCAACCCACACTGGTCGGCGAAGGACCCGCGTTCCAACCGCATCGTGGTCGGCGCCGAGCTTGGCGGCGAGCATGGCATGTACATGCTGCGGTTCGACAAGCGCACGGGCTCGCTGTCCTTCGACCAGGACTTCAGGACAGCGGCCGGGAAGCCCGGCTACATCGACCTTGCCAGGCAGGCGTGGCAGCACGGCCCGTCGGGCGAAGCCTGGGCGCACGCGGCCCTGTTCCTGGACGGCGCGCGCTGACAAAATTTTCGGTTCGAAAATGTGTGCAGCATCTCGAGCACCGCAAAAAAGTCTCGCCCGGCATAGTGAAGATGCGGTGAGCTGGTCGACAAGGATGCGGCCACCGATGCGCAAGGTTTCCGAGCGGCTCTAGCGGCTTGAAAGAGGGTTGGGGTGGGACTTGCCGGGCTCGGGAACCAGCCGGTTGCGGGTTCGTCCGGAGGGTGAAGGAGAGGCGGCATGCGCGAGCCGACGCGAAAGGAGCTCACGTGGACGGCGGGCTTGCTGCTCGGGATGGGCCTCGGCGGATTCTTTGACGGCATCCTGCTTCACCAGATCCTGCAAGTGCATGCGATGCTCTCGGCCAAGGTGCCGCGCGACACCATGGCCGGCATGCAGACCAACATGCTTGCCGACGGCGTGTTTCACGCCTTCACCTGGCTGGCGACCGTTGCGGGCGTGTGGCGGCTCTGGCGAGCGCTGGCCGGACATGGCGGCGCGCCGCTGTCCGGTCGAGCGTTCGTCGGCGCGATGCTGGCGGGCTGGGGCTGGTTCAACCTCATCGAGGGCATCATCGATCACCACCTGCTCGGTCTTCACCATGTGGTCGAGCGGCTCGATCTGTCGGTTTGGGACTGGCTGTACTTGGGTTCCGGTGTGGCGCTGATCGCCGTCGGGCACCTGATGGCGGCCCGTCGCGTGCGCGCCTGATCGAGCGGCTGGGATCCGATCGCCGTTTCAGCGGGTCGCTTCGGGAACGAAGGGACTCCTCGGCTAGCGTTTGCGGCGGATGTAGGCGACCTCGCCCACGTCGCTCCAGGGACCGGCATTGACCGACTTTTCCTGCCGGATGCCAAGCCCGGATGCGGTCGGCCAGATGTGACTGCGGGTCTGGATCAGGCCGCTTGAGTCCTGGCGCTCGCCGAGACAGGTGATCCCCTTCTGGCTGTTGGCGTAGCAGGGTTCGGTCCGGCTGCGCCCGCTGTCGTCATATTGCTGATAGGTGAAGTGGCGCTGCGCTGCCGACCATCCCAGCACGGCGATGCTGTGGTGGGCCGAACCCCTTCGCGAGTCGCGGGTATCGCAGACAACGAAACTCTGGGCATCGAGCCACTGGCAATTGTCGCTGTAAGTCGCGTCCGCTCCCGCCACCGTCCAGTCGCCCACCAGGAACGCGAGCTTGGATCCGATCTCGGGCGGGTGAACGCCAGCCATTGCCGGCACCGCTGCCCACACACCGAATGCAAGAGCCATCAAGGAACTTCGCATGTGCAGACCGCTCCTAGACCAGAGTCGAGCCACACTGCAGCATAGCCAAGCGAATGCAATGGCCGGGTGGCGATCGTCAGGCCTGGTGGATTGCCTTCACTACCTGGTAGCTCTCCAGCCCTTCCTTGCCGCCTTCGGAGCCGAAACCGGAGTCCTTGACCCCGCCGAACGGCGCGTCGGCGATCGAGATGGCGAAGGTGTTGATGCCGACCATGCCGCTTTCGACGAGGTCGCCGATCAAGTTGGCGCGGCGGCCGTTTTCGGTGAAGGCAAAGGCCGCGAGGCCGTAGGGCAGGCGGTTGGCATGTTCGATCACTTCATCGAAGCTGTCGAAGGCGCGAGATACGGCCACGGGGCCGAACGGCTCCTCGTTCATGATCTCGGCCTCGTCGGGCACGTCGGCGAGCAGCGTCGGCTGGAAGAAGTAGCCGCCGTCTCCCCGCTCGCCGCCGGTGAGCACGCGCGCCCCCTTGGCCTTGGCATCGTCGACCAGCTGGCTGACCGCGTCCGGACGGCGGGCATTCGCGAGCGGGCCCATCCGCGTCTCGGCTTCGAGCCCGTTGCCGACCTTCACTTTGGCGGTGCGTTCCGCGAAGCCCTTGAGGAAGGCGTCGTAGATGCTGCTCTGGACGTAGAAGCGGGTCGGGGAGACGCACACCTGGCCAGCGTTCCTGAACTTCTGCGGCACGACCATGTCAAGCGTCTTTTCAAGGTCGCAGTCGTCGAAGATCAGCACCGGCGCGTGGCCGCCCAGTTCCATCGTCACGAGGGTCATGCTGTCGGCGCACAGCTTCATCAGATGCTTGCCGACGCCGGTCGAGCCGGTGAAGCTGACCTTCCGGATGGTGCGGCTGGCGATCAGCGTGGTGCTGATGAAATTGGCGTCGCCCTGGACCAGTTGCGCGACCCCGCTGGGAATGCCGGCATCGGCGAGAGCGCGGAACAGCTCGGTCGCGCTGCCGGGCGTCTCGTGCGGCGGGCGCGAGATCACCGTGCAGCCGGCGGCCAGCGCCGCGGCGACCTTCTTGGCCAGGAGGTATATCGGGAAATTCCATGGCGTGAAGGTCGCGACCGGCCCGACCGGCTGCTTGATCACCCGGCTGAGCTGGCCGGCGGGCCGGACCAGGGTGCGGCCATAGTCGCGCTTGATCTCCTCGGCGTACCAGTCGAACAGCTGCGCGCTGCCTAGCACCTCGGCCTTGGCCTCGGCGATGACCTTGCCCTGTTCCTGGGTGAGGGTCGCGGCGATGACGTCGACCCGCTCGCGCATCAGGGCCGCCGCCTTGCGCAGGATCGCGCCGCGCTTCTCGACCTCGGTCGAGCGCCATTCGGGCCAGGCGCGGTTGGCGGCGGCAAGCGCCTCGTCGAGATCGGCCTGCGTCGCGTAAGGCACGGCGGCGATAGCGTCGGCCGTCACCGGATTGACCACGTCGTGAGCATCGCGGCCTTCGCCCGACTTCCAGACGCCGTCGATGAAGAGCTTGAGGTCGGTTTCGTATCCCATGGCGGCGCCTGTACGCTTCGCTTGTTTCGCCCGCAACGGCTCGCTAGGCGCCACGGCAAAGGAGCGTCGCCATGACCAAGCAGGAACTCGTCACCAAGATGCAGGACAACCACGCGTGGGTTCCCGGCAAGCGCGTCAAGATCGACTTCGGCGGCAGCGAAGGGACGGTGCTGCTGGACGGCGCCGCCAACCAGGTGTCGGACGAGGACGGCGCCGCGGACACCACCATCAAGGTCAGCTGGGACGACTGGCAGCAGATGTCGGCCGGCCAGCTGGACGGCATGACCGCGTTCATGATGGGCAAGCTCAAGGTCGAGGGCGACATGTCGAATGCCATGCAGCTGCAGGGCGTGCTGGCAAAGTTGCGGTCTTAGCATCGACCCTCTCCCTTGACGGGAGAGGGTTACGTAGCCTTAGCGACGAAGGAGCTTAGGCGAAGTTGGGAGAGGGTGGGCGAGGCGCAGCCTCGCGCGAAGTTAGAGCTTCGCTACCCCTCTCTCCGCTCAGCTTCGCTGAGTTGCTCTCTCCCGCAAGGGGAGAGAGGCCGAACGAGGGGACGAGATGGCTCAGAATATCTACCCTAATGCCGAAGCCGCGCTCGACGGGCTGCTGCGCGACGGCATGACCATTGCCGCCGGCGGGTTCGGGCTGTGCGGCATCCCCGAGCGGCTGATCGACGCGATCGTCGCCAGCGGGGTCAAGGACCTGACCATCGCATCGAACAATGCCGGGATCGACAACGAAGGGCTCGGCAAGCTGCTGCGCACTCGGCAGGTCAAGAAGATGATTTCGTCCTACGTCGGCGAGAACAAGGAGTTTGAGCGGCAATATCTGGCCGGCGAACTGGAGGTCGAGTTCTGCCCCCAGGGCACGCTCGCCGAGCGGATGCGGGCGGGCGGCGCCGGCAT
>CADCVY010000097.1 GCA_902806275.1 uncultured Sphingomonas sp. | reverse complement strand
ACGCCGGAATAGTCCGGCATCAGGAGCAGCGCGCCGGCACCAAGCGCGACGGTGAGCACGACACTTGGAAATAGCCAACGCTCGCCCATGATCCCCCTCAGGTCAGGGACGAGCCTACGAAGCTAGTCCTTAAGAAATTGCGAACCATGCTTTCCGGGTTGCCAAGGGCCATGCAGCCGACGAAGTGCAACCGTCAAATGCACAGGGGAAGCGGCAGCGTGGGCGCTACGGGCTCCCGATCGTACGAGGGCAGCAGCTGGTGGGAACAACCCCGCTGGCTGATCGCGCTTGCGCTGCTGTCGACCGTGCCTTTGCTCTACCCGCCGGTCCCGCCGCTGGTCGACCTGCTGGCCCACATGGGCCGGTACCGGGTCCAGCTCGACCTCTATAACTCGCCTTGGTTGCACCAATATTACGGCTTCCACTGGGCGGCGATCGGCAATCTTGGCGTCGACCTGCTGGTGATGCCGCTCGGCCGGCTGATCGGGCTGGAGCCGGCGGTAAAGCTGATCCTGCTTAGCATCCCGCCGATGACCGTTGCTGGGTTTCTGTGGGTCGCGCGCGAGGTCCACCATCGTGTGCCCCCGACCGCCCTGTTCGCGCTGCCGTTCGCCTACAGCCACCCGTTCATGTTCGGCTTCGTCAATTTCGCGCTTTCCGTGGCGCTGGCGTTCCTGGCTTTCGGACTGTGGCTGCACCTCGGCGCCAGGAAGCGCCTGCGGCTGCGCGCGCTGCTCTTCGTGCCGATTTCCATCGTCGTCTTCTTTGCCCATACGTTCGGTTGGGGCATGCTCGGGCTGCTGTGCTTTTCCGCCGAAGCGGTGCGCCAGCATGACGCCGGGAAAGGCTGGTTCCGCTCGGGCGTGAACGCCGCGCTGCATGCCTCGGTGATGGCGCTGCCGATCCTGATCACGGTCGCATGGCGCAGCGAAGCGCATGGCGGCATGACCCGCGGCTGGTTCGACTGGGACCGCAAGTGGGACTATCTCCAGATGGTCCTGCGCGACCGCTGGGAGTGGTTCGACATCGGCTCGGCCGCCGTGATCGGGCTGGTGCTGGTCGCCGCGATCGTCCTCCGCCGGCTGACCTTCTCACGCAACCTGCTGTTCACGGCCTTTGTCCTGCTGGTCTTCTTCATCCTGCTGCCGCGGACCGTGTTCGGCTCGACCTATGCCGACATGCGGTTGCTGCCGTACGTGCTGGCGACCGCGGTGCTCGCCATCCGCTTCAAGGGCGATACGCACCTGTCGCTGGCGCGGGCACTTGCGGTCGCCGGGCTCGCTTTTTACCTCGTCCGCCTGGGCGGCAATACGCTCAGCATGGCCTATGCGGCCAACGACCAGAGGCAGGAACTCAAGGCTCTCGACCATATCCCAATGGGAGCGCGGGTTGCCTGGATCACCGACGAAGGCGAATGCGGCCGCATGTGGGCGCTGCCGAACAACAGCCACCTTGGGGCGATGGTGGTGGTCCGCCGGCACGGCTTTTCCAACGATCAGTGGGTAATCGAGGGTCTCAACCTGCTCGACCTGAAGTATCGTGCCGCGGGCAAGTTCGCCGCCGATCCTTCGCAGATTACGCGCCCCTCATGGTGCCGCGGGCGCGGCGGCTGGCCGGTCAACGCCGCGCTCCGGAATATCCCGCGCGAAGCCTTCGACTACATCTGGCTGATCGATCCGCCGCCGCATAATCCCAAGCTTCTCGCCGGCCTGCAGCCGGTCTGGCGCAACGGCCGCTCGGTGCTTTATCGGGTGCGGCCATGACCAGCCTGTCGATCGTCGTCCCCTGTTTCAACGAGGAAGCCTGCCTTGGCACGCTGCACCAGCGGCTGAGCGCGGCGGCGCGGGAGAGCGCGGGCGACGACTACGAGATCGTGCTGGTCAACGACGGCTCTCGCGACGGCAGCTGGGCGATAATGCAGCAGATCGCGGCCAGCGACCCTCATGTCGTCGCCATCAACCTGTCGCGCAATCACGGACACCAGCTGGCGCTGACCGCCGGGCTCGACCTGTGCCGGGGCGATCACGTGCTGATCATCGACGCCGACCTGCAGGATCCGCCGGAGCTGCTCGGCGGGATGCTGGAGTGCATGCGGTTGAACAATGCGGACGTTGTCTATGGCGTGCGCAAGAGCCGGACGGGCGAAACGGCGTTCAAGCGCGCCACCGCCCACGGCTTTTACCGGCTGTTGTCGCGGGCCACCGATGTCGACATCCCGCTCGACGCCGGCGACTTCCGGCTGATGAGCCGCCGCGCGTTGGATACGTTGATGGCGATGCCCGAGCAGGCGCGCTTCATTCGCGGGATGGTCGCCTGGATCGGCTTTAAGCAATTGCCGATCGCCTACGACCGGGCCGAGCGCTTCGCTGGCGAAACGAAATATCCGCTAGGCAAGATGATCCGCTTCGCGCTCGACGCGCTGACCGGCTTTTCGTCGGCCCCGCTCAAGCTGGCGAGCCATGCGGGAATGGCCCTGTCGGCCGGTTCGCTCCTGCTCATCGCCTACATCGCCTACGCCTGGGCGGTCGGGCGCAACGTCCCTGGCTGGACGTCGCTGATGCTGATCGTGGTGATCGTCGGCGCGGTGCAGATGTTCGTGCTGGCGCTGATGGGCGAATATATCGGCCGGCTGTACAATGAATCGAAGCGGCGGCCGCTGTACATCGTCCAGGAGATTGCCGGCAACGGCGGCCGCCCGCCGCGGCTCGGCTATGTGGCTGAGGCGACCGCGAAGAGCGACAGCCCGGGCGGTAGCGGCACGCGGCCAATCAAGTGACGCTCGGCCGCGAACGCCCGCTCGAGCGCGGCGTTGAGCGGCCCAGGCGGCAGCGTCAGGTCCGCCGCATCCTTGCCGCGAGCCTTGGACGCCATCCGCTCGGCGACCGCCACCGGGAACAGCAGGCTGTTGAAGTATCCCAGCCGCTCCAGCCGCAGCGGCGACCCTGCGACCAGCTTCTTCAGAAGTCGCCTGGAATAGCGCCGCTTGTGATGGTTGACGGCATCGTGGGCCGACCACATCCATTGGTGGGCGGGCACGGTCATGATGAAC
The DNA here is from genome assembly GCA_902806275.1 of uncultured Sphingomonas sp. GTDB lineage: Bacteria > Pseudomonadota > Alphaproteobacteria > Sphingomonadales > Sphingomonadaceae > Sphingomicrobium. The sequence continues at coordinate 7,168 of CADCVY010000097.1, read as the reverse complement.
TTGCCGCCGGCGCGGATCTTCTTCGAAATCGAAGCAAGCGCTGCGCCGTCATCATCGATATGCTCGATCACATCGAACGCGCCGACCAGATCGTAAACGCGGTCAGGGACGCCGGCGATGTCCGGCAACGGAGCACTCATGACCGGCCGTCCAAGGCGTCGCTCGGCAACGGCGCGCGCCTGCTCGTCGAGTTCCAGCGCGTCGACCCGCCCGAACTGGCCGAGCATCGCGAGATTGTGGCCGGTGCCGCAGCCGATCTCGAGGATCTTTGCGCCGGCGGGGGGCTGGACGACCCGGCGGATCAGGGCCGCGATCACTTCCCGCCGCGCGCGGTACCACCAGTGGCGCTGGTCCAGCTCGGCCATGGTGTCATAGACGACCCGCTCCATCAGCGGAAAACCCACTGGCGGTTTAGCACGAAGGTCACGGCCGGCGTGACGAACAGCATTGGTACGATCGGCGCCGCGCGGCCCAGGTCGAGGCGGCTGAACAGCAGCCAGACCCAGAAACTGTTGAGCGCATAGCTGATCATCGAGACGACGACGAAGCGCAGCTGGGTTCCCTTCGTGCGCTCGCCGCCATGGTCGCGGAAGCTCCAGCGGCTGTGCATGACGTAGCCGGTGGCGACCGCGACGACATAGGCCAGGAAGTTGCCGAGCTGCGGCTCCCAACGCAGCGCGAGCGCCACCAGCGCGTAGACTCCGACGCCGAGCGCCGTGACGAACGCGCCGGTCACGGCAAAGCGCGCGAGCTGCGCAAGCATGGTCTTGCGTTCGGCGGGGAGGGTGGAGAGCATCGGGGCGCGTCGTTGGAGCTTGGGGGCAACTTGTTCTTTAGGGTCGACTGGCTACAGCCCGAAAAATGGCGGGGCGCAAGGATCAGGCATTCGAGGAGCGGGCGCTTGCCTGGCTGGACCGCCACTGGAAATTGGTCGTCGTCCTGGTCTGGCTGGGGCTGTGCGCCTGGTTCTACGTGTCGAAAACGGCCGAGATCCGGCTGTTTGCGCTGCCGGACACCGACGATAATCTGCGCATGGCGCAGGTGCGCGCGTGGATGAAAGGTCAGGACTGGTACGACCTTCGCCAGTACCGCCTGAACCCGCCGGCGGGGGCCAACATCCACTGGTCCCGGCTCGTCGACCTGCCGCTCGCCGGGCTAATCCTGCTGTTCCGGCCGTTCCTGGGCGGCCCCGGCGCCGACCGCATGGCGGTCGCGATTGCGCCCATGCTGCCCTACCTGCTGCTGTTGTTCTCGGTGGCGCTGACCGTGCGCCGGCTGATCGATCCACGCGCCTACGTGCTCGCCTTTCTGGCGATGTTCTTCGCGGCCTCGACCAACGGCATGTTCGCGCCGCTCCGCATAGACCACCATGGCTGGCAGCTGGCGATCCTTGCACTTGGCGTTTCGGGGCTGGCGGACCCGAACCGCTCCAGGGGCGGGCTGGTGTTTGGCCTGGCCACCGCGTTGTCGCTGGCGATCGGCCTGGAAATGCTGATCTACTTCGCCATCGGCGCCGCCGCGACCGTGCTGATCTGGGTCGGCGAGCGCGATGAGCGCGAGCGGCTCCGGGCCTATGCGGTGGCGCTCGGCGGCGGCACGACGGTCGGCTTTCTGCTGTTCGCATCCAACGACAATTGGAACGCAGTGTGCGACGCCTTGTCGCCGGTGTGGCTGGCGGACGCGCTGCTCGGCGGAGCATTGCTGTTCGGTCTGGCGATGCTGTCACCCGCGGATTGGAAGCGCCGGCTGGCGCTGGCGGTTGCGGCGGGTGTGGTCGTGGTCATCTTCCACGCGATCGCGGCGCCGCACTGCCTGCAACGCTTGGAGGGCGTGTCTCCGGAGGTCGAGCGCTTGTGGCTCAGCCACGTGCGTGAGGCGCGGCCAATCTACCGCCACGGCTGGCGCATCGCTTCGCTGGTAGTAACCCTGCCGATCACGGGCGCGATCGGCTGGGCGCTGCTCGTCTGGGTCCGCCGGCGCGACCGCGAGTTGCTGCCACGCGTGCTTGCCGTCGCTGCTCCGGCGCTCGCCGCGACGTTGCTGCTGCTATGGCAGACGCGCACCGGCCCAGCCGCACAAATGCTTGGCACCATCGGCGCGGCCGCGCTGCTGTGGTTCCTGGTGCCGCGGCTGTGGAATGCCGGCTCCAGCGTAGTGCGCGTTCTTGGCGTCACGGCGCTGGTGCTGGTCGGGGCTGGCGCGGCAGTCCCCCTGGCGCTCAACTACGTGCCGTCCAAAGCCGCGACGCCCAGGGAGAAAGCGATCGGCCGCGCCAACCGCCTGTGCGGCTCCCTGCCCGGACTGCGGCCAATTGCCCTTCAGCCCAAAGGGGTCGTGTTCACCTTCGTCGATACAGGTCCCCGGCTGATTTCGACGACGCACCACAGCTCGATCACCGGCCCGTATCACCGCAACGGCGAGCAGATCGCGGACGTGATGAACGCCTTTCGCGGGGATGCCGACCAGGCGCGGCGGATCGTCACCAAGTATCGCTCGGACTTTCTGCTGATCTGCCCCAACAGCTCGACGACCACGATCTTCACGTCGGAGGCGCCGACGGGATTCTACGTGCAGCTTGCCAAGGGGCGGGTGCCGGCATGGCTGACGCCGGTGCCGCTGCCCGTCGACTCGCCGTTCAAATTGTGGCGAGTGACTGGCTAGGTCAGGAGCGTCGGGAAGCTCTGCTTCAAGCCATCGACGATGAACTGGGTCGCGAGCGCCGCCAGGATCACGCCGAGAATGCGGGTGATCATGGCTTCGACCCGCTCGCCGACGATCCGCATCAGCGGCCCCGCCGCCAGCAGCGCGAGGACGGTCAGCAGGATCACGGCGGTGATGGCGGCGAGCACGACCACCACTTCGACGCTGCCTTCGGCGCGGGACACCCACAGCATGGCGCTGGCGATCGAGCCAGGGCCCGCAATCATCGGTATCGCCATCGGAAAAACGCTGACGTCCTCGGCTTCGGGCGTGCCCTCGATCTCCTCGGCGCGCTTTTCGCGGCGCTCGGTACGGCGCTCGAACACCATGTCGAGCGCGATAAAGAACAGCATGATGCCGCCGGCGATGCGGAAGCTGGCGAGGCTGATGCCCAGCGCCTGGAGCATCGGCTTGCCGAGCAAAGCAAAGAACATCAGGATCGCCCAAGCGATCATCGACGAGCGCAACGCCATTGCGCGGCGGTGCTGTGCCGTCGTTCCCCGGGTCAGGCTGGCGAAGATCGGCGCGCAGCCCGGCGGATCGATGATCACCAGAAAGGTGACCAGGGCCGATCCGAACAGTTCGATCATCGCTTGGGAATATTGTTGTGCAGCACCGGCGCGTAACGCCTGCCGTTCCACATGAACACGCGCAGGCGGTGCGTTCCGTTCTTTTCTACCTTCCAGTCCCAGCCCAGCGTCTTGTCGGCGGACTCGCCGCGGCCGCTGTCCTCGGGCGTGGTGCGCGCCTGTTTGGTGGTCAGCGCCAGCGGCGGGATGACCGGCGCACCCGGCGCCTTGGCCCGGCAGGAGGCGCGCTGCACTCGCGGGCGCGCCGGGCGGGCCACAGCGCGCTTGGCGTCGGCGCCGGCGTCATAGACCCACTTCCAACCGCCTTCGGTGCGCTGCCACACGGTGGTGAAGGTGCCCTGGCGGTTGCCCGGCCAGACGGCCCCGCCGGTGTTGACCGCCGTCCGCCCATCGCAGGACACGAAGCTGCGCGTCGGCCACCAGCGTACGGAGCGTGCCGGATTCTTGCGGCCCTTCAGGAAGTCGCGCGCCCACACCGCCTGGGGCGTGAACATAACCGCGTCCTCGTCCGCATATTTGCGAAAGGCGCTCCACTGGCCAATCCGCTGCGCGTCGGCGGCAAAGGCGCGCTCGGCATCGACCGCGCTCGGCACGGCCGCTGCAGCGGCAAGCAGGAATGCAGTAATCATAAACCCTCCGGGTCAGCGATGCCGGCGCGTCGATGCGCAGCAACGAGGGTACTACGCATGAGCATCGCAATCGTCATCGGTCCGACCCCGCCGGGAACGGGAGTGATCGCGGCTGCGACCTCCGAAGCCTCGTCGTAAGCGACGTCGCCGACCAGCCGGCCCTTGCCATCCTCCGTGGGAATACGGTTGATCCCGACGTCGATCACGATCGCTCCTGGTTTGATCCAGTCGCCCCGGACCATTTCGGCGCGGCCGACTGCCGCAACGACGATGTCGGCGCGGCCGACGACCTCAGGCAGGTCGCGCGTGCGGGAATGGGCAATGGTGACCGTCGCGTTCTCGCCGAGCAGGAGCATCGCCATCGGCTTGCCGACGATGTTGGACCGGCCGATGACAACCGCATCGAGGCCCGCGAGGCTGCCGAGTTCGGCTCGAAGCAAATGGAGGCAACCCAAAGGCGTGCAGGGTACCAGCGCCTCCAGACCGGTGGCGAGCTTGCCGGCATTCTCGGCATGGAAGCCATCGACGTCCTTCGCAGGATCGATGGCGGCGATCACCGTCTTATCGTCGATGTCGCTGGGCAGCGGCAGCTGCACCAGGATGCCGTCGACGCGCTCGTCGCGGTTGAGCTCGTCGACCAGTGCGAGCAATTCGGCCTCGCTGGTGGTCTCCGGCAGCTGGTGGTGGAAGCTGACCATGCCGGCTGCGGCCGTCGCCTTGTTCTTGGAGCGAATGTAAACGGCGCTGGCCGGATCCTCGCCGACCAGCACGGTGGCGAGGCCCGGAGCGCGCCCTGCTGCTTGCGTGAAGTTGCGGACGGCGCCCGCAACCCGCTCGTGCAGCTCGGCGGCCGCGGCTTTGCCGTCGATGCGCCGCGCCGTCATACGCCCATTTGATATTCGAGCGCGACGCCGGCGAGCAGCTTCTTAAGCACCTGGATCAGGATCAGGACGACCAGCGGCGAGAAGTCGATGCCGCCGAAATCGGGCAGGATCTTGCGGATCGGCCGGTAGATCGGAGCTGAAATCCGTTCCAGCGCGAGCACGAACGCGCGCAGGCCGCCGGAGTTGGCGTTGAGAACGTTGAACACGAACAGCCAGCTCAGCACGACCTGGATGATGATCATCCACATCACAACGCTGAGCAGGAGGTCGGCAATTCCGATAAGTGCAAGAACCATGGCGAGCGCTTAGCCGTCCGGCCTGCCACGGGCAATCAGGGGGCGAAGCGCTCCGGCTCGGCGCGAGCGAGCACGACCGAGAAATCGCCTGCCGCGTCGGTCCACTCGGCGAGGGGAGTCCAGCCGCCGGCAAGCAGCAGCACCCGGGCGCCGCGCCGGCCGTACTTGTGGCTGTTTTCGGTGTGGATGGAGGCACCTTCCGCAAGACGGAACTGCCGGCCGGCAATCTTGAACTGCACGTCTCGGGTGGCGACGAGGTGCATTTCTATTCGCGACAGGATGTCGTTCCACCGTGCGTCGTGGCGGAACGCTTCCACCGGCACGTCGGCGTCCAGCTCGCGGTTGATGCGGACGAGCAGGTTGAGATTGAACTCGGCCGTGACGCCCCGCGGGTCGTCGTAGGCGGCGAGCAAGCGCCGAACGGGTTTCACCCGGTCCATGCCGATTAGCAGGAAGGAGCATGGGCCGAGCAAGGTCCGGAATTGCCGCAACAAGTCGGTGGCGCTGCGCGGCACGAAGTTGCCGATGGTGGAGCCGGGGAAGAACCCGAGCTTGGGCAAGCTCTCGATCTGCTTCGGCAGCGTGAAGGCCCGTGCAAAATCAGCGACCACCGGTTCGACCTTCAGAGCAGGGAAACGATCCTGCAGCTCGGCCGCGCTCTGCTGGAGGTAGTCGCCGGAGATGTCGACCGGCACATAGGCCGCCGGCGCGATCGCCTGGAGCAGGATCGGGGTCTTGGTCGCCGATCCGGCGCCGAATTCAACGACGGCCGTCCCCGTCGGCAGTTTGGCCGCAATCTCCGGCATCACCTGCTCCAGCAGCGCGGTTTCCGTGCGGGTCGGGTAATAAGCCGGCAGGCGCGTGATCGCATCGAACAGCTCCGACCCGCGCTGGTCGTAGAGCCAGCGGGCAGGGATCGCCGGCACCGGCGCCGACAAGCCATGCAGCACGTCCTCGCGGAACGCGGTGGTCTGCGGATCAGGAGTCGCGAGCAAGGCGGAGACCCGTGAACTGCCAGCGGGCGCTGGGCGGGAAGAAGTTGCGGTAGGACGCACGGCTGTGCCCGCGGGGAGTCGCGCAGCTGGCGCCCTTCAGCACGAACTGCCCGCACATGAACTTGCCGTTATATTCGCCGACGGCGCCTTCGGCGGGCTTGAAGCCGGGGTAGGAGGCGAAGGCGCTCCCCGTCCATTCCCAGACGTCGCCGAACATGCCGCCACCGGGCCGCGGAACGACAGCGCCGGCCCGGTCAAGCTGGTTGCCGAGGCTCGGGTCGGCCGATGCGGCGAAACCCTCCCACTCGGCCTCGGTCGGCAGCCGCGCACCGGCCCATCGGGCAAAAGCGTCGGCCTCGTAGTAGCTGACGTGAGCGACTGGCGCCGCAGAATCGGTCTCGCGGCGGCCAGCGAGCGTGAACTGGGTGCCGTCTTCGCGCCAGTAAAGTGGGGCGGCGATGCTCTCGCGCTGGACCCATTCCCAGCCTTCCGACAGCCACAAGCTCGGCGTCTGGTAGCCGCCGTCGGCGACGAACTGGCGCCACTCGCCGTTGGTGACCCGCCGCCCGGCAATCTGGTGGGCGGGGAGCAATGTCCGGTGGCGGGGACGTTCGGCATCGAAAGCGTAGCCCTCTTGCCCAGCACCGACTTCGACGATGCCTTCTCGTCCCTCGTGAAAGGTCAGCTCCTCGACTGCGCAGCAGGTTGCTGCCGGGAGCTCGCAATAAGCCGGCTTGAGCGGGTTCTCGGCGAAGGTCGCCAGAATGTCCGTCAGGAACAATTCCTGGTGCTGCTGCTCGTGATTGATGCCAAGTGCGATCAGCTCCAGTGCGGCGGGGGGAAGTTGCGGCACCGCGCGCTCCAGAGCCTCGTCGACGTGAGCGCGATAACGACGGATCTCATCCAGGCTCGGGCGGCTCAGCATGCCGCGCCGTGGCCGCGCGTGGCGCGGACCCTCTGCCTCGTAATAGCTGTTGAACAGGAAGGCGAAGCGCTCGTCGGATGGTGTGTAGCCAGGCACATGATCGCGCAGGACGAAGGTCTCGAGGAACCAGGTGGTGTGGGCAAGGTGCC
>CADCVY010000096.1 GCA_902806275.1 uncultured Sphingomonas sp. | reverse complement strand
GGGGGTCGACCGGCCCGCTGGAGGTGCGAACGGTGGCGCCCGTCTTCGGGCGAATGGCAACTTCGGTGTTCATGTCTGGTCCTTCCGAGATCACGCGCCGGCCGGGACGAGCACCGGCTTGATGCAATTGTCGAGCTTGTCGGAGAAGATGTGATAAGCGTCGGCGATGTCGTCGAGCGGCACCTTGTGGGTGATCATCGCCTTGGGGTTCAGGTGGCCGGCGCGGACATGCTCGATCAGGCGCGGCATCAACCGCTTCACGCTCGCCTGGTTGGCGCGCAACGTCAGACCCTTGTTCACGATGTTGCCGATCGGAACCATGTTGCCCGTCGGTCCATAGACACCGACCACGGAGACGATGCCGCCCTTCTTGACCGAGTTGATCGCCCAGTGAAGTGCGATCGCCGAGCCCGCCTCCAGTTTCAGCCGCTTGCCGAAGATGGTCTGCAACATGCTGCCCGTCGCTTCGGCGCCGACCGCGTCGATGCAGACGTCCGCGCCAAGGCCGTCGGTGGTCTTCTTCATGAACACGACGACGTCGTCCAGTTCCTTGAAGTTGTAGACTTCGGCCGGGGCGAAGTTCCTGACGAACTCTAGGCGGTAGTTGATGTGGTCGATGACGATCACCCTGCCCGCGCCGAACAGCCAGGCGCAGCGCGCCGCCATGATGCCGACCGGGCCGGCGCCGAACACCACCACCGTGTCTCCCTTCTGGATGCCGCCCATCTCGGCGGCCTGGTAGCCAGTCGGAACCACGTCGGTCAGCAGCACAGCATCGTCCGGATCCATCCACTCGGGGATCTTGGTCGGACCGAAGTCAGCGTAGGGAACGCGGACATATTCCGCCTGTCCGCCGTCAAATCCCCCGGCAGTATGCGAATAGCCGAAGATCCCGCCAACCGCCGTCGCTGCCGGGTTGGATTCGTGGCAATTGCCGAACAGCCCCTGCTTGCAGAAATGGCACTGCCCGCATGCGATGTTGAACGGCACCAGCACATGGTCGCCCACCGCAAGGTTCTCGACCTCGGGACCGACAGCCTCGACGATGCCGGTGAACTCATGCCCGAACGTCTGGCCGACCCGGGTGTCCGGCATCATGCCGTGGTAGAGGTGCAGGTCGGAGCCGCAAATGCAGCTGCGCGTGACCTTCACAACGGCGTCGCGCGGATGCTCGATCGACGGCATCGGCTTTTCGTCGACACGAACCCGGTAAGGTCCGCGGTAGTTCATCGCGCGCATCCGGAACTCCTCAGGGCTAATGGCCGGCTGTCGGGTGAACGCCTGCTCGCCTGCGGGGTTGCTAAGGCTGAACGCCGGTCGGCTCAGTTCACCGGCCTGACGAGCCCACCGCCATGGACCGCCATGGAGACCTGCGGGTTGCCCGCGTAACGCACTTGGCCGCCGCCCATCACGGCGGCGGACAGGCTGCCCATCGGCTGCACGAAGATCTGCCCGCCGCCATGCACGGCCGCCGACACGTTCGCGACGGGCACCGAGCGGACGTCGATAATCCCGCCGCCGTGGACGGCTGCGGACATGTCGCGTTGCGGAGCAAAGCCGCCGGCGGCACGGATCGAGCCGCCCCCGGAGATCGCCACGTCCGGCGCGTTCGGGCTCTGGATCTCGACCCGGAGGCGATAACGCAGCGGGCAGCGGCCGTTGCAGACGTCGATCCGCAGCTTGCGGTCGCGCACGAGGTAGATGTGGCTGACCAGTGAGCTGCCCTCGAGGATTGTCACGCGTTGGACGGGACCGGGCCGCACGGTCACCTCGCCACCGCCGCGCAGCTCGACCGAACGGAAGCCGGACACCGGAACCTGCTCGACGGCCAGTGCGGGTGCGGATACGGCGAAGACGGCGGCAAACAGCGGAAGAATGGAGCGCATAGAATATCCCTCCTAAGATGCGCTACACCTGTAGCGCTACGCCCGCAGCGTGTCTAGCGATTTCTGCGGTTGCAACCCGCATCTCGGTGAAGCGGATCGGGCACTCGACGCGGTGGGGATTCTGCGAGCCGCGGAGGGGCTTGATGCGGCTCTAAGCCGGTTTTTTCTTGCAGTCGGCCAACGGCTTGGCAGGTGCCGCCGCGACCTTGGCCGGCTGTTTGACGGGCGCGCTTGCAACTTTGGCCGGCGCCGCGGGCTTTCCAAGCGAGAACGGCTTGGCAGCGCACGGCGCCTTGTCTGCCGCCGGGGAACTTGCGGCCAAGCCCGTCAGCACCAGGCCGAGCACGAGAATCGTCTTCATGCCAGGCATGTTAGCACGCCCGAACCGACCCTGCCGAGTGGCCGGACACCCAATGTTCGAAGCGGGTGCGCAGCGACGGCCGAGACGGGATGAACCCGGGCTCCGGCACCGGGAGCGGCTCCCGTACCGCTTGCGGGGCTGACTCCTGGTAGAAGGTGAGATTGTGCGGCGGCTTGGGACGAAGGGTCTCGCGCCCGCGCAGCACATCCTCAGACATCGCCAGCGAGCGGTGCACCTCCTCGGCCGTGAACGGCTTCATCAAGCAACCGAGCGCCAGGTCCGGCATGGGGAAGTGCGGCGCCTTGCCGCTGACGAACAGGCAGGGCACGCCGTGATGCGCCAATTGCGCAGCAACCGAGAAGCCGGTGCTCCCATGCGCCAGGTGCAGGTCCAGCAGGACGAGGTCGGGGTCATGCTCATCGGCCGCCGCAATGGCGCTGTCCGCGTCCTCGGCAATGCCGACCACCCGGTAGCGCGGATTGTCCTCGACCAGATATTTCAGCGTCGTCGCAAGCTGCGTGTCGTCCTCGACGATGAGTATCCTGAGCATTTTTCGAGCCTCCCGATCTCGGCGGCAAATTCCCCCGGAAATCCGAGGCTTGATGCTGCCCCGGAATGATCGCCAAGCGAATCCCCCATGAACCAAGTTAACGCTGAACGGAGTCGACCTTGCGCCCAAGCGAAAGGGACGCCCCGGAACTGAGTCCGGGATGCCCCTTCTTCCCCTCCAAGGGTAGCGGTTATGAGCGGTAGAAGATATGCGTGCCGATCTTCTGCACCATGCTCAGGCGGCGCCCCCACGACGGCGCTACATAATCGGCATGATACCACAGGACGTCGGTGGCCAGCGTCGGAACGGCGTTCGCTACCGCGAGCCGGGTTACGCCAAGCGCCTTGCGCCAGGACGCCGAGCTCTGGTCGACATAAGGAATGTCGCCGGTGCGCGGATTGACGAAAGAGAACTGCCACGGCTGCCTGACGGTGCCGCACCAGCTCGACGGATACCTGCCCGAAGCCGCACGGTTCATGATCACCCGCGCAACCGCCAGCTGACCCTCAAGCGATTCCCCGCGCGCTTCGTGATAGATGGCGACAGCAATGCAATTGGCCTGCTCGTCAAGCGGCGCCCCGGCGGCGAACCGGTCGACCAAGGCGTACAGCGGCCATCCGGCCTTTTGCAGCCATGCCACTTCGGCGGCGATGGCGGACGGCAGCTTGACGGTGACCGATTTGGCCGGCTGCGCCTGAACGACGGTGCCGTTGCCCAGGGTCACGGCAGTGCTGGTGGTGACAACGGCCTTCTGGATCAGTGCCGCCGCCTGGGTGGCGACTTGGCCCAGCGGCTTGGCGGGGGTGTCGGTGTCGAGCGCCTGAACGGCAGCTTGGACGTTGATCTTCGAAAGGTCCTGCGCAGCCGCTCCACTGGAGCCGAGCGCAAGCATAAGAATTCCCGCCACCGCGGACGCGCCGCGGCCACCAAGCAGCCTGATCAATATCGTTCGCCCTCGTTGGCGGACGAGAGGCGTTTAACCGCGCCCTCCGATCGTCCGTCTTGCCTTGGGGCCTGGCGTCTAAGTGCGCCTTTGGCCCCCCGCTCTCTCTTTGCTGGAGGCGAGATATGTTAACTTTGCGGGGAATCCAATGCGGAGTCGATGAAACGAGCCCCAGAGCGGTTAAGCGACGGAACTAATTGGAAAATTTGCATTCCGTCGTCGTCTGGGCACGGTTAACCGCAGCGCGTGGCGCCTTGCGGCGCCCGGACAGGCCAATAAGCTGGGCCACCGTGGCATATTGGCTGATGAAATCGGAACCGGCGAGCTATGGCTGGAACGACCTGGTGCGCGACGGCGGCACCGAGTGGGACGGCGTCCGCAACAATGCCGCCCGCCTGTACCTCAGGGCGATGAAGGCCGGCGACGAGGCATTCCTATACCACAGCATGTCCGACAAAGCGGTGGTCGGCATCATGCGCGTCACGCGAGAGGCGCAGCCGGATCCGAAGGACCCCGACTGGGTCAGTGTGCGGGTCGAGCCGGTGCGGCCGCTGCCCCGCCCCGTGACTCTGGCCGAGATCAAGGCGGAGCCGGAGCTTGCCGCCATGGAACTGATCCGCCAGTCGCGGCTGTCGGTCGCCCCGGTGCGCGAGGAGGAATGGCGCAAGGTGATCGGACTGGCAGGAGAAGCGCGATGAAGTGGGCAGCGTTGGCCATGGCTCCCCTGCTCCTCGGCGCGGCGCCGGCGCCCGGCAGCTGGCCGCTGACCCCGAAGGCTGGGGGCCGGTGAAGATCGGCATGACCCGCGCGCAGGTGGCGAAAGCCGTGGGCGCGCCGCTGCGCGGCGAGGCGATCGAGAGCGTCGAGCGCTGCGTCGAGCAGTCGGCGCGCGGCCGCGCCTAGGGGGCGTCATTTTCATGTTCGAGGACCGCCGCCTGACCCGCATCTCCGCCGGCGGCCACAGCCGCGTCCGCACGCCGAGCGGCATCCGCGTCGGCGCCACCGCCGCCCAGGTCCGCCGCGCCTACGGCCGCAAGCTGCAGGCCGAGCCGCACAAGTATCTCGCGAAGGCCGCGGAATACCTCACCTATTGGACCGTCCCCGCCAAACGCGGTGTGGTCTTCGAAACCGGCGAAAACCGTCGCGTCCAGCGCATCCCACGCCGGCGGTCCGAGCATCGGCTATGTCGAGGGCTGCGCGTAGGTCGGCCGGGCCGCGCTGTAGGACTTGCGCAGAGGGGAAGTTGACACGGTTGACAGTGCTGCGCGGTTGCGAGGGTGATGGTTTGCGGGCTTCGGATTGAGCTGCGGTGACGCGGAAGTTTGCCAAGTTCGCTCCCCTACGCGCGCGGGTGCGCGTGCGGAGGTTTGGAGCTGAGCGGGGATGAAGCGACTGCGGCTGCTGCTTCGACGGTCTCAGGACAGGCATCTGCCAGCTTAAGGCACAAAACGGGTGCTGTAGGACAGCGCGAAATGCCGGGACCAAGGAACAAATGCGCAGCATTCAGGAGGCAGCGCGTAGAGCCGGAAGATGGCATCCCGGCGGGGCGGCGCGCCTGAAGCGAGCCGAGCCCGTCCGACGTCACGGGATTTACTCCCTTGGCGGCCTTGCTACGTTCTTGGCGCTCGGGGGCGGAGGACGCGTGACCAACAGCCGCGATCTGGAGAGCTTATCGAGAGGGCTGCCGACGCCGCGCCAAACCCCTCCAACAACCTGCGGGTGGTCCCCCTCCCCTCCGCTTTGCGGCGTGAAGGAGCTGAGGCGGCTTCGGCTTTGCAGGTGACTAGAACGGTGGCCGTCACCGAGTAGATCCGTGACGTCGGACGGGTTCGCTCGACTGCGGTCTCGCGCCCCGCGGGCCGGGCACGCCGTCTCTCGACGGAAGTCCGGCGGCGCCAAGCGCCGGCGGCCTCTGCTCGGCGGCTTACGCCGCCTCGCTACGCCTCGACGCTCGCTTGCGCTCGTGCGGGTCGAGATACCGCTTGCGGATCCGCACCACCTTGGGCGTCACCTCGACCAGTTCGTCGTCCTGGATGTAGGCGATCGCCTGTTCCAGCGTCATCCGGCGCGGCGGCGTCAGGCGGATGCCTTCGTCCTTGGGGCCGCTGGCGCGGAAGTTGGTCAGTTGCTTCGACTTGAGCGGGTTGACCTCGAGATCATGGATCTTGGCATTTTCGCCGATCACCATGCCCTCGTAGAGGTCGTCGCCGGGAGAGATGAACAATATGCCGCGGTCCTCCAGCGCGTTGAGCGCGTAGGCCACCGCCTTGCCTTTCTCCATCGAGATGAGGACGCCGTTCTGCCGGCCGCTGATCGGGCCTTTGTGGGGCCCGTATTTCTCGAACAGCCGGTTCATGATGCCGGTGCCGCGGGTGTCGGACAGGAACTCGCCATGATAGCCGATCAGCCCCCGGCTAGGCGCGCTGAAGGTCAGCCGGGTCTTGCCGCCGCCGGACGGCCGCATGTCGGTCATCTCCGCCTTGCGCATCGCCATCTTGTCGATGACGGTGCCGCTGAATTCGTCGTCGACGTCGATGACGACGGTCTCGTACGGTTCCTCGCGGCCGTTGGGGCCGTCGCGGAACAGCACGCGCGGGCGGCTGATGGAGAGCTCGAAGCCTTCGCGGCGCAGCGTTTCGATCACCACGCCCAGCTGGAGCTCGCCGCGGCCGGCAACTTCGTAGCTGTCGTTGTCCGCCCCCATGGTGACCCGGATCGCGACATTGCCCTCCGCCTCGCGCTCCAGCCGGTCGCGGATGACGCGGCTCTGCACCTTGTCGCCGTCGCGGCCGGCATAGGGGCTGTCGTTGACCGAGAAGCTCATCGCGAGCGTCGGCGGATCGATCGGGCGGGCGTGCAGCGGCTCGGTGACCGACGGGTCGGCGAAGGTGTTGGAGACGGTCGCCTTGATGAGGCCGGCGATCGCGACGATCTCGCCCGCTTCCGCTTGCTCGACCGGCACCCGCTCGAGCCCGCGGAAGGCGAACACCTTGGTAGCGCGGCCTTCCTCGACGACATTGCCGTCGACGTCGATCGCCTTGATCGGCATGTTGGTGGTCAGCCTTCCGCTTTCGATCCGCCCGGTCAGGATGCGGCCGAGGAACGGGTCGCGGTCGAGCAGGGTGGCGAGCATCTTGAACTCGCCGCCGGCATCGAGGTTCGGCGCCGGCACGTGGCTGACGATGGTCTCGAACAAGGGCGTCAGGTCGCCGTCGCGGACGCTGTCCTCGCGACCCGCATAGCCGGCGCGGCCACTGGCGTAGAGCGTCGGGAAGTCGAGCTGCTCGTCATTGGCCTCGAGGTTGAGGAACAACTCGAACACTTCGTCGAGCACTTCGGCGGGCCGGGCGTCGGGGCGATCGATCTTGTTGACCACCACAATCGGCTTGAGCCCGAGCGCCAGCGCCTTGCCGGTGACGAACTTAGTCTGCGGCATCGGGCCTTCGGCGGCGTCGACCAGCAGGATGACGCCGTCGACCATCGACAGGATGCGTTCGACCTCGGCGCCGAAGTCGGCGTGGCCGGGGGTGTCGACGATGTTGATGTGGGTGGTGGTGCCGTCATGCTCCCATTCGACCGAGGTGCATTTGGCGAGGATGGTGATCCCGCGCTCTTTCTCGAGATCGTTGGAATCCATCGCGCGCTCTTCCACGCGCTGGTTGTCGCGGAAGGTGCCCGACTGGCGGAACAGCTGGTCGACGAGGGTCGTCTTGCCGTGATCGACGTGCGCGATGATCGCGACGTTGCGCAGGTTCATGATTTTTCCTGGGAGAATTGGTTGGCGCGCCCTTAGCGCAGATGCTGCATTGCAGCAACCGAGCGGAGGTCGGCTCAGCGCTCGAGGATTTCAGCCGCCCGCTCGATGGCGCGAAGCTCGCTATGGGCGAGGCGTTCGAGGCGCAGGGCCAGTCCTGAGGCCGTCTTGGGCGCGCTGGCAAGCTGCTCGTGACCCGCCTGCGTCAAGCGCAGTTCCAGGCGGCGGCGATTTGCGGGATCCTGGCCGCGTTCGACCAGGCCGGCGCGGACTAGCGTGTCGACCGAACGGCTGACCGCCGGTGCGCCGCGGCCGACTTCGGACGCGATCTGGTTGAGCGTTGCCGGCTCCTTCTTGCCGATGGCGGCGAGCAGCTTGCGGCGGGCGCGCTCGCTGCGTTCGGCCGGGCCGTCGGCGACCCAGTTCTGCGCGATGGCCGAAAATCGCGACGCGAGCGCCGCCGGTGTCGATCCCCCAAACATGGTTGCAGCGTAGCAAATGTTTTGCGGCTTGCAACATTGCCGCTAGCAGAGAGCCATGGCTTCGCGCCCGCACCTTCCCCGCAACGTCTGGGTCCTCGGCTTCGTCAGTCTGCTAATGGACCTGTCGAGCGAGATCTACCACTCGCTGCTGCCGGCTTTCATCACCGGCGTGCTCGGGCTGCCCGCGACCGCGCTGGGTGCGATCGACGGGATCGGCGAGGCGACCGCCAACTTCGCCAAGCTGGCCTCGGGGCGACTGTCGGACCGGAGCCGCCGGCGCAAGCCGTGGATCATGGCGGGCTACGGGCTGGCCGCATTGTCCAAGCCGCTGTTCCCGCTGGCAACTAGCGCACCGGCGCTGATGGCGGCGCGCTTCGCCGACCGGGTTGGCAAGGGCATTCGCGGGGCGCCGCGCGACGCGATGGTCGCGGACGAAAGCCCGCCCGAAATCCGCGGCCGCGCGTTCGGGCTGCGGGAGGCGCTCGACACCGTTGGTGCTTTGTTGGCGCCGCTGGTCGCGATCGGGCTAATGGCGTGGCTGGCGAGCGACATCCGGCTGGTGTTCTGGATCGCCGTGATCCCGGCGGCGGCGTCGTTCCTGCTCGCCTGGCTGGCGCTGGGTGAGCCGTCCCAGCACCAGCCGGCAATCAAGCGCGCACCGATCTTCGCCGGCTTCCGCGACCTCGATCGCGCGACGCGGCGCCTGTTGGCGGTCGGTTTCCTGTTCGGCCTCGCCCGCTTTTCCGAAGCGTTCCTGATCCTCAAGGGTCTCGAAATCGGCCTGTCCGCAGCGATGTCACCGGTCACCCTGGCAATCTTCAACCTGGCGTATGTCGTGCTCGCATATCCTGCTGGCGCACTCAGCGATCGGCTGAGTCCGAAAGCGATCCTGCTCGCAGGCCTAGGCGTGCTGATCGCCGGCAATCTGGTGCTGGCGCAGGCGGATAGCTTCGTCTTGCTCGCCATCGGCGTCGCTCTGTGGGGTGCGCACATGGCGCTGACCCAGGGCATCTTCTCGAGGCTGATCGCCGACACCGCACCCGACCACATGCGCGCGACCAGCTTCGGCGCCTTCTGGTTCGTGCAAGGCATTGCCGCGCTTCTCGCCAGCCTCGCCGCCGGCTTGCTGTGGGATCGCGACGGCAGCAGCGCGACGTTCATCGCCAGCGCCGGGGTTGCGGCCGTCGCGCTGGCGATGCTGAGTTTATTGCCCGAAGATTCCTCCCTGCGAGCGTAGCTCATGAAGGAGGGGGACCACAGAACGTGGTGGAAGGGGCCCCTCCGTCAGGCCTGCGCCCTGCCGCCTCCCCATCGCTTCGCGACAGGGGGGATGCTTCACTTGCCGAGCTTGCCGCCCTGCTCCGCCTTCTGCAGCAGCAGCTGGGAGAAGCTGAACTCCGGCTTCAGCCGCTCTTCCTGACGCTTGAGGCCCTGGACGATGCGGGGCAGCCCTTCGGTTTCCGCCCAGAACATCGGGCCGCCGCGGTAGACCGGCCAGCCGTAGCCGTAGACCCAAACCACATCGATGTCCGACGCCCGCTGGGCGATGCCTTCCTCGAGGATTTTGGCGCCTTCGTTGACCATGGTGAACAGGGTCCGCTCGACGATCTCGGTGGTCGTGATCTCGCGCCGCTCGACGCCCTGCTTGGCCGTGAAATCCTCGATGATCTGCTGGACCACCGGCGACGGGGTGGGGCGGCGGTTCTCGTCGTAGTCGTAGAAGCCGGCGCCCTTCTTCTGGCCCCAGCGGTCGATCGCGCACAAGGCATCGCGGACGCTCTCAATGCGGTTGGGGTCGCGGTGCCAGCCGATGTCGACCCCGGCAAGGTCGGCCATCTGGAACGGGCCCATCGGCATGCCGAAGCCGACATGGACCTTGTCGATTTGCTCCGGCGTCGCGCCTTCCAGTAGCAGCTTGGTCGCTTCGACTTGGCGCGGCATCAGCATGCGGTTGCCGATGAAGCCGTGGCAAACGCCGGCGACCACCGCGACCTTGCGGATCTTCTTGGACAGCTGCATCGCTGTCAGCAGCACGTCGGGCGCGGTCTTGGCGCCGCGCACAACCTCGAGCAGCTTCATGATATTGGCCGGCGAGAAGAAGTGCAGGCCGAGCACGTCCTGCGGCCGCGAGATGCTGGCCGCGATCTCGTCGATGTTGAGGTAGGACGTATTGGTGGCGAGGATCGCGCCCGGCTTGGCGATGGTGTCCAGCCGGCCGAACACCTCCTTCTTGACGTCCATGTCCTCGTAGACCGCCTCGATGATCAGGTCGCAGTCGGCCAGCGCATTGAAGTCGACGGTCAGGTTGAGGAGCCCCATCGCCTGCTCCACCTGCTCGGCCGTCATCTTGCCCTTGGCCGCGGTGCCCTCGTAATTCTTGCGCATCACGCCGGTGCCGCGGTCGAGCGCGTCTTGCGCCATCTCGACGATGGTCACCGGGATGCCGGCCGACAGGAAGTTCATCGAAATGCCGCCACCCATGGTCCCGGCGCCGACGACGCCGACCTTGCGGATGTCGCGCGGCACCGTGCCTTCGGGCAGGCCCTCGATCTTGGCCGCCTTGCGCTCGGCGAAGAAGAAATATTGCTGCGCCTTGGCCTGGGTGCCGGTCATCAGCTCCATGAACAAAC
>CADCVY010000095.1:10326-10611 GCA_902806275.1 uncultured Sphingomonas sp. | reverse complement strand
GGATCGCCGATGCTGCCCGCGAAGGCGGACTGGAGTTCTAAATGGCTGACGAAGTTGAAACCCAGACCCAAGCGGGCAATCCCGACGCACCGGCAGCTGCTGCCGGTGCCGATGCCGGCCTTCCGGCGCAGGAAGCCCGTCCTCCCCGAGGTCCGCGCGGCGGGCGTGGCGGCGGCGGCCGCGACAATCGGGGCGGCGGCAACCGCGGGCGCCGCGACGACCGCCGTGGAGGCCGCGGCGGCGACGACGACGGCGGCGAGGAGCTGATCGAGAAGCTCGTCCACA
>CADCVY010000095.1:9220-10316 GCA_902806275.1 uncultured Sphingomonas sp. | reverse complement strand
CGTGTCCAAGACCGTGAAGGGCGGCAAGCGCTTCGGCTTTGCAGCACTGGTCGTCGTCGGCGACGGCAAGGGCCGGGTCGGCTTCGGCCACGGCAAGGCCCGCGAAGTGCCCGAGGCGATCAGCAAGGCGACGGCTGCAGCCAAGAAGGCGATGATCCGCGTTCCGCTGCGCGATGGCCGCACCCTGCACCACGACGGCCTGGGTCACTTCGGTGCCGGGCGCGTGACGGTGCGCACGGCGCCGGCCGGCACCGGCATCATCGCCGGTGGCCCGATGCGCGCAATCTTTGAAAGCCTTGGCGTTGCCGACGTGGTCACAAAGTCCGTCGGCACGTCCAACCCGTACAACATGATCCGCGCGACCTTTGAAGCGCTGCGCGAGCAGACCAGCCCCCGCGCCGTTGCGCAGCGGCGCGGCAAGAAGGTCGCCGACCTGCTCGGCCGCGGCGGCGCCAGCGCTGCCGAAGCGGAGGCCCAGGCCGAAGCGACGGTGGAGTAAGCATCATGGCGAAACTGAAAATCACCCAGACCGGATCGCCGATCCGCCGCGACAAGACGCAGCGGGCGACCCTGGTCGGCCTCGGCCTCAACAAGCTGCGCCGCAGCGTGGAAGTGGAGGGGACCCCGGAGGTCCTCGGCCAGGTCCGCAAGGTGCAGCATCTGGTGAGCGTGGAGGAGGCGTAAGACCATTCTCCCTCTCCCGCTTGCGGGGGAGGGCCGGGGTGGGGGAACGATGGACTGAACCGGGCGCATTGCCTGACACGTCGGATAGGCCCTCACCCTCCCACTGCTGCGCAGTGGGCCCCTCCCTCTCCCGCAAGCGGTAGAGGGGTTACATAGCGCGACAAAAGCGAAAGCGAGTGCAGACATGAAACTGAACGAACTCAAGGACAACCAGGGCGCCCGCAAGAGCCGGATGCGCGTCGGGCGCGGCATCGGCTCCGGCAAGGGCAAGACCGCCGGCCGCGGCCAGAAGGGCCAGACCAGCCGCTCGGGCGTCTCCATCTTCGGCTTCGAGGGCGGCCAGATGCCGCTCCACATGCGGATCCCGAAGCGCGGCTTCAACAATCCGTTCGGAAGCGACTATGCCGAGGTG
>CADCVY010000095.1:0-9210 GCA_902806275.1 uncultured Sphingomonas sp. | reverse complement strand
CAACTTCGCGAAGGATTATGCCGAGGTGAACCTCGGCGCGATCCAGAAGCTGATTGATGCCGGCAAGCTCGAGCCCAACGGCACGCTCGACCATGAGGCGCTCAAGGCTACCGGCCTGGCGCGCGGCGGCAGGGACGGCGTCCGCCTGCTCGGCAAGGGCGACTTCTCGGCCAAGCTCGCCTTCCGCGTCGCTGGCGCATCCAAGGGTGCGCGCGAGGCGGTCGAAAAAGCGGGCGGCGCGATCGAGATCATCGAGCGCAAGGACCCGGCCGAACTGGCCAAGGCCAAGAAAGGCAAGGCCCGCGAAGCACGGCTTGCCGACAAGGCCGGCAAGAACGCGGCCAAGGCGCAGGCCTGACATTCGCAGCCGCGGCCTTATATAGGTCATCAGTTCCCGCTCATCCTGAGTAGGGACTGAGCGCAGCGAAGGCCCGTATTGAAGGACGTCCTTCGATATGCCGCTTCGGCTTCGCTCAGCGGCTACTCAGGATGAGCGGTTTGGTTTTCGTAACCGACCGCGCACCAAGGACACCGCATGGCATCTTCCGCCGAACACCTCGCTTCTAGCATCAGCCTTGCCAATTTCTCCAAGGCGACGGAGCTCAAGAAGCGGCTGTGGTTCACGCTTGGCGCGCTGATCCTGTTTCGGCTGCTGTCGTTCGTGCCCGTGCCCGGCATCGATCCGGTGGCCATGCAAGCGCTCTACCAGACGCAGAGCGGCGGCATCCTTGACGTGTTCAACACCTTCTCCGGCGGCGCGCTGGAGAGATTCAGCATCGTTGCGCTGGGCGTCATGCCGTACATCACGGCGTCGATCGTCGTGCAACTCGGCGGAACGCTCTATGGGCCGTGGCAGCAACTGCGCAAGGAAGGCGAGACCGTGCGCAAGAAGCTTAACCAATATACCCGCTACCTGACCGTCGTCATCACCCTGGTGCAGGGCTACCTAGCCGTGCGCGGTCTGGAATCGCAGTCCGCAACCCAGGGCATCAGCGCGGTGGTTCAGCCCGGCATGCTGTTCCAGATCGCCGGCACGGTGAGCCTTGTCGGCGGCACCCTGTTCCTGATGTGGATCGGCGAGCAGATCACCAGCCGCGGCATCGGCAACGGCATTTCGCTGATCATCATGGCGGGCATCGTCGCCGGCCTCCCGCAAGGCATCGCCCAACTGCTCGAGGGCAGCCGCACCGGCTCGCTGAGCCCGGTGCTGGTGGTCGGCATCATCCTGCTGACGATCGCCCTGGTGCTGTTCATCTGCTTCATGGAGCGCGCCCAGCGCCGCGTCCTGATCCAGTACCCCAAGCGCCAGACCGCGCGCGGCATGCAGCAGGAGCGCTCGCACCTGCCGATCAAGATCAACACTGCCGGCGTCATACCGCCGATCTTCGCCTCGTCCCTGCTGCTGATGCCGCTGACGATCATGCAGTGGGCCGGTAGCCAGGGTGGCGGCGAAGAGGGCGGCAGCGGCGACTGGCTGATTACCCTTAGCACCTACCTGCAGCACGGCTCGGCCGCCTACATGATCCTGTACGGGCTCGGCATCGCGTTCTTCTGCTTCTTCTACACCGCGGTGCAGTTCAATGCCGAGGAGACGTCGGAAAACCTGAAGCGCCACGGCGGTTTCATCCCAGGCATCCGGCCGGGCAAGGCGACCGAGCAATATTTCGATTACCTGCTCAACCGCATCACCGTTGTGGGCGCCGCTTACCTGGTGCTGATCTGCCTGTTGCCGGAAATCTTCATGGCGCAGGCAGGCCTCGCCTTCGCGCTTGGCGGCACCAGCCTGCTGATCGTCGTCAACGTGACCATGGACACCGTCAGCCAGATCCAGAGCCACCTGATCGCGCATCAGTATGGCGACCTGATCAAGAAGGCCAAGCTCAAGACCACGCCGCGGCGGCGCTAAGCGCCTCCCGTATGATGAACATCATCCTGTTGGGGCCGCCCGGGGCGGGCAAGGGCACGCAGGCCGCGCGGCTGCAGGCGGAGCGCGGGATGATCCAGCTGTCGACCGGCGACATGCTGCGCGAGGCGGTCGCTGCAGGCACACCGGTCGGTCTTGAAGCCAAAGCAGTGATGGAGCGCGGCGAGCTCGTCAGCGATGCCATCGTCAGTGCGCTGATCGGCGAGCGGCTGGACGCTGCGAGCACCTCGGGCGCCATTTTCGACGGTTTCCCCCGGACCCAAGCCCAGGCCGAAGCGCTCGACTTGCTGCTCAATGAGCGCGGACGGAGCCTCGATTACGTGATCGAGCTGGACGTCGACGAAGAGGCGCTGGTGGAGCGGATCACTGGGCGTTTCAGCTGCGTCAAATGCGGCACCGGCTATCACGACCGGTTCAAGCAGCCGCGCGTCAAAGGCATCTGCGACGCCTGCGGCTCGACCGACTTCTGCCGCCGCCCCGACGACAACGAGCAGACGGTACGCACCCGCATGGCCGAATACCGCGCCAAGACCGCCCCGATCCTACCCTATTACGAGCAGCGCCGCCTAGTTCGGCACGTCGACGGAATGGCACCCGTCGACGAGGTTGCAGCGCAGGTTTCAGTGACTCTCGACGGCGAGGCCTAGGCGCGCTCCAGCGTCACGAAGCGGATAGCCGGTCTGCGGTCCTCGGCCGGATGCGCTTCGCTCCAGGTCTCCCGCCATGTGCCGCTATCCCGGGGATCGGGCACGACGATGTCGCCTTCGATGTCCGCCAGCACTTCGGTGAGTTCGACCCGATCCGCGTTCGGCAGCAGCATCGCGAAGATCTCGGCGCCGCCGATTACCGACAGACGCTCACCGTTTGCCCGTCGCAGCGCCTCTGGCACATCGTGAACGACCTCGGCCCCCGGTACGTACCATTGCAGGTCGCGGGTCAAGACAAGGTGGCGGCGGCCGGGAAGCAGTCCCGGCAGGCTGTCGAACGTCTTGCGGCCCATCAGCATGACCGTTCCCATGGTCAGCGCCTTGAAGCGCTTGAGGTCGGCCGGGATGTGCCACGGCAGGTTGCCGTCGCGGCCGATGACGCCGTTCTGCGCGCGGGCGACGATCAGGGTGATGCCGGGACGGTCCATTCGGCTGCTTTGACCGGACCTGCCGCTCATGCCAAGCGGCGACGATGGACGCGCAGGCGCAGCTGATCTCGGCAGTCGAGCAAAGGCTCGGTCCGAAGGCGGTCATCACCGAAGGGGGCGATATCGCGCCGTGGCTCATCGACTGGCGGGGGCGAGTGGAGGGCCGGTCTCCGGCGATCCTTGCACCCGCGATCACCCAAGAGGTGGCCACGATCGTCCGCATGGCTGCCGAGCACCGGGTGTCGCTGGTGCCGCAGGGCGGCAACACCAGCATGGTCGCCGGAGCCACTCCGCCGGCGGATGGTTCAGCCGTGCTGCTGTCGCTGCGGCGCATGAACCGCATCCGCTCGCTTCGTCCAGCGGACCGCGTGGTGGTGGCCGAAGCCGGCGTGATCCTTGCCAACCTGCACGAGCGTGCCGCCGAAAAGGGGCTGCGCTTCCCGCTAACGCTCGGCGCGCGCGGCAGCTGCACCATCGGAGGGCTTTCCTCGACCAATGCGGGGGGCACGCAGGTGCTCAAGTTCGGCACGATGCGGGCGCTGGTCGCTGGCGTCGAGGCGGTGCTTGCCGACGGGACGGTGCACGACGGCCTTTCCGGGCTGAAGAAGGACAACCGCGGCTACAGCCTCGACCAACTGCTGATCGGGGCGGAGGGCACTTTGGGTGTGATCACCGCAGTGGCTCTGCGGCTGGTGCCGGCAATCGCTGCCCGGGCGGTGGCCTGGGTCGGGCTGGACAGCCCCGAACGCGCGCTTGATCTGCTTCGCTGGCTCGAGACGCGGACCAGTACCATCGAGGGCTTCGAGCTGGTGCCCGGCGATGCGCTCGCCCTGGTGCTGAAGCATATCCCCGGCACCCGCGCGCCGTTGGCGCACGGGCATCGCTGGAACGTGCTGATCGAGGCCACCACTCCCGACTCCGAGGCGGACATTGCCCGCGACCTCTCCCGCTTGCTCGGTGAGCCTCTGGATGGCGGCATGATCGAGGACGCGACCGTCGCCACCAGCGAAGCGCAGGCGGACGCCTTGTGGCGCATCCGCGATTCCATCTCGGAAGCCGAACGTGCCGACGGGCAGACGTTGGCGCACGACATCTCGGTCGCCGTTTCGGACATGCCGCGTTTCATCGTCGAAGCATCGGAACAGGTCAAAGCGGCTTTCCCTGGTACCAAGGCCAGCGCATTCGGGCATCTCGGCGATGGCAACGTCCACTTCCACGTCCGCGCCGCCTCGCGCTCGTCCCCCGACTGGTACGAGAAGGAAGGCCCCGGGATCACGCGCTTCGTGCATGACCTGGTGACCGCGGCGGGCGGCTCCATCTCGGCCGAGCACGGCATCGGGCAGTTGAAACGCGACGAGCTGGAGCGCCTGGCACCTCCCGGCCGCATCGCGGCGCTGCGCGCGATCAAGCGAGCGCTCGACCCGCTTGGGATCATGAACCCGGGGAAGCTGATCCCGTAGCCGGAGGCACGTCGCTCCGGTCGTCGATCTGCAGGTCGTCGCTCTCGCGGTCGGTCAGCTCGCCGCCCGCGCCGGCCAGCGCAGCGCGTAGCTGGCCCATGTCGACGGCGCCTTCCCAGCGCGCGACGACGATCGCCGCCACCGCGTTGCCGATGAAGTTGGTCAGCGACCGGCACTCGCTCATGAAGCGGTCGACGCCCAGGATCAGTGCCATGCCGGCGACCGGCACCGCGGGCACCACCGACAGGGTCGCGGCGAGCACAATGAACCCGGACCCGGTCACGCCGGCGGCACCCTTGGAGCTCAGGATCGCGACCGCCATCAGCAGCATCTGCTGCCCGAACGAGAGGTCGATGTTCATCGCCTGGGCAATGAACAGCGCTGCCAGCGACATGTAGATGTTGGTGCCGTCGAGGTTGAAGGAATAGCCGGTCGGAACGACCAAGCCGACGATCGGCTTGGGGCAGCCGGCCTTTTCGAGTTTCTCCATCAGCAGCGGCATCGCGCTTTCCGACGAGGAGGTGCCGAGCACCAGCAGCAGCTCGTCCTTGAGATAGCGGATCAGCGCGAAAATCGAGAAACCCGCCAGCCGGGCCACTCCGCCGAGCAGGACCACAACGAACAGCAGCGCCGTCAGGTAAAAGGTCGCGACCAGCCCCGCGAGGTTGACCAAGGTGCCGATGCCGTACTGGCCGATGGTGAAGGCCATGGCGCCGAAGGCGCCGATCGGCGCCAGGCACATCAGGATGTGGACAATCCGGAAGACGATGGCGGTGATCACCTTCAAGGTGCCGAGCAGCCGCTCGCCGCGATCGCCGAGCATCGCCAGCGCGACCCCGAACAGGATCGAGACCAGCAGAACCTGCAGGATCTCGCCCGAGGTGAAAGCGCTGAAGAAGGTGTCGGGGATGATGTTGAGAACGAAGCCGATGATGCTCGTTTCGTGCGCCTTGTCGACGTAGCTGGCGACCTTGGACTGGTCGAGCGTCGCCGGGTCGACGTTGAGCCCGGCTCCGGGCCGCACCAGATTGCCGACGACCAGGCCGACGACCAGCGCCAGCGTCGACATGACGAGGAAATAGCCGAGCGCCCGCGCCGCGATCCGTCCGAACGCGCCGAGGTCGCGCATGCCGGCGATCCCGGTGACGACCGTCAGGAAGATCACGGGAGTGATGATCATCTTCACTAGGCTGATGAAGGCGTCGCCGAGCGGCTTCAGCGACGCCCCGACCGCCGGCCACCGCCAGCCGACCAGGATGCCGAGCGCAATCGCGATCAGGACCTGAACATAGAGGTTGCGCCACCATGTCCGGCCCGCCTCAGCCACGCTGGCCGCCCTGCCCGAGATGGGGGAAGTGCAGGCTTGCGCCTGCGAGGGCAGGTCTGCGCAAGTGGGCGCACGGCCCTACGGTGGACATGGACGAGCAGTTCACGGCGCCAGAGTGTCACAAACCCCTGCACGGAGGACAGCTGTTTGTGGGGCCTTGATTGCGCAAAACCGGCATTCACAATGCCTTAGTAGAGGCTATAGGGTGAATCGCGGCCGGGGCGGCGGTCTCTGAATGGATCGACGCCGGCCTGCCGCAAACGCTTCCAATATGTGGTATGTCGAGGGTGAAAGGGTGAAGATGAGTTCGGACCTGTGGGCGATCACCTGCTACTTCAATCCGTGCCGTTACCGAACGAAGCGCGCGAACTTCGACGCGTTCCGGGCTGGCATGGCCGAGGTCGGAGCGAACCTGCTCACCGTCGAACTGGCCTTCGAGGACGAGCCTTACGAACTGCCGGCGAGCGACGATGTCCTCCACCTGCGGGGCGGGGGACTCATGTGGCAGAAGGAACGGCTTCTCAACATCGCCGCCGCGTCCCTGCCTGAGTCCTGCACCAAAATCGCCTGGCTGGACAATGACGTCATCTTCGAGAACCCGAACTGGTTCACACAGACCTCGGAAGCTCTCGACAAATATGTCGTGGTGCAGCCGTTCGACCGGGTCGTCCGGCTTCCCCGCGGTCACAAGCAATATCTCGGCGTCGGCGAGTGTTACGAGTCCTACGCAAGCGTGTTCGCACGCGCCCCGGCGCTCGCCCGTGGGGCCGAGTTCCACCGGCACGGGCACACCGGATTTGCCTGGGCCGCCCGCCGCGAGCTGTTCAGCGAGATCGGCCTCTACGACGCATGCCTTACGTGCAGCGGCGACCATCTGATGTCGCACGGGTTCGCCGGAGGGCTGATCCACACACCTTGTATTGGGCGGATGATCGGACCTCAGCGCACCTACCTCAAACATTTTCTCGAATGGGCGGTAAAGGCGCGCGACCTGGTGGGCGGCAAACTCGGCGTGGTTCCGGGGCACCTGCTGCATCTGTGGCACGGCGACCTGGCCAATCGGCGCTATGCCGAGCTCAACCATGTGTTCAAGGCGTTCGACTTCGACCCTAACAAGCACCTGCGTTACGACGAAAACGGCCTGTGGGAATGGGCCGACGCGCCTGCCGGCATGCGCGAGTGGGCCAGGGAGCTGTTCTGGATGCGGCGGGAAGACGGCGATCCCGATGCCCCTCTGCAGCAAATATCCGCGCCCGCGGCATAACTCGCGGACGTTAGCGGCACCGCCCGGGTGCGTAGGCGAGTGCCCTGGCTACGAACCGACGTTCGTTCCTGCGTTGGGGCGGCTCTTGCGGGCCAGTCGCTCCTCTAAACGCCCTTTGCGCTTCTGCAGGTAAGTCTCGGTCATCTCTGCGGTGACCACGGTGTCCGCCAGCACCGCGCCGCGCGAACCGATCGGGCGATCCGCGCCACGCGTCGAGTCCGCAGCGGTCTGGCGTTCCAGCTCAGCATTGATCAGCGCACCGACCAGAAGTCCGTAGGCGGACAGGTACAGCCACATCAGGAACACGACGATCGCAGACAGCGATCCGTAGGTGGCGGAATAGTTGCTGACGTACGCCACGTAGAGGCTGAACCCGAACGACGCCGCCATCCACAGCAGGGTGGCGAGCACAGCTCCCGGCGTCAGCCAGCGCCACTTGGCCGCCCGGCGGTCGGGACCGTAGCGCATGATCAGCGCAAAGCCGCTTGTTCCCAGCACCAGCGCGGCGATCCACGCCCCAGCCCGGAACAGGGCATCTGCGATCGGCCCGAGCAGTGGGTTGGCGAGGCTCGTCAGCCAGGCGAACAAGCCCCCGCTGATCAGACCCGTGAGACCGATCAATATAGCGGCCAGCGTCAGGCCGAGCGCCCGGCGAGTCAGTGTGACGAAGCCCCGTGTCTCGAGCTCGGAATTGATCACGTTAAGAGCGGCGATCAGGCCGTTGGCGGCATACATGCCGCCGTAGATCGACAGTGCAAGAGCGATGATGAGGCCGATGCCAGTCACCGTCGAGCTTGTCGTCACGACCTGGGTCAGCTGAGCCTCAAGAACGGACGCAGCGTCCCTCGGAATCACGCGGGTGAGGATTTCCACCTGCTGTGCAACGGTGCCCACATCCGCAACCAGGCCGTACACCAGCACGATGGAGGCGATCAGCGGCGTAATCGCCAAGAAGCAGAAGAAGGCGACGCCGCCAGCCATCAGCGACAGATTGTGGAAACCCCACAGCAGCCAGATACGGCGGGCCACCTGCCGGAGGTCGCTCAGCCCAAAGCCGAGCGGGGACTGGGCCGGTGTCGCGAGATCCTGGTCTGCGTCGTCTTGTGGCATAGCCGGGCGATGTCTCCTGCGAGCATAACCGCGAACTGCGCCTTGAGTTCGCTCATCGCCGCGCTGCTATTTGCATCTCGCCGACATCGGACCCGAAGCGCTAAGGCACGGTCGGTTGCCGCCGTTGCGGCAGGCGCCGCCGCCCGGCCAGCCGGTCCAGCCGGGGCCTTTCACGAAACGGCCCGGCTTTGCAGTGGTCGGATTGCCGTCTTTCAGGACTTGCACGCCATTGACGAACACGTCCCGCACACCTGTCGAATATTGCATGGGTTTTTCGAAAGTCGCGTGGTCGGCGACGGTGGCGGGATCGAACACCACCACGTCGGCGGCCATGCCCATTTACAGCCGGCCGCGGTCGCGAATGCCGAGGTTGCTCGCAGGCAGGCTCGACAGGCGACGGATGGCTTCCGGCAGCGGTACCGTCTTTTCGTGCCGTACGTAGCGCCCGAGAAAACGGCGAAATTGCCGTAAGCGCGAGGGTGCGTCCCCGACTGCAGGAACACGCCTTCGGGCGCCGACGCCTCCGCGTCCGAACCGAAGCTCATCCACGGAAGCGCGGTCTGCCGGCGGACATTGTCCTCGGACATCAGGAAATAAACCGCGCCGGAGCGGCCCCGGTCCGCGCGCACGATCTCGATCACAGCCTGCTCGGCGCTGATCCCGCGCGCCTTCGACGTCGGCGATGGTCTTGCCGATCAGGGGCTTCAGCGATGGTTCGACCAGGCTGGCGAGAACGACGCCTTGCGGACCGGCATGATGGTAGAGGTTCTCCCAGTCCCTGCCCGGTTGCACCATTTCGCGCTTAACGCGCGCGACGATCTTGGGGTCTGCAAGCCGCTTGAGCATGGCTTCGGTGCCGCCGTCCTCGACCCATGGTGGCAGCGCCGCGGCGACGCCCGTCGCACCCGCCGTATTGGTGTACATGTTGGCTGTGATCTTGAGCCCCGCCGCGCGAGCGGCCTCGACCCGGGCGATCGCCCGATCGAGCTT
>CADCVY010000094.1 GCA_902806275.1 uncultured Sphingomonas sp. | reverse complement strand
AATTGGTCTGGAGGCCAAGCACATGGAGACCGGGCTCGGCGAAGCGGGCTGTGATATCCGCCCGGCCACCGGAGCGAAGGAGTGCTCGCCGATCGCGGCGCTGCCCACCGAAGAAGTCGGCCAGCAACACAATCCGGTTGTTGTTGCCCCAGCGCTCGCGCGCTTCGCCGTGGCCAACCTGGAAAGTCACCCCGACCGCAGCACCCGGCGCGATCTGGAACCGGTCGGGCTGGATCCAGAAGTCATGCGCGAGAGCGGGCGTGGCAATGACGGCAAGCGGCAGAAGCGCGGCGCGGAAAAACATGAAAATCAATCCTTCGAATCTCGCGCCGTGCGCCGGCACATGTTGCGCGTACCGCGGCGAATTGAAAGGCTTGTCGCCTTCCGAATCAACATTCACGCCGCATTTGCAACCCTTGCGCTTGCGCTGCTCACTTTATCGCCTTCGCCGGCGGCCGCGCATGGCGGCACCGGCCTCGTGAGCGGCTTCGCCTCCGGGTTCGTGCATCCCCTGTCGGGGCTCGACCATGCGCTGGCAATGGTGGCCGTTGGGCTTTGGGGTGCGATCCTAGGGCGACCCTTGCTGATCGCATTGCCGACGATCTTTCCGGTCGTGATAGCGGTCGGCGGCGCGATCGGAATGGCCAATGTGCCGGTTCCCCCGCTCGAGCTGGGCATCGCAATTTCGGTGATCACTTTGGGCATGATGGTGCTGCTCAGCGTTCGCGCTCCGCTGTTTATCGCCTGCGCCATTGTCGCGGTGTTCGCCCTGTTTCACGGCTACGCGCATGGACAGGAACTTCCGTCCGCCGCCGACCCGGTCGGCTACAGCGCCGGCTTTGTGCTCAGCACCGGGCTGTTGCATGTCCTTGGCATCGCCATCGGAGCGCTTAAGACGTATCTAGTCGGAACGTGGGCTCTGCGCGCTGCCGGAGGTGCGATCGCGATCAGCGGCTTGTGGTTCCTCAATCAGGCGCTTCTCGCATGAATGGCGGCGCGCTTCCCTATGTGCTGATGTTCGTAGCGGCGGGGCTTGCCTTGTCCTTACTCACCTCGGCGGTCGCATGGCGGAGCCTCTCCGCCCTATGGGTCAGCGCGGTGCTGGTGGCGATGCTAGCGCCGGTGAACGTTCCTGACGGCGTTCTTCTCGCGGGCTTCTGGCTGAGCATGATCGCGGCGGCGGCGGCAGTATTGCTCGGGCGCGGCGTAGCGCAGCCGGTCGCAATAGGGGCGGCAGTCAACAACGGCGCCTGGTCCGGGGCGCTGGCAGCCGCCTCGGACCTGCGCGGCGCGATGACAATTGCCTTGCCGATCAGCCTTTTATTCGTCGCCGGAAGGTGGTTTAATCATCGGGGCTACGGAATCGCGCTGAAGGTGCTTTCCAGTTGGCTCATCGCCGTGGGGGCGCTTGCATTGTTTGTCTCGCTGGTTCCCACGCCTGGATATGAACTGGACCATATGGAATGATCGGCAAACTGGCTTGCGGCTCGCTCCTTGCCGCTCTCGCTGCCTGGACACCGGCGTACGCGCAGGTGATCGAAATTGACGATTCCGGCGAAGCGCGGACGTACGATGGTCCAACGGTGCATACCGGTACCGGCTTCGAACCGATCCGTTCGCCCGACCGCCTGTCCACGCCCACAAGCTCGAACCCGGCGAACCTGCTCGCGCAAGCGGCACGGAGTCACGGCGTCGACCAGAGATTGCTGGAGGCGGTAGCGTGGCAAGAATCCCGCGGCCGGATGAACGCGGTCAGCGTCAAGGGTGCGCTTGGGGTCATGCAGCTCATGCCGGCCACGGCAGCGGAACTGGGCGTCGATCCGACCAACCCTGCGGACAATATCCGCGGTGGCGCGATGTATCTCCGACGGCAGCTCGACCGGTTCGGCAGCGTGCCGCTGGCACTGGCGGCCTACAATGCGGGGCCTGCAGCGGTCATCCGCTACGGCGGGGTGCCGCCCTTTCGCGAGACTCGCGACTATGTGAGCAAGATCATGGGCCGGCTCGGGCCAACTACTCTGCCCGTGCCGAGCATCCTAAGGGCGCCGCTCGCCGTATCTTCAGCGGTCATCGAGGTACCTGGATTATGAACCTACGCCTTCCGGCGCTCCTGCTGGCCGTACTTGCCGGTCCCGCGCATGCGCAATATGCGGCGCCCGACCCGGCCGGCTCAGGTCCGATCGTCGGGGCGGTCAACTGGCTGCAGGGAACCCTGCTCGGCAATGTCGCGACAGCGGTCGCGGTGATTGCCGTCGCTGCCGTCGGTTTTCTGATGCTGACCGGTCGGATCAACTGGAAATACGGCGCGACCGTTGTGCTCGGCCTGTTCATCCTCTTCGGCGCCGCGTCGATCGTCGGCGGCATTCGCTCGGTAGCAGGAGGGTAAGTTGGCTGGGGACCGGCTCTTCAGGGCGCTTGCCCGGCCGCAGATGGTTGCCGGCGTGACCTACCCGTTCTTCGTACTTAACGGTATCGTTGGAGCGGAGCTTTTCCTCATCTTCAAGAGCCTTTTCGCACTGATTCCGGTGCTTGTTATTCACGCACTCGGCTATGCCGCGCACCTGCGCGATCCGCACATCATGTCACTTTGGCTGACCCGCCTAAGGCGCGTTCCACGCGTGCCCAACCGCAGCCTGTGGGGCGCCAATGTCTACCGCCCGTGAGCGCGCGGCCGCGCGGGAAAAGGCGATCGGGGACCATCTTCCTTATCTCGCACAGGTCGACGACCACACCATTGTCACGCGTGATGGCATGGCCATGCAGGTCATTCGGCTGGAAGGTCTGCCGTTCGAGACCATCGAGGCGGCGCAACTCGAAGCTCGTAAGGCAAGTCGCGACACCATGCTGCGGGCCGTTTCTTCGCCGCGGTTCGGCCTCGTGCACCACGTTATCCGCCGCGCGGTTTCGCCCGAGCTGGACGGCCACTTTGCCGATCCCTTCAGCCACGCGCTTGACGACGCCTGGCGCAATCGACTGGCGACGCGGCGGCTCTACGTCAACGATCTATACCTGACACTTGTGTTGCGTCCGCTTGCGGGCCGTGCACGCGTTGCGGAGCGCCTGCTTGAACTCGTGCTCGGTGAACGTAAGGACAAGGCGGAACTCGGGGCAGACCTGCGCGAGCTGAACCAAGCTCGCGAGGCGCTGCTAGCAGCGCTGGAGCCGTACGGGCCGCAGCTGCTTACTACTTACGACGTGCCCAGCGGGCTTGCGTCCGAGCCGGTCGAATTTCTAGCAACATTACTCGATGGCACAGTCTCCCCGATGCTGCTTCCGCATTGTGAGATCGCGCATGCGCTTGGCCGACGGCGGCTGAGTTTCGGCGCGGATGCTGTCGAGTTCGGACCGCTCGACGGCCAGACGGCAGAGGTCGCCGCAATCCTGTCGGTGAAGGATTACCCAGCGGAGACCCACGCTGGCATGCTAGACGACTTGTACCGGCTACCATTTGAATTGGTCGTCACTCAGAGCTTTGCGGTGGTGGATCGCGGTCCCGCGCTCGAGCGGATGGATCTCGCCTTGCGCCGGATGCGGTCGGCGAACGACGCTGCCGTTTCGCTGCGATCGGAACTCGCCACTGCCAAGGACGAGCTGTCCGCGGGGCGCGCATTGTTCGGCGAGCATCATCTCACAGTCATGCTTAAGGCCGCCAACCTGGAAGACCTCGACGCGGCGCTCGGCGAAGTCCAGGCGACGTTGTCCGAGGCCGGACTAGTTGCAGTGCGCGAAGAGCTTGGGCTGGAGGCCGCGTTTTGGGCGCAGTTCCCTGGCAATTTCAGCTACGTCGCGCGGCGAGCTTTGGTGTCGTCAGCGAACTTCGCCGGCTTCGCGAGTGCCCACAACTT
Organism: uncultured Sphingomonas sp.; assembly: GCA_902806275.1. GTDB lineage: Bacteria > Pseudomonadota > Alphaproteobacteria > Sphingomonadales > Sphingomonadaceae > Sphingomicrobium. Next base: position 7,058 of record CADCVY010000094.1, on the reverse strand, counting down.
TCCGATTGGGCGCGCGTACGGCAACCATTGGGGTGACGCGGTGACCCTGTTCGAGACGACCTCGGCAGGTCCCTACTTCTTTAACTTTCACCGCGGTGACCTCGGAAACTTTACGATCATCGGACCGTCGGGGTCGGGCAAGACCGTGGTGCTCGGATTCCTGCTTGCGCAGGCGCAACGCTATGCTCCGCGGACCATCTTCTTCGATAAGGATCGGGGCGCCGAAATCTTTCTGCGGGCAATCGGCGGCACTTACGACACCCTTCGGCCGGGTAACCCAACACGGCTCAATCCCCTGGCGCTGCCCGACACACCAGCTAATCGGCGCTTCCTGTCAGATTGGGTGTCCCGGCTCGCCACTGGCGATGGACCGCCGCCGACTGTTGAGGAGCACGAGTGGATTGCCGATGCGATCGACAGCTCTTACGCAGGACCGATCGGGCATCGCCGGCTGCGGTTCCTTGCCCAGCTGTTCCGCGGCCGTGGGCGCGCCTCGAGCAACGACCTCTCGGCGCGGCTTGCGCCTTGGCATTCCGGTGGTGAGCACGCGTGGCTGTTCGACAACGAAGCGGACGGTCTTGATCTCGATGCTGCGACAATCGGCTTCGACATGACCGCAATCCTCGACCAGCCGGCGTTGCGATCGCCTGCGATGATGTACCTGTTCCACCGGGTCGAAGAACGGCTCGACGGGAAGCCAACGATCATCGTCGTCGACGAAGGCTGGAAAGCACTGGACGATGAAGTGTTTGTGGCCCGCATACGCGACTGGGAGAAGACGATCCGCAAACGCGGCGGGATCGTCGGCTTCGCGACGCAATCGGCTTCCGATGCGCTGGAAAGCAAGATCGCATCCGCGATCATCGAACAGGCGGGTACGCAAATCTTCATGGCGAACGCTTCGGCCCAGGCATCCGACTATATTGACGGCTTCGGCCTCACGTCGCACGAATATGAGCTGGTCCGGTCGATCCCGGAAACCGCCCGCGCCTTCCTGGTCAAGCATGGCGCCGACAGCGTCGTGGTCAGGCTCAACCTCGGGTCCGAACCGGATCTCCTCACCGTGCTGTCAGGCCGCGAGCGCACGGTGCGGCTGCTCGACGATATCCGCGAAAAGGTCGGAGACGCGCCCGACGCTTGGTTGCCGCGCCTGTTGCAGGTCGCCTGATGCAGAGCTTTTGCATACCTTCGGCCGCGGACCGCTTTGCCGCGCGCCTGCTGGCCGACGCTGATTGCCAGGCGTTCGGCCTCGTGGAGCGCGGCTATGCGGCGCTGGCCCAGCCTGGCGGAACCCTGTCGACTGCGCTGACCGGACTGCTAGTCATTGCTGTCGCGTTCTTCGGCTACCGTCTTCTGCTCGGCCGGGGCATTTTGTTGTCCGACGCGGTTGGATTGACGGTGAAGATCGGCATCGTGCTGCTGATCGCGACGTCTTGGCAAAGCTGGCAGGCATTGGCTTACGACGGCTTGGCCCGCGCTCCGACCCAGGTAGCAAGCGAAATCCTTGTCGGGATCGGCGCGCCGCCGCCGCTAGAGAGCTTGGAAAAGGCGCTCGACGATCTGACCGCGGCCGGTGTCGGTTACCGCAGCCGGGCGGGGATCGCCTCGCCTTGGGTCGGCGGGCCGGCAGCAGCAGCGATGACGCTCAACGTGTCGGTCGTGCTGCTGACGCTGGCAACCATCGGTATTCTGGTGGCGGCGCGCGTGGTGCTTGCGATCCTGCTCGCGATTGCACCCGCAATGGCCGGCTTGCTCCTGTTCAACGCGACGCGCGGGATGACCCAGGGCTGGCTCGGTGCGATGGCGACCGCCGCATTGGCTCCGATGTTCGTGCTTCTAGTGGCAGCGATCGAGTTCGCAATTCTTTCCCCGATGATCACTCGCCTTTTGACGGAACAGGCTGCGGAGCGGTTCGAAACCGCGAGTGTCATGCCCATCGGCCTGGTGACCATCGTGTTCGCAATCGCCCTAGTGGTGGCAGTTCGCGCCGGCGCGCGGATCGGCCATGGCATCCGGCTGCCCCGCGACCGCGATTCATCCGCCGGGCGGGAGGTGGCGGCTTCCGGCGCACCTTCGGCTGCGCCGCAATTGCAGCGGCAATTGCTGCTCCCGCCGCCGGCGCGGGCACCGGCGGTCGCCAAGGCGCTGGAATCGATCGCTCGCCGCGAAGCGCCGGCGGGTGCCGCACGCTCGCAGTTCGACGGGCGCATCGCCTCTTCCCGCGGAGTCAGTGCTGCTCGCGACGGCGCGGCCGGGCCGGCAGGCTCGAACGTGGTCACCTTGAGAACTGAAGGCGCGAGCCGCCTGCGCAGCGCGCCGCGCCGGTCGCGCGCCGCTGCTCGGAGAGATGCATGAGTGATCGCGACGAATATTTCACGGCTGCGCGGACCTGGGCCGACGGGCAGGTGCAGACGTCGGCCCGCGAAGTGCGGATCGCGTGGCGCGTTGCGGCGGGCGCCGCGGCGATTGCACTGCTGCTCGCACTGGCATTGGTCTTTCTGGTTCCGCTCAAGTCGGTACAGCCGTACGTTCTTACGGTCGACCGGCAGACCGGCGCGGTCGAGGCTGCGATGACCGTCCAGGATGGGCGGCTGTCGCAAAATGAAGCTGTCATTCAGGCGCAACTTGCCGGCTACGTCATTGCGAGGGAATCCTTTGATGCGACTGACTTGCCGCAGCAATATCGCCGCGTTCAGATCATGTCCGCGCCGCCCGTCGCCCGCGCTTATGTCGGGCAGATGGCGGCGAGCAACCCGGGCAGCCCGCTGCAGACGCTGAACCGCGGCGACACCGTTTCGATCAACGTCCGAAGCGTTTCGTTGATTTCGGACGGCGCTGGGATCGTTCGCTTCACCGCCGCGCGGACCCCGGTCGGATCGGCAACTGGTCAGCCGGCCAACTACGTCGCCGCGATCAGCTTCGGATTCAACGGGCGGCCGCTGCGCCCCGCAGACCGCTACGACAATCCGCTCGGTTTCCAGGTCACCCGTTACCGGCGCGACGCTGAAGGATACACTGGATGAAACGGCTCCTTTCGTTGACCCTGCTGCTGCTCGCGGCCGCGCGACTGCCCGTGCCCGGGCCGGTCGACCCGCATGTCCAGTCGGTCGTCTACGAGCCCGACGAAGTGGTGCGGCTCCAGGGCGCCCTGGGGTGGCAGATCATGATCGAGTTCGCTCCCGACGAGCGCATTGAAAATGTCTCGATCGGCGACGCGCTTGCCTGGCAGGTGACCCCGAACAGGCGCGCCCGGAACCTGTTCCTCAAACCCCTGATTAAGAACGCGGCGACGAACATGACCGTCGTGACCGACCGGCGCCGCTATGCCTTCTCGCTGGAGACTACGGCGCGAACGGCGACGACCCCGTGGATAGTGCAGTTCGATTACCCGCGCGAAATCGTGGAAGCCATCGAGGAACCGCTGCCACCGCCGCCGCCGCCGCTGAACTTCGCCTACACGATCGAGGGCGACAGGGCAGTGCGGCCCGCGCGGGTGTGGGACGACGGACTGATGACCTATTTCGAGTTCGCGGCGAACCAGTCGATCCCCGCGATCTTCGCCAATGGTCCAGGCAAGAATGAAGCGCTCGTCAACTCACTGACCCGCGGGCGCGTGATCGTGGTGCAGCAGACCAGCGGCCGCTTCACTCTGCGCACCGGCACCACCTACGCTATGGTCAGTTCGGGATTGGGAAGAACACGATGAGCGATACGATACTGGTCAAACGCCCCGTCGTCGCGAAGCCGCCGCGGCCGGCCAGCGTCGCCGCGCCTGCAGTCACGCTCGCGCTGATGGGGTTCGGCGTGTTCTTCTGGCTCTCCGATGCCCGCGCTTCAAATGACCTGAGCCAATCGTCGCTGCCGGCGCTTCAGACGGCCGGCACTCCCGCGCCCGCCGACACGCCGCCGGGTACCGAGGCGCCAGCGCCGACAACTGCGGCGGCTCCGCTTTTCATCCCCAATAGCGGTCCAGTGACGCTCGTCGCGACACAGCCCCAGCCACTTCCTGGTCTCGCCGGGCCGTTCCAACCGCCGCCGACCGCGACGGCACCAGCGGTCGACAGCGCGCGCGAGCGGCTGCGTGCGCCATCGCTGGTCGTCGACCTCGCGCAGGCCGACGTTCCGCGCGCACCCGCCGCCGGCCGCAGCGACAGCGGTGCAGGTACCGGGCCGGCGCCCGCCGGCGGACCGACCAACCGCAACTTGTCGGACACCGAGCAATTCTCCGCCAGGGTCGGCAGCGAGGAGGTCGAGGTTGCCCGGGCTCAGCGGCTGTCGCGCCTCGACCGGCTGGTCCCCCAGGGCGCCATCATCGGCGCTGTGATGGAGACGGCGATCAATTCCGATCTTCCCGGCTATGCGCGCGCGCTGACCCAGCGGGACGTCTACAGTTTCGACGGGGGTGCCGTGCTGATCCCGGCGGGGAGCCGCCTGATCGGCCAGTACAAGTCGGGCGTGGCGCAAGGGGCCTCGCGCGTTTTCGTGCTGTGGACGCGCTTGATTCGGCCGGATGGCGTCTCGATCGAGCTCGCGTCACCGGCCGTCGATGACCTTGGCCGCGGCGGTCTCGGCGGCAAGGTCAATCGCCATTTTTTCCAGCGCTTCGGCGGCGCCATCCTGACCTCCGTTCTCACCGGAGGAGTCAATGCCGCGGCAGCGGCGCTGGCCGGCGGATCGACGATCATCGTCGGCAGCGCCGGCCAGGCGACCAGCCTCGCGAACCAGGCGACGCAGGGCACCGACATTCCGCCGACGATCACCACCCGGCAGGGCGCGAGCATCCGGATTTTTGTCGCGCGCGATCTCGACTTCACCCAGGTCGGGCCCGCTGGATGAACGCACCGCAGCACGTCTACCTCGACGCCTTTCTGGCGCCGCTGGCGGAGCCCCTGTCGCGCCGTGACGTGACCGACATCTACATCAATCGGCCGGGCGAGCTGTGGCTCGAGACATTCTCCGGAACCGAGCGGCACGACAGCGAAGCGCTCGACGACGCGTCACTGTGGCGGCTTGCACGTCAGATCGCGGCGGCGTCTGATCAAGGCATCAGCCGTGAACATCCGCTGCTCGCCGCGACATTGCCGGATGGCGCGCGCATCCAGATCTGCGCGCCGCCGGCAACGCGCGGTCACGTCATCGTCGCCATCCGCAAGCACCAGATGCCTGACTTGCGACTGCGCGACTACGACCTATCAGGCGCCTTTGGCAGGGTTGGCGAGGCGGCCCGCGCTCGTACGGCGACGGACGAAGCGCTTGCCGAAATGCTGGCGTCCGGCAACGTGTCGCAGTTTCTGGCTGCGGCAGTCCGCAAGCGCAAGACGATCATCATCTCCGGTGCAACAGGAACGGGCAAAACGACTTTCCTTAACGCTCTCCTGAAAGAGGCGCCGGACGACGAGCGCTTCGTCCTGATTGAGGACACGCCCGAGATCCAGCTCCACCACAAAAATGCGGTTGGTCTGATATCCGTCCGCGGACGCCTCGGTGAAGCGTCGGTTACGCCTGCCGACTTGGTTGAAGCGGCGCTGCGCCTCCGGCCGGACCGCATTATCATGGGCGAAGTTCGCGGAGCAGAGGCGATCAGCTGGCTGCGGGCAGTGGGGACCGGCCACCCCGGCTCGGTAACAACCGTCCATGCCAGCTCGCCGGCCGGCGCTATTGAGCAGATGGCGATGATGTCCCTGTCAGCGGGAACCGAACTTGGACGGGCCGAGATCGTCGACTACGTCAAAGCGACGGTGGACGTGTTCATTCAGCTCGGACATGAAGATGGGAAGCGCGTTGTCACCGATGTGAAGTTTGCAACAATGAACTAGCAGGTTCGCCGGTTCACCGCGGCGCTAGCGGATGAACCCGCCAGCTCGTTGCTCCTGCTCGCTAAGGACCCCGTCCTTGTCGGCATCCAGCCGGTCAAAGCTTGCGAGCGTCAGGGTTCGGTATTCGACAATAGTAATCTTCTGGTCGCGATTGGTGTCGAGGCGGCTGGCCATTGCCGAGAAGTCTTCTTTCTTCAGCTGGCCGACCTGTGCTCGCACGAACTCCTCGACGCCGATCTGGCCGTTCCGATCCGCGTCGATAGAAAGGAACTGCGCTCGCGCACGCTGAGCAGCAGCCGCTTCCCCGATCCGCTGATTTTCAGCCTGCACTTCGCTCTTGCTGACTGAGCCGTCCTTGTTTGCATCGAGCTTCCGATATTCGCTGTCCATGGTCGCGATGAAGCTGCTGCGGGCAAGCGGCTCCACGCGAGCAGGCGATGCTTTTGACCGCGGCGTGGCAGTTTGTGCCGCCACTTGGGCCGGAAAACCCAGAGCAGCAAGGCCCAGTGCCAACCATGCCGGCGCATTATAAAACATGGAACAATCCCTCCGATACGCGGCTGGCAGGTCGATCACCGCGCAGCCTGATCGAGGATTCTACGGCATCTATTCCGCCACTCAAGCGCAAGCGCGCTGCTGCGGCGCGGTAAGCACCTCATCCAACTTGAGATAGGCGCGGTCGAACCCTGCGATCTGTTGCAATCGGTCGAGGTCGAGAACCGCAACCCGTCGCCGGTGCCAGGTAATCAGTTGCTGGCTTCGAAAGCGCTGGAGACAACGGTTCACGTGCACCTCCGTCAGTCCAACGGCGTCGGCAAGCTCAAGCTGCGTAAGCGGCATCGGTAATGAGCCATCGTCGGTCGTTCGCCCGGAGCCTTTCAGGCGTGCCGAAATCTCGCAGAAGAAATAGGCGATCCTTTGAAATGCATCGCGCTTTCCGACATTCAGGAGCCACTCGCGAAGGATTGCACCTTCTACCGCGGCGGTTTGCTTCAGCCCGCGGGCAATGAGCGGGTTACTGAAGATGACATTCTCCAGCTCGGCAATGGAGATCAATGCCACTTCGGCGTCCGTGATGACTTCGACCGAATGATCGCAGTGATTGTTGACGATGAATTCAACGTCGCAGAGGTCGCCTGGAAGCAAAAAGCCGAAAATTTGCCGGCGGCCGTTTGGCAGTATTTTGTAGCGGATAGCAACGCCGCTCAGGATGAGGAAGACAAGGGGGCTGCGGCAACCCTC
>CADCVY010000093.1 GCA_902806275.1 uncultured Sphingomonas sp. | reverse complement strand
TCGGCTTGCCGGTGACTGCGCGCATGGAAAGCGCCGCGCCGCCGAGTGCATCGCCGTCCATGCGGGTGAGAACTATCCCGGTGAGGTCGACCTCGGCCGAAAAGCCCTTGGCGACGTTGACCGCGTCCTGGCCGGTCAGCGCGTCAACCACCAGCAGGGTCTCGGTCGGGCTGCTGGCGGCAGCGACGGCCTTCATCTCGCCCATCAACTGATCATCGACGTGCAGGCGACCCGCCGTGTCGAGCAGAACGACGTCATAGGCTTGGAGCTTGGCCGACTGCAGCGCGCGTCTGGCGATATCGACCGGCTGCTGGCCCGGCATGATCGGCAGAGTGTCGACGCTAGCCTGGCGTCCGAGCACCGCTAGCTGCTCCTGCGCGGCCGGACGCGCGACGTCGAGCGAGGCCATCAGCACCCGCTTGCGCTCTTTCTCCGACAAGCGCTTGGCGAGCTTGGCGGTCGTGGTCGTCTTGCCCGAACCCTGCAGGCCGACCATCATGATCACCGCTGGCGGCGTGACGCCAAGATTGAGCTCGGCAGTCTCAGCGCCGAGCGTTTCGACCAGCGCGTCGTGGACGTATTTGACGACCATCTGGCCCGGCGTGACCGAGCGCAGGACTTCCTGGCCGACAGCTTTCTCGGTGACCTGGTCCACGAAGTCGCGCGCGACCGGCAGCGCGACGTCCGCCTCCAGCAAGGCGACCCGCACTTCGCGCATGGCCGCGCGCACGTCGGCTTCGGTGAGCGCGCCGCGCCCGCGAAGCCGGTCGAATACGCTGCCGAGCCGATCGCTCAGAGTGTCGAACATTCACCTCTCCTACCGTGCCGAGCCGCCCATACGAGGCAAGCAAACGCAAAACGCGCCGGCGGACGAAACCTCGTCGGCCGGCGTGCGCCACGTGGACGCTCAGCATCGATCAATGTCTAAAAGACGGAGCGGCGCTTAGCGGCGCTGGCGGCAAACTTCAACCGCGCGGTTTGCCGCCGCCCCCCGGCTTGCCGCCGCCACCTGGTTTACCGCCGGTTGGGCGCGGTCCGCGCCCCGGCCCTCGCGGTGGTCCGCGCCGGTCGCCGGGTGGCGGTCCTCGCCGTTCTCGCTCCGGCACGCGGTCGAGCGGCCGGGTCGGCTGGACCTGGTCGCGTGGCCCGACTGCATAGCCCTCCTTGAGCAGCTGGCTGAACGCCGCGCGCGTGCTCTCGACGATGGCGTCCTGGAGCGGCTTGGGCAGGTCAGCGAAGGTCACGTTGGGATGAATGGCCTGAACGTCACGCAGCAGCTGGTTGGGCAATCCGCCCGATCCCGCCTTCAGTGCCGCGACGGCATCCAACACAGCCGAGAACAGGATCGATTGCATAACGTCGTTGGCGGCTCTGGGCATGGTGGCTCAACTTGGCTGACTGGTGGACTAAGCTCGGCCCCCTCCCTAAGTCGCGGGCCGATGCGGCGGCACTTCCACAAGATGCATGGGCTCGGCAATGATTTCGTGATCGTCGATGCGCGCGAGCAGCCGATCGACGTCACTCCGGCCCTTGCCCGCAGCATCGCTGACCGGCGCACCGGGGTCGGCTGCGACCAGCTGATCGTACTGGAGCCGAGCGGACGCGCGGATTTGCGCATGCGGATCTGGAACGCCGACGGCGGCGAGGTCGCAAGCTGCGGCAATGCGACGCGATGCGTAGTGCAGCTGACCGGCGCGGCAACGGTCGAGACCGATGGCGGCTTGCTCGAGGGCAGCAGCCTGGGTGCCGAGGTTGAAGTCAGCATCGGCCAGCCGCGTTTTGCGTGGGACGAGATCCCGCTGGCCTACCCCACCGACACGGACCCGCTGCCGATGGCGTGGGACGTTCTTGCGCAGCCGACGGCGCTCAGTGTCGGCAACCCGCACCTGGTCTTCTTTGTCGATGATGTTGCTGAGGTGCTGCTTGAGGAAATCGGGCCAAGCATCGAGAATGACCCGGCTTTTCCGGAGCGCATCAACGTCAACTTCGCCCAGGCGAGCGATGGCGGCATTCGCTTGCGGACCTGGGAACGGGGTGTCGGCGCGACCCTCGCGTGCGGAACGGGCGCCTGCGCTACGGCGGTGGCGGCCATTCGGAGCAAGCGCGCTGCCTCGCCGGTGATGGTCACCATGCCGGGCGGCTCACTGAGCATTTCCTGGGCACCCGGCGAGGCGATCCGCATGCGCGGCACTGCCACCCACGTGTTCGAAGGCCAGCTCGACGTGGAGACGCTGAAGTGAGCGTCGAGACGATCACGCTCGGATGCCGCCTCAACTTTGCCGAAAGCGAGACGATCGGCCGCGCGGCACCGCCTGGCGAGCAATGGGTGGTGGTGAATAGCTGTGCGGTCACCAACGAGGCTGTCCGTCAGACCCGCCAGGCCATCCGTCGGGCACATCGCCAACTGCCGGACGCGCGCATCCTCGTGACTGGCTGCGCGGCCGAGCTGGAGCCGGAGAGCTTTGCCCATATGGCCGGTGTCGCCCGCGTCGCGGGAAACACAGGCAAGCTCAGCAGCTTGGCGACGAACGACGTCTTGGCGCCACTTGTCCCGGCCGGCCTCCTCCACAAGGTCAAGAGCTTCGTCGCGGTGCAGACCGGGTGCGACCATCGCTGCACCTTTTGCTCGATCTGGCAGGCGCGCGGGGCCAGCCGCTCGCTGCCGTTCGAAGGCATCCGCGATGCCATCGCCCGCGAGATCGACCGCGGTGCCAGGGAGATCGTACTCACCGGTGTCGACATCACCGATTACCAGGGGGGCCTGGGCCAGCTGTGCCAGCGCCTGCTCGCCGCCGAGCCGCGGCTGCAGCGGCTGCGGCTGTCGTCGCTCGACAGCATCGAGATCGACGAAGCGCTGCTCGAGCTGATCGCCGGCGAGCCGCGCCTGATGCCGCACTTCCATTTGTCTCTGCAGGCCGGCGACGACCTGATCCTCAAGCGCATGAAGCGGCGCCACAGCCGCGCCGACGCGGTGCGCACGGTCGAGCGGATCAGGAAGGTTCGCGGAGCTGCTTCCATTGGTGCCGACCTGATCGCCGGCTTTCCCACCGAAACTGAAGACATGGCGCTTAACACCCTCGAACTCATAGCCGACTGTGAAATCGTCGCGGCCCACATCTTCCCATTCTCGCCGCGGCCGAACACGCCCGCGGCCCGTATGCCGCAGGTCCCGCGAGATGTGGTAAAAGCCCGCGCCGCTCGGCTCCGGGAGGCTGCCGCGCGGCAACGCGCCTTGTGGCTCACGAGCTTGGACGGAACGGTACTACCGGTGCTGGTGGAAAGCGACGGCGCCGGCCACACCGACAGCTTCGCGCCCGTGGCGATCGCCGGGGCCACGCGGGGGCAATTCGGTCCAGCGCGGATCACGGCGACCCATGCCGATCGTCTGGAGGCGAAGTGGGCATGAGTTGGCTCGACCGGCTGCGCGACGGCTTCAGCAAGACTGCCGACAAAGTCGCCGACAACCTTACCGGCCTGACCAGCCGTGCGGCGCTCGACACCTCGACGCTCGACGACATCGAGGAAGCGCTGATCGCTTCCGACCTCGGGCCCGAGGCTTCGCACCGAATCCGCGACGCGATCGCCGCCCGCCGCTTCGAGCAGCTGGATGAGCGCGGGCTTCGCACCATTCTTGCCGAAGAGATCGAGAAGATCTTAGCGCCGGTTGCCAAGCCGCTGGAAGTGTACGGGTTTCCACGTCCCCACGTCATTCTGGTGATCGGCGTCAACGGGTCGGGCAAGACCACCACCATCGGCAAGCTCGGCCGCTGGCTCAAGGACGAGGATTATGGCGTCCTGCTGGCGGCCGGGGACACGTTCCGGGCGGCGGCAATCGAGCAGCTCAAGATCTGGGGCGAGCGGATCGGGGCGCCGGTCATCTCCGGCAAGGAGGGCGGCGACGCCGCCGGCATCGTCTTCGATGGGGTCAAGCAGGCAACTGCATCCGGCGAGGACGTGCTGATCGTCGACACTGCCGGCCGCCTGCAGAACAAAGCGCACCTGATGGACGAATTGTCCAAGATCCGCCGCGTGCTCGGCCGACTCAATCCCGCAGCACCGCACAATGTGCTGCTCGTGCTCGACGCCACGACCGGCCAGAACGCGCTTGCGCAGGTGGAGGTGTTCCGCGACAGCGCCGGAGTGACGGGGCTGATCATGACCAAGCTGGACGGCACCGCCCGCGGCGGGGTGCTGGTTGCCGCGGCCGAACGCTTCGGCCTGCCCATTCACGCCATCGGGGTCGGCGAGCAGGCCGACGACCTGCGCCCGTTCGACCCGCGCGCCGTGGCCCGCGCCATCGCCGGACTCCCTCCGGAGTGAGTACCAAGGCCGAGCCGCAGGGTGCCGCCAAGCTGCTGATCGACCTCGGCCCCCTGCTGGTCTTCTTCCTGGTCAACTTCCTCGCGCCCGTGCCGCAGGTGATGAAGATTTTCGTTGCTACCGGCGCCTTCATGATCGCGATGGTCGCCGCAATGATCTACTCGGCGCTCCGCCACCGCTCCATCTCGCCTTTGCTCTGGTTCTCGGGGCTTATGGTCGTGGTCCTCGGCGGCCTGACGATCTGGCTGCAGAACGAGACCTTCATCAAGATGAAGCCGACCGTCTATTACGTGCTAGTCGCAGCGCTGCTGGCGTTCGGATTGGCCACCGGCCGGCCGCTGCTGAAGCGCGTGCTTGGCAGTACCTACCCGGGTCTGGACGAGCGCGGCTGGCTCAAGCTGACCCGGAACTGGGCGCTGTTCTTCGCCTTCATGGCCGTCCTCAATGAACTGGTCTGGCGCAACAGTTCGACGGGCTTCTGGGTCGGCTTCAAATTGTGGGGCGCGCTGCCCCTCACCTTCCTGTTTGCCGCGGCAAACGTCCCGATGCTGCTGAAACACGGGCTGATGCGCGAAGACGCGCAGCCCGTCGAGCCGGGGCCGGTAGAATGAGCGAGCCGATCCTCTCCATTCGCCGCCTGCGCAAGGCCTATGCGAGCGGCACCGAAGCCCTGAAGAGCCTCGACCTCGATATCCGCCGTGGCGAGATCTTTGCCCTGCTCGGCCCCAACGGCGCCGGCAAGACGACCATGATCAGCATCGTCTGCGGGATCGTCAAACCGACGGACGGCGAAGTGCTGATCGACGGCAAGAACTGGCAGCGCCACTTCCGCGAGGCGCGCACCCGCATCGGCCTGGTCCCCCAAGAACTGACCATGGATGTGTTCGAGCCGCTGCTCAACACCGTCAGCTTCAGCCGTGAGCTGTTCGGCCGCCGACCGGATCCGGCCCGCATCGAGCAGATCCTCAAGGACCTGTCATTATGGGACAAGCGCAAGGCGATTCTCAAGGACCTGTCGGGCGGCATGAAGCGCCGCGTGATGATCGCCAAGGCCCTCGCCCACGAGCCCGACATCCTGTTCCTCGACGAGCCGACTGCCGGCGTCGACGTTGAGCTGCGCCGCGACATGTGGGAGCTGGTGCGCCGCCTGCGCGAGGGCGGTACCACCATCATCCTCACCACCCACTATATCGAGGAAGCGGAGGAGATGGCCGACCGGGTCGGCGTCATCAACAAGGGCGAGCTGATCCTGGTCGAGGAGAAGACGGCGCTAATGCAGAAGCTCGGCCGCAAGATCCTTCACTTGCAGCTGACTGAGCCGCTCGCTGCGGTGCCGCCCGAGCTGGCGCAATGGAACCCGCAGCTGAGCGACGAGGGCGCGACCCTGACCTACGAGTTCGACGCCAAGGCCGATCGGACCGGCATCCCCTCGCTGCTGACCGCGATGCGCGACGCCGGCATCGCCTTCAAGGACCTCGACACCAAGCAGTCGAGCCTGGAGGATATCTTCGTCAGCCTGGTTCACGAGCAGCGGAGCGCGGCATGAACTGGCGGGGCATTTGGGCCATCTACAAGTTCGAGATGCATCGCTTCCGGCGCACGCTGTGGACTGGGCTCGCGGTGCCGGTGATCACCACCTCGCTCTATTTCATCGTCTTCGGGGCTGCGATCGGCAGCCGCATGAGCGAGATCAACGGCATTGATTACGGCAGCTTCATCGTGCCCGGCCTGATGATGCTGTCCTTGTTCACCGAGAGCATCTTCAACGCCAGCTTCGGCATCCACATGCCGCGCTTCACTGGCACCATTTACGAGATCCTGTCGGCGCCGTTGTCGGCGATCGAAACGGTGATCGGCTATGTCGGCGCTGCCGCGACCAAGGCAATGAGCGTCGCGTTGGTGATCCTGATTACCGCCAATCTGTTCGTCGACGTGCGGGTCGAGCATCCGGTGCTGATGCTGCTCTACCTGCTGCTGGTTGCCGCGACCTTTTGCCTGTTCGGCTTCATCGTCGGCATCTGGGCCAAGGGTTTCGAGCAGCTTCAGATCATTCCGCTGCTAATCGTCACACCGCTGACGTTCCTGGGCGGCGCGTTTTATTCGATCGAGATGCTGCCCGAGCCATGGCGGACGATCACCCTGTTTAATCCCGTCGTGTACCTGATCAACGGCTTCCGCTGGACCTTCTTCGGCACCGCCGACGTGCCGGTCGCGACCAGCCTCGCGGCGACCTTCGCCTTTTTCCTGACCTGCCTCGGCGCGATCTGGTGGATTTTCCGCACCGGCTACCGCCTCAAGCAATAGCGGCCAGGCTGCGCAGCCGCTCGCCGGTGACCTCGTCGGCCGGAAAGAAGGACTCGATCGCAAGCTCGGACAGCGTGACGTCCATCGGCGTGCCGAACACCATCGTGGTGCTCAGGAAGCTGAGTTCGCCGACCGGCGAGGCCAGCCGTAGCGGGATAAGCACGTCACCGATTTCGTGCCTGCTGCCAGCGCCCTCGACTACCGGATAGCCGCTCAGTTCGGCGAGCAACTCGGCTAGCAACCGGTCCGCGGTTGCGGCCACCTGTCGCTCCAGCCGTTCGAGAATGTGGGCGCGCCATTCGGCCAGGTTGGCGATCAGCGGCGCGATGCCCTTCGGGTGCAGGCTAAGCCGAAGAACGTTGACCGGTGGCTCAAGCAGCTCGGCCGCGGCCGAGGCGATCAGCGGGCCGGCCGCGCGGTTGGCGGCGATCAGGTTCCAGTGCCGGTCGATGGCAAGCGCGGGATAGGGTTCATGCCCGCTAAGCACGATCTCGATCGCCTTCCGCGCCGCAGTCAATTCGGCATCGCTGAGGCTGCGCTCACCGTAAACGGGCGCGAAGCCGGCGGCGAGCAACATGGCGTTGCGCTCGCGCAGGGGAACCGCGAGTTGACCCGCCAGCAGAAGCACCATGTCTCGGCTGGGCCGGGTGCGCCCCGTTTCGATGAAGCTCAGGTGGCGGGTGGAGATTCCGCCTCGAGGGCTAGGTCCATCTGACTGCGGCGGCGCAGTTGGCGCCAGTCGCGGAGCTGTTCGCCAACGGGCCTGATCTGGGGCTGCATGCGCTCCTCCTCGAACGGCTAATTAAGCGAGGGTCGGACCCGGTCCAATTACCTGTGCGGTAATCGACGGGGCGCAGCCGATGGCAAGAATGGCGAGCGGCGATCGGATCGCCCGATCGAAGATGGAGTGATTAGCATAAAACTCACCTTCCAGCTTCGCCCCCTACTCTGGTTCGACGCAGCGACCTGCGCTGCCATGGGCGCCTTGCTGCCGTCCGGTGCCAAACCGTTGTCGGACTTACTGGGATTGCCGCGCTTCCTGCTGACCGAAGCCGGCATTTTGTTGCTACCCTTTGCCCTCGTCGTGGCGTGGGCAGCAAAGCGCGCCGACCGCGCAGGCCCTACCCGGGTAGTTGTTGGGGCCAATGTCGCCTGGGTCGTCGGCAGTCTGGTGCTCGTAGCTGGTCCGTGGCTTCAGCCGACGCCGCTCGGCACCGCATTCGTGCTCGTTCAGGCGGCTGCGGTTGCCGGCATCGCGCTGCTGCAGGCTGCGGCACTTGGACAGCAACCGGCAACCGCCTGAAACGGTCGGGCGTGGCCTAGCGCGCCGCGCCCGCCAGCCGCTCGGCGGCTTTGTCCCAGTTCACCACCTGCCACCACGCCTTCAGGTAATCGGCGCGGCGGTTCTGGTAGGTCAGGTAGTAGGCGTGTTCCCAGACGTCGTTGCCGAGGATCGGCGTGCCCTTGACATCGGCGACGTCCATCAGCGGATTGTCCTGGTTGGGCGTGGCGGTGACCTCCAGGCCGGACGGCGTCGCCACCAGCCACACCCAGCCCGACCCGAACTGCCCGGTGCCGGCGGTATTGAACGCTTCCTGGAAGGACTCGAACGAGCCCCATTTGGAGTTGATCGCATCGCTGAGCTCACCCTGCGGCTGTCCGCCGCCCGGGCGCATGGTTTCCCAGAAGAAGCTGTGGTTCCAGTGCCCACCGCCGTTGTTGCGGACGACCTTGGGCAGCGAGGACGCTGTGCTCAGCATCTCGGGAAGCTCGCGGCCCTGCAGGCCCTGATCGGCATCCACCGCCTTGTTGAGATTGTCGATGTAGGTCTGGTGGTGTTTGCCATGGTGCAGCGTCATCGTCTGCTCGTCGATGACGGGGGCAAGCGCTGAACGGTCGTAGGGCAGCGGCGGCAGGATAAAGGCCATGAATTCCTCCTGTTGGTCTCGCGACTAACATAGGGTTCCCTGGCGCCACTCCAACTGCGGTTGAAGCAGGTATTGAATCATCCGGCCGGCACCGCCGGCCGGATGACCCGGCAAAGCCTAGCGTTGCTTGGCGCGATACCGCTGCAGCTGCTGCCGCGGGAGATCCCATTTGGGTTCAAGCGCGGCGGATCGGACGAGGTCGCGGTAAGCCGACTCGACGTCCCCAGCGTCCTCCTTGGCCAACGCCAGGACGTACAGGGCAATCCCCGGACGCTTGGTGCCCAGCTGCAATGCCTTTTCGGCGAGCTGGGCCGCCTCCTGATTGCTGCCGTCGCCATCGAAGATCAGCACGCTCTTGTTAAGGTACGGCTCGGGATGGCGCGGGTCGATGGCCATTGCCGCGTGGTAATCGGCAAGCGCGAGCGATTGCCGTTCGGACAGCATGAGAAGGATACCGCGGTTCACATGCGTGGCCAGGCGATCGTCCTGACTGAGCGCCTGCGTCGTGAGTGCCTCGTTGCAGACGGCGAGCGCCTGCTGAGTCGGCGTGCGCGCCTGAGCGGCATCGTAGCAGGAGCCTGCATGGCTGCCCGCAACGGTGATTACGCCGGCTTGTGTGGGAGTGGCGGCCAGGAGCGCCGCGGCTGCAAGGACGTAGAGCTTCATCGTCATCCTCCTTATGCTCCGTCCTGTTTACTCCTGCCAAGCGTCGGGAACACGACGTTTTCGACAAACGACCAATCGTCAGGCGGCGGCATCGAGCAGCTTGTGACGCTTCAAGGCATGGCGCAGCTGGTCATAGCTTAAGCCCAGCGCCGACGCCGTGGCACGCTGGTTGAAGCGATTGCGCGCGAGCGCGTCCTCGAGCAGCTGCCGCTCGAAGCTGGCCACCGCGGCCCGCAGGTCGCTGGTTCCGGTCGGTGCGGCAGCCAATGCCGCCGCCGGGGCGGGTTCCTGTGCCGGCTCCGAATGCTCCAGGTCAGGCGGCTGCGCGACAGGCGCTTGGGCGGTTGCCACCGAAGCGGCGGAAGGTGCCCACGGCGAGTGGAAAGGGTCGAACACAATATGGTCAATCGGCCGCTCCGCGTCCTCATGCCGGTACACCGCGCGCTCGACGGTATTGCGCAACTCGCGAACGTTGCCGGGCCAGTGAAACGCTTCGAGCTGGGCCAGCGTTCGCGCGCTGAACCCGGGCCAGTTCGGCCAATCGAGCTCGACCGACATCCGTCGCCCGAAATGCTCGGCGAGGATCGGAATGTCGCCTTCGCGCACCCGCAGCGGCGGCAAGGTGATCACCTCGAACGACAGGCGGTCGAGCAGGTCGGCGCGGAACTTCCCTTTCTCGACCTGGGCCGGAAGGTTCTCGTTGGTCGCAGCGACGATCCGCACGTCCACCGAGATCGGCTTCGATGCGCCGATGCGCGTGATCTCCCCGTATTCGGTGGCCCGCAGCAGGCGGTCCTGGGCCGGCATCGACAGGGTGCCGAGTTCGTCGAGGAACAGGGTGCCGCCGTCGGCCTCCTCGAACCGGCCGTGGCGGGTCTTGGCGGCGCCGGTGAAGCTGCCCGCCTCATGGCCGAACAGCTCGGCTTCGATCAGGTTCTCAGGGAGCGCCGCGCAATTCATGACGATCAGCGGTCCGGCCCAGCGCGAGGAAAGATGGTGGAGCCGCTCGGCGATCAGTTCCTTGCCTGTGCCGCGCTCGCCGATCACCAGCACCGGGCGGTTGAGCGTCGCGGCCCGGCTCGCCCGCTCGACCGCGTCAAGGAAGGGGAAGCTCTGTCCGATGAAACTGTCGCTACGCTCCATGCGCGAGAAGTTGGTGGTGAATCCCACCATTTGGCAAGCGATTTTCTTGGCGAACCCGACCGTTGACGGCTGTTTTCCCGCTTGCCCGTATGTTCCGTGAAACTGGCACGGGTCTTGAATGGTATTCGGGCAAGTACAGGGCCCAGTTCGCATACCGGAGTAACTGAATGAGCATCTTTTCCCGATCGCGGGACATCTTTGCCGCCAACATCACCGAGCTGCTCGACCGCTCGGAAGATCCGGCCAAGATGATCCGCATGGTTATCCTCGAAATGGAGGAGACCCTGGTTGAAGTGCGCGCCAGCGCCGCGCGCTGCATCGCCGACGGCAAGGAGATGCGCCGCGCGATGAACCGCCTCGATGAACTGGGGAACAGCTGGACGGAAAAGGCCGAGCTGGCCCTGTCCAAGGGCCGCGAGGACCTTGCCAAGGCTGCCCTCGTCGAACGGCAGAAGGCCGCCGACATGGGCGACGGTCTGCGGCAGGAGATCAAGGTCATCGACGATACGCTGAAAAGCTACGAGGTCGATATTTCGAAGCTGCAGGCCAAGCTGCGCGAGGCGCGCGCCCGGCAGAACGCGATCGCTGCGCGCTTCGAGAGCGCCGTGACGAGGGGCCGGGCGCGCGAGCTGCTCAACGGCAGCCGGACCGAGGATGCGTTCTCGCGGTTCGAGATCCTCGAACGCCGCGCCGACTTCGCCGAGGGCCGCGCCGACGCGCTGGGAATGACCGGGCCCAAGAGCCTGGAAGAAGAAATTGCCGAACTGAAGGCCAGCGAATCGGTCGATGCCGAGCTGGAAGCGATGAAGGCCGCACTGCGCGCCAAGGGGAATTAGAAACATATGGAAGAAGAAATCATGGGGATGATGATGGGCGGACTGGCCATCATCACATTGTTCATCGGCCTGCCGTGGCTGATCTTCCACTACATGACCAAATGGAAGCAGGCGAAAACGCTCACCTATTCCGACGAGAAGCTGCTCGACGACCTCCACGATGCTGCGCGCCGGCTGGACGACCGGCTGTGCACCATCGAGCGGATCATGACCGCGGAGAACCCCAACTGGCGCCAGCAATGCATGCCGGGCCGCGACAGCCAGCGCCTGCTGGCGGACGGAGAGTAAGATGGCTGACGAACGCTACGACCGTTACCCCGACCGTGCCCGCGACGACCGCTACGTTGGTGAGCAGGCGGCCAGCCGGACCCGCTTCTACCGCGACAAGACCAACGGCAAGCTTATGGGTGTGTGCGCCGGCATTGCCGACTACACCGGCTTCGACGTCAACTTGGTGCGGGTGTGCTTCCTGGCCACCGTGTTCATGAGCGGCGGGTCGGTCCTGCCCTTCTACTTCATCGCCGGCTTCGTGACGCCCAAGAAGCCGCACGCGCTTGAAATGGCCAACAGGGAGGAACGGCAGTTCTGGCAGGGCGTGCGCGCGTCGCCGACCCGCACCGCCGCCGACATCCGCTCGCGATTCCGCGACGTCGATCGCCGCCTGGCCGACATCGAAAGCTATGTGACGACCGAGAACCGCTCGCTCGCCCGCGAAATCGATCAATTGCGTTAGGGGACCCGAGAGATGGAAAACTTGGACAAGATCGCCGAACTGTTTCCGATGATCGCCTTGATCGTCGCGGTCAGTGTCGGCGGCTGGGTGTTCACCACCTGGATGAAGATCAAGAACGGCTACCCCCTGGAGACCAGCTGGGGCCAGCCGCTGCACCCGAAGACCGACCGCGAGTCGATGGAGCGGATCAAGCTGCTGACCGGAGAGAACGCCCAGCTCCGCGCCGAGCTCGGCTCGGTCAAGGACCGGCTCGAGACCATCGAGCGGATCGTCACCGACGAGCCATCGCGGCTGGCCAAGGAGATCGAGAATCTCTCCTATGACACGGCAGGCCGTGCATGATCGGGCCCGGACAAGTCTTTCTTGCGCTGATCGTGATTGGACTACCCGTCATATTGCTGATGATCATCGCCAACCGATACTTCCGCTTGCGGGAGAAGAAGCTGGATGTGGAAGCAAGTATGGCTGCGGAGAAAGCCGCCCAATATGCCTCACGCAGCACCGAGCTCGAGCAACGCGTCCGCATTCTGGAGCAAATCGTCACCGACGGCGGCGCGCAGACGGCGGCGCAAATTGAAGCCCTTCGTGACCCACCGCAGATCGCAAGCAGAGAGACAGTTCGATGAACCCTTTTGAAATGGTCGCGATCATTGTTGTCGCGGTGATGATCGCCTCGGTGCTGCGAGCCAAATACTCGCGGCGCAGTGGAGACTCGATCGAAGCGCCGCAGGAGCGCGCGGAAACGCTCCGGCTGCGCGAGGAAGTGACGATGCTCAAGGACCGCCTCAAGGTCCTTGAGCGGATCACGGTCGAGAAAGAGAACAGCCTGGCCAAGGAAATCGAGGAACTGCGCGACCGTTAGGATGACAGGGGCGCCGCGCCTCCCTATCTCGCGCTCGTGCCGCTCCCGCCTCTCCACGACATCTATGACGAGTTCGAAATGCTCGATGGCGAAGATCGCTATCGCCTGCTGATTGATCTTGGCCGCCAGCTCGAACCGATGACCGACGCGCTCAAGACCGACGCCAGCAAGGTTCCCGGCTGCTCCGCCTCCGTGTGGGTGTACCCCACGGCCGAGGGGGCCAGCCTGCATTTCCTCGCCGACAGCAATGCCGCGATCACCAAGGGCATCGTCGCGCTGGTGTTGTCCGCCGTGCAGGACAAACCCGCCGACGAAGTGGCGCGGATGGACGTGACTGCCGCGCTGGCGCCGTTCGAGCTCGGCAAGCACCTCAGCGCCAATCGCACCCAGGGCGTGCCCAACATGATCAGCCTCGTGAAAGACACCGCCAAGCGTTACGCCGCCGCGGCCTAGACCGCCTTGCCGTTTTTGCGATCCTCGGCCTTTTTCAGGACGTCGTAGGCGGCCTGCACCTGCTTGAAGCGTTGCGCCGCGCCTTCGTCGCCCTGCTTGAGGTCTGGGTGATTTTCCTTCGCCAGCCGGCGGTGGGCGGCCTTGATAGTCGGGAAGTCGGCATCGCTGTCCAGCTCCAGCGCCCCGAGCGCGCGCATCTCGTCGCGGCTGCGGCTGCCGTCGCCCGGCCCGGCCCACTTCCATTGCGCCGACTGGCGGAAGCCGGACGAGTCCCGCTCCTCCTCGGCCGCGCGCCTGGCGGCCTCTTCGGGGTCGAGGCCGGCGAAGTAGTTCCAGTTCTTGTTGTACTCGGCCGCATGGGCTTCGCAGAAGTACCAGCGCTCCTGGCTGTTGGGCGCCTTGGGTGCCGGCCGGTCACCGGACCCGGTGCAGCCTTCGCGGTCGCACAGCCGCACCTTGGCCGCGCTCCGGCCCTTGTCGCCGTAAGCGCGCCAGCGGGGAAAACCCCAGTCGTTCGATCGCGTCTGCCTGGCCATCGCGCCCCACTAGCCAGCGGCAGCTGGCTTTGGAAAGGAATTGACTCACACGAAGGCACGAAGGAGCGAGGAAGCCACGAAGTGCAGACTACCCTTCGTGGCTTGCGTTCTTCTTCGTGCCTGCGGTTAAACGATATGCCAGAGGGCCTGTAAGCCGGGTTCTGTCCTCCGCCGTCACCGAGGCTAAGGCGGATGTGCGGCCATTCCTCTAGGCCCTGGCTTGCACCAGGGCTCAAGCAACCAACCCGGGCGGCGAGCCGGAACCAGGCCCATGTGCCACCCCTATTCGGTCTTGCTCCCGGTGGGGTTTACCGTGCCGCGCCTGTTGCCAGCCGCGCGGTGCGCTCTTGCCGCACCCTTTCGACCTTACCGGTCCGAAGACGGGCGGTATGCTTTCTGTGGCACTGTCCCTAAGCCCCGCCGAAGCGGCGCTCGCCGGGCGTTACCCGGCACCGTGGTTCCATGGAGCCCGGACTTTCCTCGGCGAGTTTCCCCGACGCGGCCGCCCGGCCCTCTGGCCCGAGCGCCATAGCCGGAACCTTGCAGCGGTGCGAGTCGAGGAGAAAGTGCGCCTCGGACCTATTGAGAAGCGTCGGCAGCTTTCCGGACCGGGATGACCTTGCCCTGCTGCTGCCAGCCGGCGACCTGGTAGCCGCGCTCGCCCAGGCAGCCGGCCATCGCCGTCTGGATTGCCCGTTCCTTTCTCTTCTGCTTGGCCTTCGCCATGCCGTAGGCACCGCCGATCGCGGCGAATGGAAGCAAGACAATGGTCGCGCCGGCCACCGCAAGGCCACCGAACATGCCGGCGGTGCTTGCCGCTGCCGAGCCAACCGCAAGGGCCGCTCCACTGGCGGCAGCACCTGCCGCACCGGATGCCAACCTGCCCTCGGATGTGAGCTTGCCTGCGGCCAGCAACTGACCGCATTCCGCCACCGCTCTGTTGTAGGCAGCCTGGTCTGCGGCCGGCGCCGCAAGCACCGGAGAGAACTCACGCGGCCGCGATGAGCAGGCAGCCAGCAGAGCGACCGCGGCCAAGGCCCCTACACCCTTGTTTTTCATGTTTCCCTCCCCCGAAGGCGCCATTTACCGGCCCATCATCGGTGTCTGCCCGGCAGCGGGGTGAGTCAAGCTCTTGATGCTAAGATGATTCTCCCCGCTCACTGCGGCCGCGGCAGCAGCAGCGCCAGCAGCTTGGCCCGGCACTCCCCGTCGATGATGCCGTCGATGCGGTCGGGGCGGAAGCGGCGCTGGAAGGCGATCACGGCCTTTTGCTCGTCCGTCACATCGTAGCCGAACCGTTCCAGCGCCAGCAGGAATCCGGCGTCCGTCCAGAACGGGTCGATGAGGTCGCGGGTCGGGCTCGGCATCGCCAGCCGGCGCTTGGCCAGCGCGTCCCACGGGAACAGCTCGCCGGGGTCCTCCTTGCGCGCGGGAGCGACATCGGAATGGCCGACGACATTGCCGCGGCCGATGCCGTGCCGCTCCTTGATCTCGGCAACCAGCGGGATCAGCGACGCCATCTGCTCGTCCGGAAACGGGCGATAGCCGAACTCGTGGCCCGGATTGACGATCTCGATGCCGACGCTGGCGCTGTTGATGTCGGTGGTGCCGCGCCAGCGCGACTTGCCGGCGTGCCAGGCGCGCTTCTGCTCATCGACCATGCGGTAGATGGTGCCGTCCTCGTCGACGCAATAATGGGCGGAGACCTTCGCCTCGGGCGAGCACAGCCGCGCCAGCGCCCCTTCGCAGTCGGGCATGCCGGTATAATGAAGCACGATCATCGATACCGACGACGCGCGCTCGTCGAAGTTGGGTGAAGGTCGGTCTGTGAAGTCCAGCACCGGTGCATGGCGCACCAGCTTTGGCGCGGGGTCAAGCCCCTAAGGCAGCCCTGCGATCTCCCGACCGCTTTTCCACCAGGCTGCCGTCGCCGGTCAGGCGGTACAGGCCGCGGGCGTTGAGGTCGGCGCCGAGCCTGGTCGTCTGGCCGATCACCGTCTCGCCGGCGCCCAGCATCAGCCATCCGTCCGGCGCCATGGCGCTGGCCAGCCGCTCGAACGCCAGCGTCTTCTTCTCGGCACTGAGGTAAAGCATGACGTTGCGGCACAGCACGATGTCGAACGCCCCCGGATGGGGCGGCTGCTCGAGCAGATTATGCACCTGGAATCGGAGCGGCCTGCGCAGGGCCTCGACAGCCCGCCAGCCATCGGCGCATTCCTCGAACCACTTGATCATCTGGTTGATGCCAAGGCCGCGCTGCACTTCGAACTGGGTGTAGGTGCCGCTTCGGGCGCGCTCGACGCACGCGGTCGACACGTCGGTACCGAGGATGTCGATCGTCCAGCCGGCCCATTGCTGCGGCGCTTCTGCAAACAGCATCGCCAGCGAATAGACTTCCTGGCCCGTCGAGCAGCCGGCGGACCAGATCCGCAGGCGGCGCTGGTCCTTGCGCCGCTCGGCAAGTGCCGGAAGCGCGTGGCGGGCGATGAGGTCGAACGGTGAGCGATCGCGGAAGAAATAGGTTTCGTTGTTGAGCAGCGCTTCCACGACTTGCTGTGACAAGTTCGGCTCCTTGCCCATAACGAGGATGGTGATGAGTTCGTCGAGCGAGTTCACGCCCCGCTCGCGCAGCAGCGACGACAGCGCCGTCTCGATCCGCCACCGGCGGCTCATGGTCAGCTGCTGGCCGGTGCGCGCCTCGAGCAGGCCGGCGAGGATGCGGCTTGAGCTGTCGCTTATTTGCACGGCGGCAGTTCCGCGGTTCGGGCGGCGATGCGGCCGGCAAGCTTCTCCGGCGGCAATGCCGCCGACGCCAGGCCTGCTTCCAGGACCGCGCGCGGCATCCCCCACACGGCGCAGCTCGCTTCGTCCTGCGCGAGGATCGACCCGCCGCTGGCGACCAGCCGCGCCGCGCCTTCGACGCCGTCGCGGCCCATGCCGGTCAGCACGACGCCGAGCGCGCCGCGCCCGAACGCGGCTGCAAGGGAAGAGAACATCGGATCCACTGACGGCATGCAGCCGCTGGCGCTCCGCCCGTCGAGCAGGCGGACGACTGGCGTGTCGGCGGAGCAATCCACCGTCAGATGGGCGTCGCCCGGCGCCAGGATGATCCGGTCGGAAAGCAAATGCATGCCGTTCTCCGCAACGACGACCTGGCGTCGCGCGGCGTCGCCGAGCTGGCGGGCGAACACCGGCATGAATGGGGCGGGCAGATGTTGCGTGACCATGATCGGCACGCCGATCCGGTCGGGCAAGGCCTGGAACAGCACGCCAAGAGCGTGAATGCCACCCGTCGAGGCGCCGATCGCCAGGACGTCGATTGGGTCGCCTGGCATCGGGCGCAGGGGCACCGCGCGCCCGGGAGCCACCAGCGGCGGCGGAAAGTCGATGGCGGTGGCATAGCCGAGCGCTTTCAACTTGCTCAGCAGGATCTCCGAAAAGCGGCCGTTGAACCGCCCGGTGCCCGGCTTGGGCAACGTGTCCGCGGCGCCGAGCGCCAGGGCGGCAACGGTTTCCTCCGTCCCTTCCTCCGCCAGCGACGAAACGATCATCACCTTTGCGCCAGCCGCGGCACGGATGATCCGCGGAATGGACGTGAGGCCACCGGCGCCTGGCATTTCCAAGTCGAGGATGATGACGTCGACGCGGACCTGGTGCAGCGCCTCGACCGCGTCTTCGGCAGTTCCGGCGACTGCCGCAATCTCGAAGGCGGGGTCACTCTCGACCATGCGCGAAAGCACCGCTCGTGCGACCATCGAATCGTCGACGATCATCAGGCGGATTCGGCGGCGCGGCGGCCGCACCGGCTCGTAGCGGTCCCGCGATCTGGCGAGCGCCCGCTCCACAATCAGGGACTCAGGCGACGCCGACGAGCTGCAGCTTGATGTGAAGCGTCTCGCGGTCGAAGGGTTTCATCACATATTCGTCGGCGCCGGCCTCGAGCGCGGCGCGGATGTGCGCCATGTCGTTCTCGGTGGTGCAGAAGACGACCTTGGGCTGGTCGCTGTGGCCGCGCTGGCGCAGCATCTTGAGGAACTCCATGCCGCTCATCACCGGCATGTTCCAGTCGAGCAGGACGACATCGGGCATCTTGGCTTCGCACCGAGTCAGCGCTTCCTGGCCATCGCCGGCCTCGTCCACCTCGAACTCGAGCGTCTCGAGAATGTGGCGCGCGACCTTCCGGATCACCTTGGAGTCATCGACGATCAAGCAATTCTTCATGGCTCTCAGCTTCCCGCTTCGGATTGGTGATCTGTCTAGATGCTAAGGGTAACGAAGGTCTTAAGCCGCCTTGGCTTCCGCACCGGCGATCAGTGCAGCGGGGTCGATCAGCAGCAACGGCCCCGCTTCGGTCTCGACCATCCCCTGGGACGCGCGTTCCCAGCCCGAGCCCATCGCGGCGCGCACGGGCGCCGGCTCCGACGCGGCTTCGACCACGTCCTCGACCAGATCGACGATCAGTGCGTAGTGGTGCCCGTCGAGCTCGACCACGGCCGCTTCGCGGATCCCGTCGGAACAGGCGCTCGATCCGAGCTCCAGGGAGCGCATGCAGTCGATCACAGTCATGACCCGGCTGCGCAGCGCCGAGAGCCCGGCGACGTGCGGAGCGGCACGCGGCACGGGAATGAGCGTGTCCAACTCGACGACGGACTCGACCAAAGCCGCGGGCAAGGCGACGCGCTCGCCGGCGATGGTCACCACCAGCAGAAGTTCGTTCATTTGCCCCTCCCGGACCCGGCGCTCTTGAGCGCCATCAGCAGACCGGCGCGATCGTAGCGGTAGATGCTGCCGTCCTTCTTGGATGCGCTCTCAGGCTCGGTGCGCAGCCAGATCGTTCGCTTGGCCGTTTCGCTCGCGGCTTCGGCCCCCTGAGCGGCAATAACCAGGTCGGCTTCGCCCTCGTCCTCGCGGCCGATGACCAGATAGCCTGCCGCTTCGACGATTGGCCGGAGCATGTTCTGCATCCACGGATCGTCCATCGGCAGACGGCAGACCAGCTGCTGGGTACTGCGGACGCTGGCGCCGACATGATGCGCGAACAACCAGTGGACGTCGATCAGCTCCGCCGGCTCCCCGTTGATCAATGCGACGCCGCTGACTTCGCCTTCGCAGTCGGCGTGGATCACGTCATGTTCAATCGCGGCAAAGGCGATGACCTCGGCGAAGGCATAGGCAAGCTCGTGGACGCCGTCGCTGAGGCGGAACAGGCGAACGGTGGCGTCGCCCACTTGCTCGCCCCGCAGCCCGGCCAGCGGCAGGATGGCCTCGCCGAGCTGCACGCGCAACTGGCCCGCGGCGGCCTTGACCGCGCTGGCCGGCACTTCTTCGATCCGGTCGACGACCGCCAGGCGAAGCGCACGGCGCGATCCGTCGAGCCCGCGGAACAGCAGAACCTCCGTCGCAGTCGACGCTGCGGCCGACGGCCCTTGCGCAACGCGTGACGCCCGCTCCTGCACCTCCAGCTTGACTCCGCCGACCTCTGCCAGGCCGGCAGCGTCGAACAGCAGGATGGGGCTGCCGTCGTCGGCCAGCGTGGTTCCCGCATAAAGTCCGGTGTTCATCACTGCCGGGGCGGCGGGCTTCACCACCAGCTCTTCGTGATCGTGGATGCGGTCGACCGACAGCGCATAGACGTCGCCGCCAGCGGGCCGGAGCACCACCAGAGTACGGTCCTTCTCGTTGATCAGGCTTTCAAGCCCAAGCACCGTGGCGAGCGAAACCTCGGGAACGCGGCGGCCGCGAATGGTCGCGATGCCGGCGCCGCCGACATGCTCGAGCGTTACCGACTCGCCGTTGGCGCGGACAATCTCCTCGATCGCCGAGCGGGGAATGGCGAAATGCTGGTTGCCGATGGACACCGTTAGCGCCGGGATGATGGTCAGGGTGAGCGGGACGCGCAGGGTCATGCGCGTGCCCTCGCCCGGCCTGCTGTCGACCTCGACGATGCCGCCAATGCGCTCGACGTTGGAGCGGACCACGTCCATGCCGACCCCTCGGCCGGAAATGGCGGTGACCTGCTTGGCGGTCGACAGGCCGGCCTCGAAGATCAGAGCCAGCTGCTCGCGCGCCGACATCTGCGCAGCATCGGACTTGTCCACCACGCCGCCGGCAATTGCCTTTTCGACCAGCTTGCGGCCGTCGATCCCGCGGCCGTCATCCTGGATATCGATCAGGATCTGGTTGCCCGATTGCCGCGCCGAAACGCACAATAGCCCGATCTCGCGCTTGCCGGTCTTCAGCCGCTCGGCCGGGGTCTCGATGCCATGATCGACGGCATTGCGGATGATGTGCGTCAGCGGATCGCGGATCATCTCGATCATCTCGCGGTCGAGCTCGACGTCACCGCCCTCGATATCGACCAGCACCTGCTTGCCGAGATCAGCCGAGAGGTCGCGGACCATGCGTGGCAGGCCGACGAACAGGTTCTCGATCCGCTGCATGCGCGTGCGGGTAATCGCGTCGCGCATCTCGGCTATGATCGCGCTCAGCCGCTCGAAGGCGCCGTCGACCGACACGTCGGTCTGGGTTTCGCGCAAGCGGCGCGCAAGCTCGTTCCTCGCCAGCACCATGTCGGAGACCGTGCTCATGACGCGGTCCAGCAGTTCAACCGAAAGGCGGATTGTGCGCGGCGCGGCGGAAGCCTTCTGCCCTTCCGCTGCCGCAGCAACCGCCGGCCCGGCGGCTGCCTCTGCCCCCGGCGCCAATGCGCCGATCAGCGCGCTGTCGTCGCCTGCCGGCATGTCCTCTCCGGCCTCTATGGCGGCAACCATTTCGCCGATACGGTCGATGATGCCGAGCACGGCGCTGACCAGCGGGCCATCGGCTTGCCGCCGGCCGGCGCGAACGTCGGCGAGGGCGTCCTCGGCCGCATGGCTCAGCCCTTCCAGCCGCGGAAACTCGAAGAACCCGCAATTGCCTTTGACGGTGTGGACAAAGCGAAAAATGCTGTCGAGCCGGGCGCGGTCGTCGGGCGCGGCCTCCCAGGCGACGATCTCGCCGCCCAGAGCTTCGAGCATCTCGCGGCATTCGGCAACGAAATCGGCGATCAGATCGTCCATCGGCGCGTGGCTTTCCCCCGGATTTGGCGTCCTTATGCCGCCGAGGAGTTAATGCGCCGTTAGCCCTGCTCTCCGGCGGCCGCATGCAGCGGAAGCACGGCGCCGATCAGCAGCACATAGCTGTCAGGGTCCGACAGCTGGATCGACCCACCGGCTTCCGCCGCCAGGCTGTGCGCCAGCCACGCGCCGGCAGCGCGGGGTTCGACGGTGCCGCCGCTGCCGCCCTCGGCCAACGTCTCCCGCAGCGCCGGGTCGAGCAAGATGCGGGGGCCTTCGGCGCGGATCACCAGCTCGATCGCCCCATCCCGGCTCTCGCCGCCCACGTCCAGGCGCCCGCCGCGGACCAGCGCGTCGCCGGCCAGCATCGCGAGGTTGAGCAGCAGCTTCGCCGCGCCCTTGGGCAGGCGGTCGCCGGCAACCATCCAGCCAAGCTCGATGCGACGCTCCGCCCCGAACAGGCCTGCGAGGGCGGCATGCGCTTCATGCGTGTCGATCTCCTCGCCGAACGCGCCGGCGGCGCCGAACGCCAGGCGGAAGAACTTGAGCTTGTTGGCGGAAGCCCGGGCGCTGTCCGCGAGCAGTTCCAGGCACTTGTCGCGCATGTCCGGGTCCTGCTCGTCGGCGAGCAGCTCGATGCCGTTGTTGAGCGCACCGACCGGGGACATCAGGTCGTGGCACAGGCGCGAACACAACAAACTGGCGAGATCGACCGCGTTCATCCCCGTTTAGTGCGTCAGAGTTGACATGCGTGCAAGTAACTGGCGGTTGAACCGCCACCGTTCCGACCCATATCGCTTCATTCGATGGGGGGCATTCAGACGATCGACGTGCGGCTGTTGCCTGCCCATGCCGGCCTGCGGCTCGACCGCGCGCTTGCCGACGCGGTTCCGACCATGTCGCGCGAGCGCTTGAAGTCGCTAATCAGGAGCGGTGCGCTGGAGCAATCGGGCTCGCTCGTGCGCGATCCGGCGACCAAGGTGAAGGGGGACGAAAGCTTCCTGCTCGCCGTTCCTGAGCCGGAGCCGGCGCACAACCAGGCGCAGGACATTCCGCTGCGGGTCATCTTCGAGGACGAGCATCTGCTGGTGGTCGACAAGCCGGCGGGGCTGGTCGTCCATCCCGCCGCCGGCAACGCCGACGGGACCCTGGTCAATGCCCTGCTGCACCATTGCGGCGGCTCGCTATCCGGGATCGGCGGGGTTGCCCGCCCCGGCATCGTCCACCGGATCGACAAGGACACGTCGGGCCTGCTGGTCGTGGCCAAGACCGATGTTGCGCACGAAGGCCTGGCCCGGCAATTCGCCGCGCACTCAATCGACCGCCGCTACCTGGCGCTGGTCAGCGGCGTACCCAAGTTCCGCGAAGGCACGATCGATGCCCCGCTCGCGCGGTCATCGACCAACCGCAAGAAGATCGCGATTGTCGCGGAAGGCCGCGGCAAGCGCGCGGTGACCCACTGGAGTCGGCTGGAGGTATTGCGGGACGCGACGCTGGTGGAATGCCGCCTCGAAACCGGACGCACGCACCAGGTGCGGGTGCACATGGCATCGCTCGGGCACCCGCTGCTCGGCGACCCGCTTTACAGCCGTTCGGGAAAGACGCAAGGTAAACTGCTGAACGAGCTTGGTTTCCACCGGCAAGCCTTGCACGCTGCGGAGCTTGGCTTCACCCACCCGGTCACGAAACACCGGTTGTCGTTCTCCAGCAGCATGCCGCCTGACATGCAGGAACTGTTCAACGCGCTTGGTGTATAGGACATCACTGGCTAGGGCGTGCAACCCCCAGCCGCTTGGGAGAAAGACGACTAGAATGGCACAGCAAAAAGGGATCGTCTCGCTCCCCGCGTCCGGCGGGGAGGCCGGGCTCAATCGGTATCTCGCCGAGATCAAGAAATTCCCGATCCTCGCCCCCGAGGAAGAGTATATGCTCGCCAAGCGCTGGCGCGAGCATGGCGACACCGACGCGGCCGCGAAGCTCGTCAACTCGCACCTTCGCCTGGTAGCGAAGATCGCGATGGGCTACCGCGGCTACGGCCTGCCAGTCAGCGAGCTGATCAGCGAAGGCAACATCGGTCTGATGCAGGGCGTGAAGAAGTTCGAGCCGGAACGCGGGTTTCGCCTCGCCACCTACGCCATGTGGTGGATTCGCGCCTCGATCCAGGAGTTCATCCTGCGCTCCTGGAGCCTGGTGAAGATGGGCACCACCGCCGCGCAGAAGAAATTGTTCTTCAATCTCAGGCGGATGAAGAATCAGATCGACGCGTTCGAGGAAGGCGACCTCAAGCCGGCCGACGTCGCCAAGATCGCGACCGACCTCGGCGTGACCGAGGACGAGGTCATCTCCATGAACCGCCGCATGGGCCATGGCGGCGATACCAGCCTTAACGCGCCGCTGAAGGGCGACGAAGGCGGCGAAGGCCAGTGGCAGGACTTCCTCGTCGACCACGGGCCGCTGCAGGACGAAGCGATAGCCGAGGATCAGGAAAACCGCGTGCGCCACGATCTGCTGATGAGCGCGCTGGAAGGTCTTAACGAGCGCGAGCGGCACATCCTGATGGAGCGCCGCCTGGCCGACGAACCCAAGACGCTCGAGGAACTGAGCCAAGTTTACGGCGTCAGCCGCGAACGCATCCGCCAGATCGAGGTGCGAGCGTTCGAAAAGCTTCAGGGCGGTCTGCTGCGCCTTGCTGGCGAGAGGAAGCTTCTGCCGGCCGCATAGGGGCGACGCCTCAAGCGATACGCTAAGCCGCCGTGATCTTGTCGGGCAGCTTAGCGCATCATGGGCCTTTGCTTGGAGTCGGTGCTTGCCGGCTTAGCGCTTACAGTCGGAAGCGCGGCAGTTGCACAGGTGCAGCCACGCGTCGTCCCGCTGACGCACTTGCCGGCACTGGCGGGCGACTACTTCCCGTTGCAATCAGCCGAAGCCCAGCATCTCTATCACATCTACGAGCGGCTGCCCCAGGGAGACGGGGCAGATAACAACAGGCGTTATCCCGTGGTCTACTTGCTCGCCGGGGACCCGCTGTTTCCAATCATCGGTGCGAACCACATCTTCCTGACGATCCGGCCGGGCTTTTCTGAGCGGATCAGCCTTCGAGCTGGCGGGTCAGCAGGCGGATGTCGGCATCGAGTTCGGCGTCGCTCGCGCGCAGCTTTTCGATCTGCCGCACCGCGTGGATCACCGTTGTGTGGTCGCGCCCGCCGAAGCGCCGCCCGATGTCCGGCAGCGACTTGGGCGTCAGCTGCTTGGACAGGTACATCGCCACTTGCCGCGGACGCGCGACTTCGCGCGCGCGCCGCGCCGACGTCATCTCCGCCTTGCGGATGCGGTAATGTTCCGCAACCTGCGTCTGGATCTCGTCAATGGAAATCCGCCGCTGGTTGGCGCGCAGCACGTTGGCGAGCACCTCTTCCACGAAGGCGATGTCGATCGCGCGCCCAGTCATCATCGCATAAGCGCCGATGCGGTTAAGCGCGCCTTCCAACTCACGGACCGACGACGTCACGCGGCGAGCCAGGAAATCAATCACCGGCCGCTGCATCTGCACGCCCGGCAGCGCGTCGAGCTTGGACACGATGATGTTGAACCTCAGCTCGTAATCGGCGGCGTTGATGTCGGCGACCAGCCCCCACGACAGCCGCGACAGGATGCGCGGGGCGATGCCGTCGAGGTCCTGCGGCGCGCGGTCCGACGTGATCACCAGCCGGCGGCCGGCGCTGATGATCTCGTTCATGGTGTGGAAGAATTCCTCTTGGGTCGAATCCTTGCCGGCGATGAACTGGACATCGTCGATCAACAGCAGGTCGGCGCTGCGCAGCCGCTGCTTGAAGCCGATGGTGTCATTGTCTTTGAGCGCGCGGATGAACTCGACCATGAACTTTTCGGCCGACATCGACACCACGCGGGCGCCGCGGTTGCTGGCGGTGAAGGTGTGCCCGATCGCGTGCAGCAGGTGGGTCTTGCCGCGCCCGGTGCCGCCGTGAATGAACAGCGGGTTGAAGCCGACCGTCTTGGACGTCGCCAGCGTCCGCGCGGCGGTTGCCGCAACCTCATTCGCCTTGCCGAGCACAAAGGTTTCGAAGCGGTAGCGGGGATCGAAATTGGGCGCGCTCGGGTCCCGCTCAGCGGGCGGCGGCGTGTCTTCCAGGATCAGCAGCGGCGCCGGGCGCGGCGCGTCCACGGCCGCGACGAAGCGGACGTCGCGCACCACCGGAAGCACCGTCTTCCAGGCCAGCGCCAGCCGGTCGCCGAAATGCGAGCGGACCCAGTCGGCCATGAACTGGCTCGGCATGACCAGGTCCAGTGCGCCGCTATCCGGCTCGAAACTGCCGAGCTCGGCGGGCTTCAGCCAGCCGTCGAACGTGCGCGCGCAAAGATCGCGGCGAAGACCGGTGCGGATGGAATCCCAGGCGGCCTCGAGCGGGGCCACGACCCCCGCTCCGGCGAGTTCAACAGACGCGGTCTCCCCTTGGCCCTGCACTGGCTCGCGCCTCCCTCTCTCGGCTCCCCCAAGAGGCAAGGCAAAGCATCTCCGTTGCGTGACGACCGAGTCGCCCGCCAGAAGCCTTGTTTCGCTCTTGCCCCCAGCGCGACAAGCGCGCCTGGAATGCTGTTACTGCGAGTCATGGGGCACGCATGCAAGTGCCGTTTTTTCATCAAAGTGAAATAATGGCTATTGACATAGGAAAGCAGCGGATAGCTGCCGGAAATGGCGGATTTTCGCCAAATAGGCCGTTACCGCCAACTTAACCCATGTGCGAATCGCGGAAATTGCTGCATTTTTCCGGACAGTCTCGAAACGCTACGGGCCGCCGGTTTCCCGACGGCCCGAATTGGTGCAGTTCGGTACGTGTGATCAGCCGAGAGCGGCAACCCTTTTGGTCAGCCGCGAGAACTTCCGCGACGCCGTGTTCCTGTGGATGACACCCCGCGCAACGCCGCGCGCGATCTCCGGCTGCATCTTCTGCAGTGCCTCGGCAGCTTCGGCCTTCTTGCCGGCAGCAACTGCCGATTCAACGGCCTTGATGAAGGTCCGGATGCGGCTGACGCGCGAATGGTTGATGGTGGCCCGCGTCGAGTTGCGACGGATGCGCTTCTTGGCTTGCGGCGTATTCGCCATGAACGTCCTCGTGAAGTCTGATGAAAAGCGGCGCAGAACCTAGGCCCGCGCCGACGCGCCGTCGCCCTACGCACAGAGGGCGCGAAGGTCAACCGTGTGCTGAGCTTGTCGAATCGATCACCGCTGGCAGGCGGTGCAGTAAAAGGTCGAGCGGCCGCCCTGCACAAAACGCCGCACCGAACCGCCGCACGCGCACGCCGCGCCTTCGCGGTTATACACCGAAAAGCTCTTAGAAAAGTAGCCGAGGTCCCCCGCAGGGCTAGCGAAGTCGCGCAGGCTCGATCCGCCCGCCTCAATGGCTTCCTTAAGCACCTGCTTGATGGCAGGCACCAGGCGGTCGAGCCGGGCAAGCGAGATGGACCCGGCAGCGCGCGTTGGATGTATGCGCGCGCGGAACAGCGCTTCGCAGACATAGATGTTGCCCAGGCCGGCTACGATGCCCTGGTCGAGCAACAACGGTTTGATCGGTGCCTTGCGACCCGCCAGGCGAGAGCGAAGCGCCTCGGGCGTGAGATCGAACGGCTCGGGACCAAGCTCCGCAATTGGCTGCCATGCGGCAAGCTCATCGGTTCGCACTAGATCGACCGAACCGAACCGGCGCGGATCGTTAAGCGCGACCCGTCGCCCGCCGCTGATCGCCAGCACTAGGTGGTCGTGCTTTTCCAATTCTGCCGGGTCGACGCGCCACCGGCCGGACATGCCGAGATGGAACACCAGCGTATCCCCGCGGTCGGTGTCGATCAGCCCGTACTTGGCCCGCCGCCACAAACGCGTGACGGCGGCGCCGGTGAGCCGCTGGACCAAATCTTCCGGCAGTGCGCGCCGGAGGTCGGGCCGGCGCGCTTCGACATTGTCGATGCGCTGTCCCTGCATCACCCGCGCAAGTCCCCGGACGGTGGTTTCGACTTCGGGCAGTTCGGGCATGGCCGCGATATGGCGGAGCGCCGCGGAGCCCGCTAGAGCCGCCCCACCATGGCGGACCAGGTCAATTTCGGCGACGAACTCGTCAGCCCGGAGGAGAAGACGCGGCGCGTGGGCGCCGTCTTCAGCTCTGTCGCCCGCCGCTACGACCTGATGAACGACCTCATGAGCGGCGGCATGCACCGCTTGTGGAAGGACCGCTTCGTCGCCCGGGTGAAGCCGCGCGCAGGCGAGGACATTCTCGACATGGCCGGCGGCACTGGGGATGTCGCGTTTCGGATGGCGGCGCGCGGCGCTCATGTGACCGTCGCCGACATCAACGCCGACATGCTCGGCATCGGTGAGGAACGCGCGGCCGAGCGCGGGCTAACCGGCTTGCAGTGGAAGGTCGAAAACGCGGAAGCGCTGACCTTCGATGACGGCCGCTTCGATGCGTATACGATCGTGTTCGGGATCCGGAACGTGACTGACATCCCTGCCGCACTGAAGGAAGCATATCGCAGCCTCAAGCGCGGCGGCCGCTTCCATTGCATGGAGTTCTCGTCGAGCGACTGGCCGGGCTTTGCCGAGCTCTACGAGGCCTATTCGTCCCGCGTGATCCCGCAGATCGGCAAGGCCGTCGCGAACGACGAGGAAAGCTACCGCTACCTCGTCGAGAGCATCCGCCGGTTCCCCCGGCCGGAGGCGTTCCGCGCGATGATCGCCGACGCGGGCTTCGTTCGCGCGTCCGCCGAGCCCATGCTCGGTGGCCTGGTCAGCATTTTTTCCGGCTGGAAGATTTGACCTCCAGCGTCACGCATCTGTGGCGGCTGCTCAAATGGGGGCGGACGCTCGCCCGTCATGGCGCGCTGCGAGGCATCGAGAATGATCCGATCACGCCGCCCCAAGTCCGCCGCCTGGCGCGGATCGCCCGTTTCGGCACGCGCCAGCCGCCGCATCCCGATTATGCGCGGGCGCTCCAGGACATTGGCCCGGCGGCGATCAAGCTCGGCCAGGCGCTGTCGACCCGTCCGGACCTGGTGGGCGAGCGGGCGGCGCAGAACCTCTCTCTCCTGCAGGACGACCTGCCCCCTGCCCCGTTCGCCGCCATCAAGCGCACGATCGAAACCTCGTTCGATGCGCCGCTCGCAAGTCTGTTCGCCGAGTTCAACGAAGTCCCAGTCGGCGCCGCCTCGATTGCCCAAGTCCACCGCGCCACCACCACCGACGGCCGCGATGTCGCGGTTAAAGTGCTTCGGCCCGGCATCGAGGAGGAATTCGCCGAGGCGCTGGAGACATACGAATGGGCCGCGGCCTACGTTGAACGCTATGGCGGCGAAGCGCGGCGCCTGCGCCCGCGGCTGGTGGTCGCCCATTTCCGCCAGTGGACCGCGCGCGAGCTCGACCTGCAGCGCGAGGCGGCGTCCGCGTCCGAGCTCAAGGAGAATATGGTCGCTGAACCCGACTTCTATGTGCCCGAGATCGACTGGCGCCGCACCGCGCGGCGGGTGCTGACGCTGGAATGGATGCCGGGCGTCAAGCTCAACGACCGCGGGGCGCTGATCGCCGCCGGCCACGACTGCCCCAAGCTCGCGAGGACTCTTGTCCGGGCCTTCTTGCGTCAAGCGGTGGTGGACGGCTTCTTTCACGCCGACCTTCACCACGGCAATCTGTTCGCGCTGCCCGACGGCAAGATCGCGGCCATCGACTTCGGCATCATGGGTCGAATCGACCGCCGCGCGCGGGTGTGGCTGGCCGAGATCCTCTACGGCCTGATCACCGGCAATTACCGGCGCGTCGCCGAGATCCACTTCGAGGCGCAGTACGTTCCCGGGCACCACAGCGTCGACGAGTTCGCGACGGCCCTGAGGGCCGCCGGAGAGCCGATCCGCGGGCTGCCCGTCAAGGACATCTCGGTCGGTCGGATGCTCGAAAGCCTGTTCACCATCACCCGCGACTTCGACATGCCCACCCAGCCTCACCTGCTGCTGCTGCAAAAAACCATGGTGATGGAGGAAGGCGTCGCCACCGCGCTCGATCCCGACATCAACATGTGGGAAACCGCCGAGCCGTTCCTCAAGGAATGGATCCGCTCGGAGCTTGGCCCCGAAGCCTATTATGCCGACCGCATCACCGACACGGTGCGCGCGATCAAGAAGGTCCCCGAGCTCATCCACCGCATCGACCACTACTACCCGCCGCCGGGTGCCGCTCCCCCCGCCCCGCCGCTGCCCGAGGTCGCCATCGTCGAGCGGGGGAACTTGTGGGGCCATGCTTTGACAGCCGTCGCCGCCGCCGTCGCGGGCGCCGCCATTGCCGCCTTGTTTCTGCGCTGACCCTGGTCGACATGGCACAGCTTTCGGGGGAGATTGGATCATGCTTCGACTGGCTCTTGGACTTGCGCTGCTCGCGCCGACCGCAGCTGTGATGCCGGCCGCTCCTTTGGTCGCCGCCACTCCGGCGCCCGCCTACCAGCAACTCGTCCAGCTATTCGCCGATTGGCGCGCTTTCAACCAGCCGGCGATCGTTGGTGGCGTGCCCGATTATTCGGCCCCGGCAATGGCCGGGAAGGCCGCGCGGCTTCCCCAATTCCGTGCCCGTCTGGCGGCGCTCGATACGAGCGGCTGGAGCGTCGCCCAGCGCAACGACAAACGGCTCGTCGAGGCCGAGATGAACGGCCTCGACTTCTACTTCCGGGTGCTGAAGCCTTGGGAGCGCGATCCCGGCTTCTACCTCACCATCTTCCCCGACATGAGCGACGTGCCCGCGCATGAGGGAACTTATGCGGAGCCGGTCACCGACCTGTTCACCTACCGCTGGCCGCTCAGCCCTGCCGACCAGGCCAAGCTCGCCGGGCAGCTCGCAATGGTTGCGCCGCTGCTTGCACAGGCCAGGGTCAATCTTGCACCCAGTACCGCGCGCGACCTGTGGGCCTATGGCGCGCAAGGCTTCCTCGACCAGGCCGAAGCCCTGACCAATCTGGAGAAGGGCGCGCTCCTCCTGCGCGACCTTGATGGCTACCGCACAGCGTCGCTGAAAGGCGCGTCCCCGCGCCTGCTGGCGGCGGTCGCCTCGGCACGCAAGTCAACGAGCGACTTCGCCGCCTGGATCAAGGCCGAAGCGCCGAGGCGCAGCGGGCCGTCGGGCGTGGGAAAGGCCAATTACGACTGGTGGCTGAAGAACGTCCTACTCAACCCGTATAGCTTCGACGAACAGGTCGTCATCTTGCAGCGCGAACTGGACCGAAGCCTTGCGTCGCTCCGCTTGGAAGAAGTGCGCAACCGCAAGCTCCCCGCGACTGCCGAAGTCAGCGACCCGGCCGCCTACCGCCGCCTCGCGGAGCAGCGGACCGAGCAGCTGTGGAGCTTCATGGTCGGCGCCGGCTTCTTCGCCGACACGCCGCATTCGCGCGCGGCGCTGGTTGCGCAGACAGTGGATTACACGGCGCCCGACAAGCGGGATTTCTTCACGCATATCAACGCACTCGACCCTACGCCTTTGATGACCCACTTCGTCCATTGGAACGAGCTCGCGCGCCTCAAGGACGAGCCGCATCCGAGTCCGATCCGCCGGACAGCGCCGCTGTTCAACATCTATGCCGACCGCTCGGAAGGGTTCGCGACGGCGATGGAAGAAGTGCTGATGCAGGCCGGGCTATACGATGACATTCCCCGCGGCCGCGAACTGGTATGGATCATGCTCGCCAATCGCGCCGCACGTGGGCTTGCGTCGCTACGGGTCCAGGCCAATGAGATTGGTCTCGACGATGCGGGCAAGTTCCACGCATCATGGACACCGCGCGGCTTTTCCGATCCGACCAGCCACCTGGTCGGCTTCGAGCAGTTGCTCTACCTCCGCCAGCCGGGCTACGGGCCGAGCTACATCGTCGGCAAGGCTCATCTCGACCGCTTGCTCGCCGCGGCCTCCCATCGCGCCGAGCTCGCGAACCGCCCCTATTCCAACCGCGACACGTTCAACACCATCTACGCATCGGGGATCGTGCCGTGGGCCATCGTCGAGGACGAGATGGCGGCGGGACCGCCGGCGCGCTAGGCTGCCGTCTATGGCCCGGGTGCTCCTGATCGTCGGCGGTGGGATCGCTGCCTACAAGTCCCTGGAGCTGGTGCGCCTGCTCAAGAAGAGCAGGCACCAGGTCACGCCCGTGCTGACCAAGAGCGGCGAGCATTTCGTCACCGCGATGAGCCTCGGCACGCTGGCGGAAAGTCAGGTCCATAGCTCGCTGTGGGACCTCAAAGACGAGGTCGAGATCGGCCACATCCAGCTCAGCCGCGCCGCCGACCTCGTGCTCGTCTGCCCCGCCACCGCGGACCTTCTGGCGAAGATGGCTGCAGGTATCGCCGACGATCTCGCGACGACGCTGCTGCTGGCGACCGACAAGCCGGTGGTGGTCGCGCCCGCCATGAACGTCCGCATGTGGCTGCACGCCGCAACGCAGCGCAATGTCGCGCAGCTCAGGGCGGACGGGGTCCAGGTGATCGAGCCTGCGGAAGGCGAGATGGCCTGCCGCGAATACGGTCTCGGCCGCTTGCCGGAGCCGGCGGACATTCTGAACTTCATCCTCCCCGCGCTTTCGCGGGGAGGGGGACCAGCGTAGCTCGTGGAGGGGTTCTCCTGAGCGAAAGAACCCCTTCACCGCTCTTCGAGCGGTCCCCCTCCCCGGCAAAGGCCGGGGAGGAGCTACGCGGCAAGCACATCCTGGTCACGGCAGGGCCGACGCACGAGCCGATCGACCCCGTCCGGGTGATCGCTAACCGCTCCTCCGGCCGCCAAGGGTTCGCCATCGCGGCGGCGGCGGCGGCAGCAGGCGCGCGCGTCACCCTGGTCGCCGGCCCGGTGGCGCTGGCAACCCCCACAGGCGTGGACCGGATCGATGTAGAGACAGCCGAGCAGATGGCCGGCGCCGTGTTCGCCGCGCTCCCTGCAGACGCCTCAATCCTGGTCGCGGCCGTCGCTGACTGGCGCGTCGAGCGCTCCTCTATCAAGCTCAAGAAAAGCGCTGGACCTCCGCAGCTTCGGTTCACCGCGACGCGCGACATCCTTGCCGAGCTGTCGGCCAGCAGCTCAAGGCCGACGCTAGTTGTCGGCTTCGCGGCAGAGACCGACAATGTCATCGCGGCCGCTGTCGAAAAGCGCCGGCGAAAGGGCGCCGACTGGATCGTGGCGAACGACGTTTCCGGCGACGCGATGGGCGGGCCCCGCAACCGCGTCCACTTGATCACCGGAGACGTCGAGGACTGGCCCGAGATGAGCAAGGAGGAGGTCGCCCGACGCCTGGTAGCCCGCATCGCGCAGGCCCTAGGCTGAAGCGCACGCCTTGCAGTTCGCGGCAGGCGGAATGCGGATCGGCCGCCAGCTGAGTGCCAAACCATCGAACAGGTGGAGCTTGCCAGCGGCGTCATCGCCGATGCCGACGATCGTGTTGACGGCGAGCAAGGCTGCAAACCCGCCAACCGCCGCCGTCAGCGCCCCAAGCACGCCCAACTGCGCGCAATTGTCGCAATCGTCGGCGTCGAAGGCGTCACCGACGAAGCAGCGGTAGCACGGACGGCTGCGGAACAGCGCGACCTGGCCCTGGAATTGCACCGCAGCGGCCGAGAGCAGTGGGGTGCCCAGCTCCACGCAGGCGTCGCTCACCGCCAGCCGCGTGGCGAAATTGTCACTGCCGTCGATCACCAGGTCGTGCCCGCCGAGCAGCTCCGCAGCGTTCTGCGGGTCGATCCGCACCTGCAGCGGCCGAGCGTCGACGAACCGGTTGAGGCGCTGCACGAACTGCCCGGCTAGCTCGGCCTTGGGGTGCCCGACATCGCGCTCGCGAAACAGCGGTTGGCGGTGAAGGTTGGCGACGTCGATAACGTCGTCGTCGATGATCGTCAGCCGCCCGACACCGGCGCCCGCGAGCGCGGGAAGAACGGCGCTGCCGATCCCCCCCGCGCCAACCACCGCGACCGACGCCGCCTTCAGCCGGCGCTGCCCGATGGCGCCGACCTGCGGCAGCACGATATGCCGCGCGTACCGCTCTAGTTCGGGGTCGGTGAAGTTCACTGGCCGGTGGAGCCGAAGCCGCCTGCCCCGCGGCTCGTGCCGCCGAGCTCCGCCACCTCGCGAAACGTCGCTTTCAGCACCGGTGCCGGCACCAGCTGGGCAATGCGTTCGCCGCGACGGACGGGGAACGGCGCACTGCCCAGGTTCGCGAGGATCACCTTCACCTCGCCCCGGTAATCCTCGTCGATCGTGCCCGGCGTGTTGAGGCAGGTCACCCCATGCTTCAGCGCCAGCCCCGACCGCGGGCGCACCTGAACCTCGTAGCCAGGCGGGATCGCGATCGCGAACCCCGTCGCCACGGCATGCCGCTCCCCGGGCTCGAGTGTGACGTCCTCCGCCGCGACCACGTCCATTCCGGCTGCACCTTCGGTGGCGTAGGCGGGCAATGGCAAACCTTCGCCATGCGGCAGCCGCTGCAGCGCAATGTCGATCATTTGCCGGCTTTCTTCCTGGCCGGCTTGCGGCCGCCCTTCTTCTTGACGGCGCCTTTGGCGGCTTTCTCGTCGATCAGGCCCACTGCCTCGTCGAGAGTCACGGCCTTGGGGTCGGCGCCTTTGGGCAGGGTCGCGTGCGTGGTGCCATCGCTTACGTAGGGTCCATAGCGGCCTTCCAGCACCTTGAGCTCGTTGCCGGTCCCAGGGTGCACGCCAAGCACGGCAAGCGGCTCGCGGGCGCCCCCGCGCTGCCGTCCGGCGCCGGACGCGGCGTCGGCCAGCTTGGCGACGGCGGCGTTCATCCCGGTCTCGAACACCTCAGCGGTGGAGCCAAGCCGCGCATATTTGCCGTTGTGCGCGAGATACGGTCCGTAGCGCCCGATCGAGGCAGTGATCGGCTCCCCGGTCTCCGGATGCTTGCCGACCTCGCGGGGCAGCGACAGCAGCCGCTCGGCGATTTCGGTGGTCACATCGTCAACCGGGATGTCCTTGGGGATCGAAGCGCGCTTGGCGTCCTTGCCCTCGCCACGCTCGACATAAGGTCCGAAACGGCCGGTCTTCAGCGTGATGCCGTCGCCCAGCTCCTGCGGCCTCTCGCCCGCCTCGCCACCCGGCTGCCCGAACTTCTGCGTATACTTGCATTCGGGGTAGTTGGAGCAGGCGACGAATGCCCCGAACTTGCCGCCCCGCAGCGCCAGGCGACCAGTGCCGCAATTGGGGCACAGCCGCGGATCCGAGCCGTCGGCCTTCTCGGGAAACAGCCATGGCGCCAGGAACTCGTCCAGCGCCGCCGTGACCTCCGAGGGCTGGCGGTCCATGACCTCGCCGGCCTTCGGCTTGAAGTCGCGCCAGAAGGCGTCGAGCAGCTTCTGCCAATCCAGCCGGCCGCCCGATACCTCGTCGAGTTCGTCCTCGAGCTCGGCTGTATAATCGAAGCTGACGTACTTTTCGAAGAAGCGCTCCAGGAACGCTGTCACCAAACGGCCGCTCTCCTCCGGGATGAAGCGGTTCTTCTCGACCCGCACATATTCGCGATCCTTGAGCGTCTGCAGGATCGACGCATAGGTCGACGGCCGGCCGATCCCGAGCTCCTCGAGCCGCTTGACCAGGCTCGCCTCAGAAAAACGCGGCGGCGGCTGGGTGAAATGCTGGGTCGCTTCGATACCGGTCTTGGCCGGAGCGTCGCCTTTTCGCAGCGCTGGCATGCGGGCGCTTTCCTCGTCGTCCGCCTTTTCGTCGCGGCCCTCTTCGTAGAGCGTCAGATAGCCGGGGAAGAGCACTACCTGGCCGGTCGCGCGAAGCACCGCTTTTCCCGTTCCGTCGGCAAGCTCAACCGTGGTGCGCTCCAGCCGCGCCGACGCCATCTGGCTCGCCAGCGCGCGATTGTAGATCAGCTCGTAAAGCCGCGCGTAGTCGGCCGAGCCTGCCCGTGCCTTGGAGAAGTCGGTCGGCCGGATCGCCTCGTGGGCTTCCTGGGCGTTCTTCTGCTTGCTGGCGTAGTGCCGCGGCTTGTCGGGCACGAAGCCGGCGTCGTAGCGGCTGGCGATCGCCTTGCGCGCGGCGCTGACCGCTTCCGGCGCCATGTCGACGCCGTCCGTGCGCATGTAGGTGATCAGCCCCTCTTCGTAGAGGCCCTGCGCGACGCGCATGGTGTGGCTCGCCGCGAAGCCGAGCTTGCGCGCCGCCTCCTGCTGCAGCGTCGAGGTGGTGAACGGCGGCGGCGGGTTGCGGCTGAACGGCTTGGTCTCGACCGAAGCGACGGTGAACTTGCCCGCTTCGACAGCCGCCTTGGCTGCATCGGCCTCCGCCTTGCTGCCGATCGTCAGCCGGTCGATCTTGCGGCCTTCGAAGTTGACCAGCCGTGCAGGGAAGCTCTGGCCGTTGGCCTCGAATGTGGCTCCGACCTGCCAATATTCCTGGGGCTTGAAGATCTCGATCTCGCGCTCGCGGTCGACGATCAGCCGCAGCGCCACGGACTGCACCCGCCCAGCGGACTTGGCGCCCGGCAGCTTGCGCCACAGGATCGGCGACAGAGTGAAACCCACCAGGTAATCCAGAGCGCGCCGTGCTCGGTAAGCGTCGATCAGATCGGTATCGAGCTCACGCGGCTTGCCCATCGCCTCGGTTACCGCAGCCTTGGTGATGGCGTTGAACGTCACCCGCTGAACGTCGCTAGGCAGCGCCTTCTTGCCCCTGAGCACCTCCTGGACGTGCCAGCTGATCGCCTCGCCTTCGCGGTCGGGGTCGGTGGCCAGGATCAAGGTATCGGCTTTCTTCGCCTCGTCGGTGATCGCCTTCAGCTGCTTGGCGCGGTCGGGCGAGACCTGCCACAGCATGTCAAAAGCCTGATCCGGATCGACCGAGCCGTCCTTCGGCGGCAGGTCGCGGACGTGGCCGAAGGACGCCAGCACGCGGTGCCCGCTCCCAAGATACTTTTCGATGGTTTTCGCCTTGGCGGGCGATTCGACGACTACCAGTTTCAAAACATGTCCTCACGCATACGCGTAAAGGTGGGGCCGCTCGATTCCCGCCGTCAAGCCGTTCGCAACGACACCTTGCCTCCGGCATGCCGATCCAACCGGCCGGCGAGGTCCAGTTCGAGCAGCGCCATCTGCACGGCGCCGCTCGACGCACCCGACATACGGATGATCTCGTCCGCCGGCACCGGTGATGGGCCGAGCAGCTGCTCGATTGCGCCCAGGAGAGTCTCGTCGGGTTCTTAGGCGGCCGGGTCGAAGCGCGCTGCCGGAGCCGCCACCCGCGACTGCAACGGGGAGAGCGCCTCGATGACGTCCGCGGCGTTCTGGACCAGCGTGGCGCCGTCGCGGATCAGCTGGTTGCAGCCCTGCGCCCGCGGGTCGAGCGGCGATCCAGGCACCGCCATCACCTCGCGGCCAGCTTCGGCCGCGAGCCGGGCCGTGATCAGCGATCCCGAGCGCGGCGCCGCCTCCACGACCACTGTCCCCCAGCTGATCCCGGAAATGATCCGATTACGATAGGGAAAGTGCCGTGCTCGCGGCTCCGTTCCGGGCGGCATCTCGGCCAGCACCAGGCCGGCCTCGAACATGGCCCGCTGCCGGGGCTCGTTCTCCGGCGGATAGAAGACATCGAGGCCGCCCGCGACCACACCTACGGTGCCAGTGCCAAGCGCGCCGTCATGGGCGGCGCTGTCGATGCCCCGGGCGAGGCCGGACACCACCGTCAGTCCCTGCTGCCCAAGATCATGGGCGAGCCCTCGCGCGAAGCGGCAAGCGACGGCCGAGGCATTGCGAGCGCCGACCATGCCAACCATCGGTGTGTCGAGCAGCTTGAGGTTGCCCTTGGCCGTGAGCAGCGGCGGCGCGTCGTCCAGCGCCGCAAGCAGCCGCGGGTACAGCCCTTGGCCGAGCACCAGGTACCTGCCCCCGAGCTTTTCCACCTGAGCGATCTCGCGCTCGGCCTGGTCGCGCCCGAAGAGCCGGGGTGGAGCGCCGCCGCCGCGGCGTGCCACATCGGGAACGGCATCGAGTGCAGCCCTGGCGGTTCCGAAGCGGCGGATGAGCTAGCGGTAGGTGACCGGGCCGATGCCCGCCGAGCGGACCAGCCGGAGCCGGTCGAGAAGATCGTCGGTCAGCCCTTGGCCCTCCCGATGCGAGGCTCGGTTCCCGCCTTCAGGCGGGCGAGGTTCTCGCGGTGCTTCCACACAACGAGCAGAGCGAAACCGAGCAGCATTGGGAGCAGAAAATCATTGTCCAAGACAAAGGCCATCAGCGGTGCACTGATCGCAGCGGCAATTCCGGCGACCGACGAGATCCGGACGAGTAGCAGGAGCATCAGCCAGATGGCCCCGTAGATGATCGCCGCCGTCGGCATCAGCGGGATCAGAATGCCAAGCAGCGTCGCAACACCCTTGCCGCCGCGGAACTTGAGCCACACCGGGTAGAGGTGGCCGACCAGCGCTCCGGCGGCGGCGAACCGCG
This sequence comes from uncultured Sphingomonas sp., assembly GCA_902806275.1. Taxonomy (GTDB): domain Bacteria; phylum Pseudomonadota; class Alphaproteobacteria; order Sphingomonadales; family Sphingomonadaceae; genus Sphingomicrobium. The sequence goes on along the minus strand of CADCVY010000093.1, from coordinate 8,341 downwards.
CCGCGTCGTTGCCGAACAGCCGCGATGCAATCACGACCGCGGCGGTTCCCTTGAGGCAGTCGAGCACCAGGGTCAGCGCGGCCAGCCGCTTGCTCCCGGTGCGCAGCACATTGGTCGCCCCGATGTTGCCCGACCCGACCTTGCGCAAGTCGCCCTTACCGCCAACCCGCGTCAGCAGCAGCCCGAACGGGATCGACCCGAGCAGATAGCCGAGCGCCAGGGCCAGGAGGGTGTTGGAGGTCATCGAGCGCGTGGTAGCAAAAGCACGAGCGCCTTCAACCAACATCCGTTCGCCCTGAGCTTGTCGAAGGGCTGTCCTTTTCTCTACTTCGGGCCATAGGACAGGGCTTCGACAAGCTCAGCCCGAGCGGAGTTTGGTTTGCAAGCGGATGCCCCCATCCTGTTCTTCGATTCCGGTGTCGGCGGGCTGTCGGTGCTGCAGCCGGCACGCGCGCTGCTACCGCGGGCCGCGATTGTCTATGCCGCGGACAGTGCCGGATACCCTTATGGCAAGCGCAGCGAGGCGGAGATTGCCAGCCGCGTTCCGGCGCTGCTCGGCCGCCTGGTGGAGCGCTTTCGCCCTCGGCTCGCGGTCATCGCCTGCAACACCGCGTCGACGATCGCCCTCGATCACGTGCGAGCCGCGCTCGATCTGCCGGTCGTCGGCACCGTGCCAGCCATCAAGCCCGCGGCCGAGCAGTCCAGAACGCGCGTCATCGGCGTGCTGGGCACCGAAGCAACCGTGCGCCAGCCCTATGTCGACGACCTCGCCTCACGGTTCGCCGCCGACTGCACGATCGTCCCCCACGGTTCGCCCGATCTGGTTGACCTCGCCGAAGCCAAGCTGGCCGGGGACACCATCAGCGTCGCCGATGTGCGGGCGGCAGCGCAGCCAATGTTCAACGCTGCCGGCGATAGCAGGATCGACACGGTGGTTCTCGCCTGCACCCATTTCCCGCTGCTCGCCGACGAACTTCGCGAGGCCTGGCCGGACGTCGCCTATGTGGACGGCGGCGCCGGCATCGCCCGCCGCATCGCCTTTCTGACCCGCAAACAGCCCTGGCCCGCGCAGCTGCCGCTAGGCATCGCCGTCTTCACGGCGCCACCGCGCGCTACGCTCCTCGGCGCCCTCGACCGGTTCGGCCTTGATGACGTCCGCGTCCTCTAATCACTTGCGAGTCATTCGCGGTGGAAATCACGCCGCACCGGAGTTAAAGGGCCGCGCAAGCGAGGGTTTCGTTGGACTACGACCGCATCTTCCGTTCGGCGATCGACCGTCTACACGGCGAGGGCCGCTACCGCGTGTTCGTCGACATCCTGCGCACCAAGGGCCAGTTTCCCAACGCCCGTTGCTTCGGCGGCAACGGCCCCAAGCCGATCACCGTGTGGTGCTCCAACGACTATCTGGCGATGGGCCAGCACCCCAAGCTCGTCGAGGCGATGGAAATCGCGCTGCACGAAGTCGGCGCCGGCTCAGGCGGCACCCGCAACATCAGCGGCAACACCCATTACCATACCCAGCTCGAGGCCGAGCTGGCGGATCTCCACGGCAAGGACAGCGCCCTGCTCTTCACCTCCGGCTACGTCTCGAACGAGGCGGCGCTGTCGACCCTGGGCAAGCTGCTCCCGGGCTGCGTGATCTTCTCCGACGAACTCAATCACGCCTCGATGATCGCCGGGATCAAGAGTTCCGGCTGCGAAAAGCGCGTGTTCCGCCACAACGACCTCGATCATCTCGAGGAGCTGCTTGCGGCCGAGGACGCCGGCACGCCCAAGCTGATCGCCTTTGAGAGCGTCTATTCGATGGACGGCGACGTCGCGCCGATCGCCGCCATCTGCGACCTGGCGGACAAGTACAACGCGCTGACCTACCTCGACGAAGTGCACGCGGTCGGCATGTACGGGCCGCGCGGCGGTGGCATCACCGATCGCGAGGGGCTGGCCGATCGCCTGACCATCATCGAAGGCACGTTGGGGAAGGCGTTCGGTGTCATGGGCGGCTATATCGCCGCGGCCGCGACGATCATCGACTGCATCCGCAGCTATGCGCCAGGGTTCATTTTCACCACCTCGCTGTCACCGGTGCTGGTTGCCGGCGCGCTCGCCAGCGTCCGTCATCTCAAGCAGTCGTCAGTCGAGCGCGAGGCACAGCAACAAGCCGCGGCGATGCTCAAGGCCAAGTTCACGGAAGCTGGCCTGCCGCTGATGCCCAGCGTTACTCACATCGTACCGCTGCTGGTCGGCTGCCCCGTCAAGACCAAGCGCATCAGCGACATCCTGCTCGCCGAATACGGCCTCTACGTCCAGCCGATCAACTTCCCGACGGTGCCCCGCGGCACCGAGCGCCTGCGATTCACCCCCGGCCCGCAGCATAGTGCCGCGATGATGGACGAGCTCACGGGCGCGCTGGTGGAGATCTGGGGCCGGCTGGAGCTGAAGGCGGCCGCCTGACGCTTCAGCGGCGTGCAACCCGGGCTAGGAACGGGGCGACCTCGACGTTGCGGTAGCCGGGCGTTTCCGCAGAGAAATGCCGAAGCCAGTAGCCGTGACCCGATCCATAAACGACCAGCACGCGGTCGCCAGGTTCGGCAACGCTCATCAGCTTGCCGAAAATCTTGGCATTGCGAAGGTACCACATGGCGTTGAGATCGGCCGCCGGCTGAGCCTGGCTGTCGCCTACCGCAAGCAGGCGATAATGATCGCCGATGCGGCCACCGAAGCCCTTTTGATCGTTGTTGAGCAGCAACGCCGCGGCCACGCCCTTTTCCCGCTGAACCCGTCCAACTTGCGCCGTGTAAGCCTTGGCGGCGTCCGTCAGCTGCGCCACGAACGCGGCTTTGCCGTGAGTGGAGGCGTAATCCATCACCGGCTGGAAGGGGAAGTAATCCGGCCCGCCTTCCTTGCCTTGCTCATCGATGGCGTACACCGTCGGCATTCGCAGGCGGGCCGCGATCCGATAGCCAAGCTGCACCCGCTCGTCCCTGTTCTTGCCGAGGTCGGCCGGCGTGAATGCCGGATATTTGGGGTCGATGAGGTCCGGTGCCGGCGCCACCCGCTCCACCATCACCTTGGTTGGCCGCCAGCTTGCAATCGCTGCGGCAATCGCGTCAAGTTCGCGCTGATAGCTCGGTTGCAGCACATCGTCGGCTTGCACATTGGCGATGTCGCGGCCGGGATTGTCGAAATGGAAGCTGCCAAGCACCATCACCTCGACGGGCTTCTCCGCTGCCGGTGCTGCAGCAACGCTGGTGGCAATCCCCGCAACGATCAGTCCAAGCAGCACGCGGCGCATCTCACCTCTCCTATGTAATGCTGTACTAATGCAGTGCGACACCCCCGATGGCAAGTGGCTGGCCAGCTGCCGCCGTTTTGCGATGGTCGGCGCTGGCGATTGCCGCGTGCTTGGCTTAGTGCACCTTCATGCGCATCGCCCTTGCCGCAGACCATGCCGGCTTTACCTTGAAAGCTGAACTCGCGGCCTGGCTGCGCGAGCAGGGCCACCAGGTGTCGGACCTTGGCACCAACAGCGCAGACAGCGTCGATTATCCGCGATTTGGCGCCACGCTGGCGCGCGCGATAGCCACTGATCAAGCCGATCGCGGAATCGCGGTCTGCGGCTCCGGCGTCGGCATCTCCATTGCCGTCAATCGCGAGCCCAAGTGCCGCTGCGCTCGCGTCGATGATCCATTATCGGCCGCGCTTGCCCGCGAGCATAATGACGCCAATGTTCTCGCCCTCGGCGCGCGGCTGATCGGCGCCGACATGGCCAAGGCGTGCGTTGCCGCGTTTCTCGGCACCGACTTCGCCGGCGGGCGCCACGGGCGCCGCGTCGACCAACTTTCCCGCCAACTGCAGGACAGCGACTGATGGCCACCGCCGCCGATCTCAAGCAAGACCAGACCTACCGCGCGCCGCACGGCTTCTTCACCAGCGGGCTGTCGGCAATTGACCCGTCGGTCGAGGACGCGATCCGCTCCGAGCTGCACCGTGAGCAGACCCAGATCGAACTGATCGCTTCGGAGAACATCGTCAGCAGGGCGGTACTCGAGGCACAGGGCTCGGTGTTCACCAACAAATATGCTGAAGGCTATCCTGGGCGCCGCTATTACCAGGGCTGCGGGCCCTCGGACGCCGTAGAAACACTCGCAATCGAGCGGGCCAAGCAGCTGTTCGGATGCGCTTTCGTCAACGTCCAGCCGCACTCGGGTGCACAGGCCAATGGCGCGGTGATGATGGGCCTGCTGAAGCCCGGCGATACGATCATGGGCATGAGCCTCGCGGCCGGCGGGCACCTCACCCACGGCGCTCCGCCGGCGCAGTCGGGCAAGTGGTTCAACGCCGTCCAGTACGGGGTCCGGCAGGACGACCACCAGGTCGACTTCGACGAGGTGGAGCGGCTCGCGAGGGAGAGCCGCCCGAAAATGATCATCGCGGGCGGCTCGGCCTACCCCCGCCAGTTCGATTTCCCGCGCTTCCGCCAGATTGCCGATGACGTTGGCGCGCTGTTCATGGTCGACATGGCCCACTTCGCCGGCCTGGTCGCCGCCGGCGAGCACCCTTCCCCGTTCGGCCACGCCCATGTGGTGACGACCACCACCCACAAGACCCTTCGCGGACCGCGTGGAGGCATGGTGCTGACCGACGACGAAGCCATCGCCAAGAAGATCAACTCGGCGGTGTTCCCCGGCCTGCAGGGCGGCCCGCTAATGCACGTGATCGCCGCCAAAGCGGTGGCGTTCGGCGAAGCTCTCGAGCCAGAGTTCAAGGCCTATGCCCGCGCCGTCATCGCCAATGCCCGAATGCTCGCCAATCGTCTCAAGGAGCGCGGAGCCGACCTGGTAGCAGGCGGCACCGACACCCACCTCGCCCTGGTGGATCTTCGCCCGCTTGGCCTCTCCGGCAAGGATGCCGACGAGAGCCTCGAGCGCGCCGGCATCACCTGCAACAAGAACGGCGTTCCGTTCGATCCCCTGCCGCCGATGAAGACCAGCGGCATCCGCGTCGGCTCGCCCGCCGCCACCACTCGCGGGTTCGGCGAAGCGGAGTTCCGCGACATTGCCGACATGGTTGCTGACGTCCTCGACGGCCTGGCCGCTAACGGCCTCGAAGGGAACAGCGCCGTCGAGCGCGACGTCAACGTCCGAGTCCGCGAACTTTGCGCCCGCTTCCCGATCTACCAAGGTTGATGAATGCGCTGCCCATTCTGCGCGCACGAAGACAGCCAGGTTAAGGACAGCCGCCCGTCGGAGGACGGCGCCGCGATCCGCCGCCGCCGCCAATGCGAGGCCTGCGGAGCCCGTTTCACGACCTTCGAACGCGCCCAGCTGCGCGACCTCACAGTCGTCAAGAAGAGCGGCGAGCGCGAGCCGTTCGACCGCGCCAAGCTTGAGAGTGCGATCGGCCTCGCCTGCCGCAAGCGCGACGTCTCCCCAGCCAAGATCGAACAGCTGGTGAGCGGGATACAGCGCCGGCTGGAAACGCAGGGGGACGATGTCCGCAGCGGCCAGATCGGTGAAGCGGTGATGCATGCGCTGCGCGGCATTGACCACGTTGCCTACATCCGCTTCGCCAGCATCTACAAGGACTTTACCGATCCGGGCGACTTCGCCGAAATCGCCGAGCGGGTGGAAAAGGAAGGAGTCCCGCCCGGCCAGGACAAGCTGCTGTGACAGCACCAGCCATCGTCCTCGTCCGTCCCCAGCTCGGGCAGAACATCGGCAAGGCGGCGCGGGCGATGCTCAACTTCGGGCTGACCCAAATGCGGCTGGTGGCGCCGCGGGACGGCTGGCCGAACCCTGACGCAGGCCCTTCGGCCAGCGGCGCCGACGCGGTGCTCGAACAGGCGCGGGTGTTCGACACCGTCAAGGACGCCATCGCCGATTGCGCGCAGGTTTATGCGTCGACGGTCCGCCGCCGCGACCTGATCATGCCGGTGATCGGTCCGGAGGAGATGGCGGCTCGCATCTCGAACTCGCCGGGGCGGTCGGCGATCCTCTTCGGCCCCGAGCGTTCGGGCCTGGAGACCGATGAAGTCGCGCTCGCCAATGCGATCGTGACCGTGCCGATCAACCCGCAATTCGGCTCGCTGAACCTGGCCCAGGCCGTGATCCTGCTCGCCTACGAATGGTCGCGAAGCACGCAGCTTGCGCAGCCGCCGGCCAAGGAGCCTGAGCCGGCGGCGCCGCATGGCGAACTCGAGGGCCTCATCGGGCAGCTCGACCAAGCGCTGGTCGCCAAAGGCTATTTCCACCCGCCGTCGCGCACGGAAGCGACGCGTAATACGCTGCGCACCATCTTCACTAAGACCGGCTGGTCGTCGCGCGAGGTGAAAGCGGTCCGCGGGGTCGTCCGGGCCTTGGTGAACCCAGCCCGGAAGCGCGGCGAACCTTGACCTTCGCCAGGTGCTTAGCTAGGGGCGCGGCTCGCAATTGATCCCGCATGCCCGGTGAAGCGGTGGTCGCGTTCAGCAACAGGCTAGGCGGTGCGGTCCGGGCGCTTCGACAAAAGCGAATTGGAGAATAGCACGTGACCAAGCGCACCAGCGCCAAATACAAGCTCGACCGCCGCATGGGCGAGAACGTCTTCGGACGGCCCAAGAGCCCGGTCAACCGCCGCGAATACGGCCCCGGCCAGCACGGCCAGCGCCGCAAGAGCAAGATCAGCGATTTCGGCATCCAGCTGCGCGCCAAGCAGAAGCTGAAGGGCTATTACGGCGACATCACCGAAAAGCAGTTCAAGCGCACCTTCACCGAGGCCAGCGCGATGAAGGGCGACGCCTCGCAGAACCTGATCGGCCTGCTCGAGCGCCGGCTCGACATGGTCGTCTATCGCGCCAAGTTCGCGCCGACGATCTGGGCCGCGCGCCAGCTGGTCAGCCATGGCCACGTCCGGGTCAACGGCGTCAAGTGCAACATCGCGTCCCGGCGAGTGAACCTGAACGACGTGATTGAGCTTGGCCCCAAGGCACAGGAAATGGCGCTGGTGATTGAGGCGCAGAGCCTGGCCGAGCGCGAAATCCCCGACTACGTGGTTCCGGACGGCACGTCGAAGGTCACCTACACCCGCGTTCCCAAGCTCGACGAAGTGCCATACCCGGTGCGCATGGAGCCAAACCTCGTGATCGAGTTCTACTCGCGCTGAGCCGACCTTCCACCGGAAGTACATCAAGGGGCGGCCATTTGGCCGCCCCTCTGCGTTCTACCGACCGATGGTCCGCTCGAGCAAGGTGCCGACGCGGGTCAGCAACTGGGTGCGCGCGCGGGAATCGTCGAGATAATGGTCGAGCCCCTTGAAGGTGAGGAACTCGCTCTGCTTGCCAGCCGCCTTCAGGGCCGCATCCATCTTCTGCGATTGGCCGATACGCACGTTGCTGTCGAGATCGCCGTGGGCCAGCAGCACCGGCGCCCGGATTGCGCCGGCGTTGCGCAGCGGGGAGCCCTCCGCGACGTGGGGGCCGGAACCGATCTCCCGCTCGACAATGCGGCGGTTGGTGAAGCCCTGCGCTTCCGCCTTGGTCAGCGCCAGGTCGGTCACCGGCGCGATCGCCACCACCGCCTTGTAGAGCTCGGGCTCGGTAGCCGCGGACTGCAGCGCTGCATAGCCGCCATAAGACCAGCCGAGGATCGCGAGCTTGCTTGGGTCGGCGATGCCCTGGGTGCCGAGCCACTTGGCCGAGGCGGTGATGTCGCCGATGGACGTCCGCCAGTTGCGGAAGCCGTTCTCGTTGAGCCACGCATCGCCGAAGCCGGCGGAACCGCGGTACTGCGGCTGCAGCACGGCATAGCCGCGGGCGGCGAGAAATTGCGCCAGCCAGTTGAAACCCCACTCGTCGCGAGCGCTTGGTCCACGGTGCGGGAGGACCACGGCCGGAAGGTTCTTGGCGTCCCGCCCAGCCGGCAGCGTTAGATAAGCCGGGATCGTGACTTCGCCGGCGCCTGGCACGGCCACCGATCTGACCTGGGCAAGTGTCCGCCCGCTCAGTGCCGGGCGCGCGAACATCGCTTCGGCCAGCGTCTTCTTGGTTCGGTCGAACACGTAGTAGCGCCCCGGGTCGCTGTCGCTGCCGGCGAAGATCAGCAGCTTCTGCCCGTCCGGCGTCGCGTCGAGGAAGTTGACGAGCGGCAGCTTCGGCAAGGCCTTGGACAGAGACTTGGCCAGGCCGCTGAACTGCGGATCGGTGTAGATCGAGGTCCGTTTGTCTTCGGCAAAAGTGTAGCCGATGACTTTGCCGCCGTCGCCGACGCGGATCACGCCGTCGACGTCGACCTTGGGGTTCTCGGCAACGAGCGTGTCCGCCATGCTCCCGTCCAGGCGAACGGCATGCAGCGCCAGGCGGCCGTTG